>DASPMF010000096.1:0-2103 GCA_035627155.1 Burkholderiales bacterium | reverse complement strand
GCATGGCTTATATTGTGGCGCAAAAATGCAGGTCGCTCCGCCACGCAACCTCTCCGAGCTCTTCATGGGCTTCCTTTCGATCGGCGCGCGCTCCTTCGGCGGCGTCATGCCGTGGGCGCACCGCGTCATGGTGGAGGAAAGGCGCTGGCTCACGCCGGCCGACTTCACCGAGACCATCGGCCTGTGCCAGTTCCTGCCCGGGCCGAACATCGGCAACTCGGCGATCGTGCTCGGCAAGCGCTGGTTCGGCGTGCGCGGGGCGCTCGTCGCCTTCCTCGGCCTTTTCGCGCTGCCGTTCGTCTGGGTCATGGCGATGGGGGTGCTGTACGCGGATTTCGCCTCGAACCCGACGCTGCGCGCCGTCGTCACCGGCGTCGGCGCGGCCGGCGCGGGCCTCTTCATCGGCACGGCGGTAAAGCTGGGGCGCGCGCTGGTGCACAAGCCCGGCGCGCTCGCCGTGATCGCCGGCGTGTTCCTCGCCATCGCCGTCGCACGGCTCTCGCTCCTCATCGTCCTGCCGGTCGCGCTCGTCGCCGCGTTCGCGCTCTCCAAGGCGGGGAAGCTATGACGCTCCTCGAGCTCGCGCTCTACTTCTCGCTCCTCTCGGTGATTTCGATGGGCGGCGTGCCGTCCATCATCCCGGAGATGCAGCGCTACGTCGTCGAGGTGAAGGACTGGATGAGCGCGGACGACTTCGTCCAGCTCTACGCGCTTGGCCAGGCCGCGCCCGGCCCGAACGTCCTCATCGCGAGCCTCGTCGGCTGGAAGGTTTCCGGCCTCGCCGGCGCGCTCGTCGCGCTCTTCGCGATGTGCGGCCCCGCGGCGGTGATCGCGTGGTGGGTCGCGGACCTGTGGGACCGCTTCAAGGATTCGCCGTGGCGCGCCGTGATTCAGCGCGCGATGGCGCCGATGGTGGTCGGCCTGATCCTCTCCGGCGGCTATGTGCTCGCCACGCCCGGCGCCACGCCGGACTGGCGCATGTGGGCGATCGCCGGCGCGAGCGCGGCGGGGATGCTGTACGCGCCGAAAATGAACCCGCTCTGGCTCCTCGGAGCCGGCGGACTGACCGGAGCCTTTCTCCTATGAGCACCTTCACCAGCGAAATCCGCGCGAACCCGATCAAGAACCGCCTCTACCTGAAGCTCGCCGGCGCGATGAGCGAAGCCGACGCGAAGAAGGTCGCGCAGGCCATCCTCCAGGAAATCGCCAAATTGCGGCCGGGCTGGGCGGTGATCAACGACATCAGCGAGCTCAAGCCGGCCGACGAGAAGGCCACCGAGCACCTGAAACGCGCGCAGGAAGCCTCGGCGAAGGCGGGCTGCACGCGCGTCGTGCGCGTCGTCGGCAAGCAGGCGATCACGCACCTGCAGTGGAACCGCACGCTAGCCAGCGCGCAGGGCCTGCGCGCCGACACCGCCGCGACCGTAGCCGACGCCGAGCGCCTGCTCGACGAGGGCTGAGGCTCACCCCACTTTCTTCCAGATGCGCCGCTCGCGCGAGGCGAGCAGCGGCACGCCCTCGGCGAGGTACTTCTTGAACGCCGCGCCGTCCTGGTGCGCCTGGAACGCCTTCTCGTCGCGGTAGGTCTCGTACAGCATCAGCTTCGTCGCGTCCTGCGGATCCACGTTCACGTCGAAGCCCAGGCACCCCGGCTCCGACCGCGCCGCGCTTGCGTTCTCGGCGATCGCCGCCATGAACCGCTCCACATTCTCCGGCTTGATCCGGATCTGCACTTCCAGCACGAAGCTCATGATTCCTCCCGGGAAATTGCGGAAAGCGCGCGCGGCCCTTTGCTATAATTCCGGCCCTTCGCGCCCGTAGCTCAGTTGGATAGAGTACCTGGCTACGAACCAGGGGGTCGTGGGTTCAAATCCTGCCGGGCGCGCCAGAAATCAAAGGGCTGCAGAGATGCAGCCCTTTTTCATTTCTGGCGGGCTAACGCCGGAGCCGAGATCCACACCATCCAGTTCAAGTCGCCAGCGCCCACTTCGCGCAGCGGCCGCTTTCGTGCTGGACCTTTCGATTTCTCGGAGGAACGTGGTAGCTCCTATGGGCAAGCTCCTCGAGTTGATGATCAGCCGAACTAAGCACATCGTTAAGCGT
>DASPMF010000095.1:0-8840 GCA_035627155.1 Burkholderiales bacterium | reverse complement strand
GTCGCCGAGATCCTCGGCAACCAGCAGCGCCTGGTGAACGCGAAGCGTGCCACGCGCGACATCTTCAACGACTCGGAGACGCTGCTCGCCGCCTCCGAGCGGCTGAACGAGGCCTACCAGGGCGAGCTCGAGGCGCGCACGTACAACTTCATCGCGCTGGGCGTCGTATCCGCCCTCGCGTTCATCACGCTGCTGCTGGTCGGAAAGGTCTACCTCGACGACAGCCGGCGGCGCGCAGAAGAATCGGAGCGACAGAGCCGCCAGAACCAGGAGGCCATTCTCCGGCTGCTGGACGAGATCGGGAACCTGGCGAGCGGCGACCTGACGGTGCGCGCCAAGGTGACCGAGGAGGTGACCGGTGCGATCGCCGACTCCATCAACTACACCATCGACGAGTTGCGACGCCTCGTGACGGGCATCACCTCGGCGGCGACGGAGGTGACCTCGGCCACGCAGCAGGCGCAGCAGGTGACCGGGCAGCTCCTGAACGCCGCGCAGAAGCAGTCGACGGAGATCCAGAACACCGGCCGCGCGGTCGCGCAGATGACGCAGACGATGACGGATGTGTCGAAGAGCGCGGGCGAGTCGGCCAAGGTGGCGGAAACGTCGCTCCACGCCGCGGAGAAGGGCACGCAGGCAGTGCAGAACGCGATCCGCGGCATGAACGACATCCGCGAGCAGATCCAGGAAACCTCGAAGCGGATCAAGCGGCTGGGCGAGAGCTCGCAGGAGATCGGCGAGATCGTGCAGCTGATCTCCGACATTACCGAGCAGACGAACGTGCTCGCGCTGAACGCCGCCATCCAGGCGGCCTCCGCCGGCGAGGCGGGGCGCGGCTTCACGGTGGTCGCGGAGGAGGTGCAGCGGCTGGCCGAGCGCTCCGCCGAGGCGACCAAGCACATCAGCGCGATCGTGAAGTCGATTCAGCGCGACACGCAGGACGCGGTCGAAGCCATGGAGCGCAGCACGCAGGGCGTGGTGCAGGGAACCAGGACGGCCGACGAAGCGGACCAGGCGCTGCGCGAGATCGGACAGGTGTCGAACCGCCTCGCCGAGCTGATCGGCTCGATCTCGAGCGCCACGCAGCAGCAGGCCGATGCGGCGACCAAGGTCGCGGCGAACATGAAGGCCATCCTTGCGATCACCCAGCTCACCACCGAGGGCACGAAGCAGACCGCGGCGTCGGCGCAGAAGCTGACTGCGCTCGCCGACGGCCTGAAGAGCTCGGTGTCCGGCTTCAAGCTCGCGTAAAGGGCGATCTTGCGCGAGAACGACCTCATGGCCGACACGACGCTCCTCTCCTGGATCAGCACGGAGGTGGACCAGGCGCTGAACCTGGTCCGCGAGAGGCTGGCGAAGTTTTCGGCGGCGCCCGGGGATGCCTCGGTGCTCAAGCAGTGCCCGGAGCACCTGCACCAGGTGAGTGGCGCACTGCGCATGGTCGGACTCGCGGGGGCCACGCGGTTCTGCGAGGTCCTGGAAAGCGGTTTCTCCGAGGTGACCCCCGAGGGCGCCGGAACGCTGGACAAGGCGGTGGTCGCGCTCAAGCAGTTCCTGGACGGGCTGGTGCACGGCGAGGCGAACCTTCCACTGCGCCTCTTGCCGGCGTATCGCGACATCGCCGCGCTGCAGGGCAAGGCGGATGCGAGCGAGAAGGACCTTTTCTATCCGGAGCTCGGCGCGACCGCGCCGGCGCATCCGCTCGGGCGCGAGATCGCGAAAGGCGAGCTCGCCGCGTACCTGCAGGCGCAGCGCACCCGCTTCCAGAAGGGGATGCTGGGATGGCTGCGCCACCAGCCCGGCGGCCTGGACGAAATGCGCCAGGCCATCGACGCGCTCTGGCAGGTGGCGGGGCAGCTGCCCGAACCGCGCGGCGTGTGGTGGGCGGCCGGGGCGCTGCTGGAAGGGCTGCAGGCGGCCAACGCGTCGGCCACGGACCCGGCGCGCGGCGCGGCGTGCAAGGCCCTTGCCAACAAGCTGGACTTCCATATCCGCGACCTCGCCGCCGGGCAGCACAAGGGCAACGACGCGCTGCTGCGCGAAGTGCTCTACGTGGTGGCGACGGCCAGCCTGGAAGGATCGCGCGCGGCCGAGGTGCGGGCGCTCTACAAGCTCGACAGCCTCTTCGCGACCGCCGGTGCTGCCGCTGCGGCGCCGGATCTCGAGCAGCTGCAGCCCGCGCTCGCCGATGCGCGCTCGCGCCTGGAGGCGCTGAAAGGCGTCTGGATCCAGTACATCTCCGGCGAGGCGAAGAGCGTGGCGCGGTTCCGGGAGCTTCTCGGCGCCTTCAAGGCGAAGGCGGCCGAGCTGCGCAATTCGCACCTCGCCAAGCTGCTCGAGGCGATCTCGCTCGTCGCGGCCAGGCTGCCCGACCCGCATCCCCAGAAGAACCAGTACATGGTGATCGAGATGGCCTCGGCATTCCTGCTCGTCGAGACCGTGATCGACACGCTCGCGCACCCTCCCGCCGAGCTCGAGGAGCAGATCGCCATCATGGGCGGCTGGCTGCTCGACGCGGCCGCCGGCAAGTCCAGCGGGCAGCCGCCCGCAGGCCTGCACGCCGACCTCTCGCGCGAAATCGGTGCGATGGCGCTGCGCGCGCAGGTGGCGAAGGAGATCCTCGCCAACCTTCAGCACGTGGAGCAGGTGCTCGACGCCTTCGCGCGCGACGCGGCCCGCCGCGACACGCTCGACGGCCTCGTGCCCTACCTGCGCCAGATCCACGGCGCCCTCGTGGTGCTCGGGCTCGAGCGCGCGGCCGAGGTGCTGGCGATCTGCGAGACGATGATCGCCGTGCTCGCCGCGTCGGACCATCCGCAGGCGGCGGAGGACCTGGACTGGGTCGCGGAAGGCTTGTCGAGCCTCGGCTTCTACCTGGACCCGTGCCTGCGCGGCCAGGAGCCGGCGGAGCAGGCGCTGAAGCTCTTCTTCCGGCGCTACGAGCAGCGCGGCGCCATGCCCGCGGCCGGTGCGGCCCAACCCGCGTCCGAGCCGGTGATGCCGGATTTCTCCCTCGACCTCGAGCCCTCCGCCTCTCCGGCGCCGGCCGACACGGACAAGACGATCGTCCTGCACGCGCCGCCGAAGGTGGAAGCGCCCGCGCCGAAGGCCGAAGAGCAGGCTTCGCGACCCGCGGTGAACCAGGAACTGCTCGAGATCTACCTCGACGAGGCGGGCGAAGTCCTCGCCACCATCAACAGCTCGCTGCCGGAGTGCCGCAGCCAGCCGCAGAACCGCGACGCGCTCACCACGATCCGGCGCGCCTTCCACACGCTGAAGGGCAGCGGCCGCATGGTCGGCCTGATGGACCTCGGTGAGGTCGCGTGGGAGATCGAGCAGGTGATGAACCGCTGGCTCGAGCAGCAGCGGGCCGCCACCCCGACGCTCCTCGCGCTGGTGGAGCAGGCGAGCGCCGCATTCGCGACCTGGGTGCAGCAGCTCCGCGACGGCAGCCTCAAGGGCGAGATCGACGCCGCGGGGATCGTCGATCTCGCGCGCAAGCTCAAAACGGGCGAGATCACCGAGCCGCCGCTGACTGCGCCCAGCGAGCCGGAAGCCGAGTCCGTGGTGGTGGGCGAAGTGAAGCTCAGCCGCGCGATGTTCGACATCTATGTGCAGGAAGCGGCCGGGCACATTGCAGCGCTCGAGAGGGAATGCGAGCGCTGGGACGCGACGCACGGCGAGGACACGGAGGAGTTCCTGCGCGCCGCACACACGCTGGCGAGCAGCTCGCGCACGGCCGGCTTCCATGCGATCGCGGAGCTCGCGAGTGCCATCGAGCAGTGGGTGCCGTTCGCGCGCCTCGCCACCGCGCCGGAAGACGCGGTGCAGGTGAAGGCGGCGATCGAAGGCCTCAAGCAGATGGTGGACGCCGTGACTTGCCAGCAGGCGCCGCAGCGCGGCCCGGACATGACGCAGGCGCTGCAGGGCCTGACCGAGCGCCTGCAGTCCTCGGTGCCCGCCGAACCGGCGCCCAGCCTGGCGTTCGACTTGAGCGACATCGACCTCGACCTCAGCAAGCCCGGCGCACCGGAGGCGCAGAAAGAGCCCGCAGCGGAGAAAGAGGCCGAAGCACCGAGCGTCGAGAAGCCGGCCGCTCCGTCGGGGCGCGAGCTTCGGAAGATGCACGACGACATCGACGAGCAGCTGCTGCCGATCTTCATCGAGGAGGCGCAGACGCTCCTGCCGCAGATCGGCAGCGACATTCGCGACCTGAAGGCGGACGCGACGGACGTGAACGTCGTGCAGTCGCTGCAGCGCGGCCTGCATACGCTTAAGGGCAGCGCGCGCATGGCGGGCGCGATCCGCCTCGGCGAGCTGACGCACATCATGGAAAGCCTGCTGGAAGCGGCGCTCGAGAAGAACCGGTTCGACGCCGACCTCTTCGCCGAGCTCGAAGAAAAGATGGACCGGCTCTCGCTCGACCTCGAGCGCATGCAGGGCAAGCCGGAACCCGCCGCGCCGGTCGTCCCGAAGGAAGCCCCGAGGGAAGAATCGAAGGCGGCGCAACCGGCGCCCCAGCCGGTCGCGCGCGCCGAACCCCCGCTGCCGAGCCCGGCGGCGATGCTGCGCATCAACGCCGACACGCTCGACCACCTCATCAACGAGGCCGGCGAAGTCAGCATCGCGCGCTCCCGCATCGAGGCGGAGCTGCGCTCGTTCAAGCAGTCGCTCGGCGACCTTTCGGAATCCATCGCCCGCCTGCGCAACCAGCTGCGCGAGGTCGAGGTGCAGGCCGACAGCCAGATGCAGTCGCGCAAGTCGGAGCTGGAGGAGAAGAAGACCGAGTTCGATCCGCTGGAGTTCGACCGCTACACGCGCCTGCAGGAGCTGACCCGCCTGATGAGCGAGTCGCTGCACGACATCACGTCGATCCAGCAGGCGCTGGTCAAGAACCTCGGCGAGACCGACGCCGCGGTTCTCGCCCAGGCCCGCACCAGCCGCGACGTGCAGCAGGAGCTCATGCGGATGCGCGCGGTGCCGTTCTCCAACCTCAACGAGCGCCTCTACCGGATCGTGCGCCAGACCGCGCGCGAGCTGGAGAAGAAGGCCGAGCTCGACATCGAGGGCAGCCAGGTCGAGGTGGACCGCGGCGTGCTCGACAAGATCAGCGCCCCGCTGGAGCACATGCTGCGCAACTCGCTGGCCCACGGCCTGGAGGCGCCGGCGGCGCGCGCCGCGGCCGGGAAGCCGGAAACCGGGCGGATCAGCATCTCGCTGCGCCAGGAATCGAACGAGATCGCGCTCATCCTGTCGGACGACGGCGCCGGCATCGACAGCGAGAAGGTCTACCGGAAGGCCGTGGAGGCGGGCATCGTCACGTCCGAGCAGAAGCTCAGCGAGGCCGAAAAGCAGCACCTCATCTTCGCTTCGGGGCTGTCGACGGCGGACAGCGTCACCGAGCTGGCAGGTCGCGGCGTCGGCATGGACGTGGTTCGAAACGACATCACCTCGATCGGCGGCCGGGTGGACATCAGTTCCTCGCGCGGCAAGGGCACGACCTTCACGATCTACCTGCCGCTCACCCTGGCGGTGACGCAGGCGGTGATGGTGCGGGCAGGGCAGCAGCCGCTCGCCATCTCGGCTGCGATGGTGGAGAACGTGCTGCGCCTCAAGTCCGACGCCATGTCGAGCCTTTACGAGCGCCGCACGGTGGAAATCGGCGACCGCTCGTATCCGCTGCACTACCTGCGCGAGCTCCTCGGCCACAGCGGTGCGACGGAGATCCAGCCGTACAACTCCGTGCTACTGCTCCGGAGCGGCATCCAGCGCATCGCGCTGCACGTCGACGAGCTCATCGGCAACCAGGAAATCGTCGTCAAGAGCATCGGGCCGCAGCTCGCCCGCGTGCCGGGCGTGGCCGGCGCGACCGTGCTTCCGGATGGCGGCATCGTCCTCATCCTCAACCCGGTCCAGCTCGCGCAGCGCGCGCGCCTGCAGCCGCCGAAGCCGGCCACCGAGTCCGCCGCCATGGCGGACGCGCCGGCCGCCGCGCCTTCGGTCAACCCGGTCGTCATGGTGGTGGACGACTCGCTCACCGTGCGCAAGATCACGAGCCGCCTGCTGGAGCGCGAGGGCTACACGGTCCTCACCGCCAAGGACGGCGTGGATGCGCTGCAGCAGCTCAAGGACAGCCTGCCCGCGGTGATGCTGGTGGACATCGAGATGCCCCGCATGGACGGCTTCGACCTCACTAAGAACGTGCGCGCGGACCCGCGGCTGGCGAAGATTCCCATCGTCATCATCTCTTCGAGAACGGCGGACAAGCATCGCAACCAGGCCGCGCAGCTGGGCGTCAACGCGTTCCTCGGCAAGCCGTACCAGGAAAACGAGCTGCTGAACCACATCGCCACGTTCGTCGGCGCGGTGGGTCCCGACTTGACCCTGCACTAGCCGCCGGCGTGTCCAGGGTGGAAGCCGGTTGAAGTTCGAGCTGCAGGAGCACATCGGCAAGTATCCGGTCGTGCGCGAGATCGGCAGCGGGGCGACCAGCCGCGTCTACCTGGGCCGCGACCCCTTCGCCGACCGCGACGTCGCGATCAAGGTCTTCCTCTTCGACACGCAGTTTGACGCGCCGACCCAGCGCATGATGCACAAGGCGTTCCTCGCCGAGGCCTCGCTCGCCGGGAAGCTGAACCACCCGCATATCGTCGACATCTACGACGCGGTCGCCGAGCCCGACCACAGCTACGTCGTCATGGAGTACGTCCCCGGCACGACGCTCGAGGCGCACTCCAGCGTGACCAACCTCCTGCCGCTTCCCAAGGTCGTCGAAATCATCTTCAAGTGCATTCGCGCGCTCGAGTACGCGTTCCAGCACGGGGTGATCCACCGCGACATCAAGCCGGGCAACATCCTCCTGTCCCAAACGGGCGAGACGAAGGTCGGCGACTTCGGTGCCTCCTTCCAGCAGAGGCAGGGCTCGGAGAGCACCCAGATCACCGGCGTCGGCTCTCCCGCCTACATGTCGCCCGAGCAGGTGCGCATGGAGTCGCTCAACCAGCAGACGGACATTTACTCGCTCGGCGTCGTGATGTACCGGCTCCTGACCGGGCGCCTGCCCTTCCAGGCCGCCACGCAGGCCGCGCTTACCTACGCCATCCTCAACACCGAGGCCCATCCCCCTTCCACGTACCGGCCCGAGCTCCCGGCGCTCCTCGACCAGATCGTCCTGAGGGCGATGAACAAGGACCTGGCCGCGCGTTATCCGTCGTGGCTGGAGTTCGGCAAGGACCTCTCCAAGGCGTTCAGCACCCTCAACCTCGCCGGCGAGACCGCCTCCGATTCGCAGAAGTTCAACACGCTGCGCAACATGGAGTTCTTCCAGGACTTCGGCGACGTGGCCCTCTGGGAAGTGGTGCGCATCGCCCGCTGGAAGACCGTGCCGGCCGAGCAGATCGTCATCAAGGAGGGCGACCCCGGAGACACGTTCTACCTCCTTCTCGAGGGCGAAGTCGCCGTCACGCTCCTCGGCAAGCCGCTCAACACCCTCAAGCCCGGCGCCTGCTTCGGCGAAGTCCTCTACTTCACCGGCTCAAGCGGCCGGCGCACCACGACCATCGTCTCCGTGGGCTCGATCACCGTCCTGGAGATCAAGGCCGACGCCCTGCGCGCCTCCACGGACCAGTGCCAGGTCGCCTTCAACAAGGCGCTCATGCGCGTCCTCATCGACCGCCTCACGCAGGCCAACCTGAAGCTGGCGCGCCGCTAGGCACCCTATTTCTCCGAGAGGTTCCAGACACCTTCCCAGCTGCCTGGGACGCCGGAACGGAGCTTGGAGAGGCGCTCGATGAAGGTCTTGGAGGGGCCGTCGTCGGGGGAGAGCTCCAGACTCGCCTTGAAGCCGGCTTCCGCGGCGTCCCACTGGCTTGCGCGGTAGGCGGCGAGGGCGGACTCGAAGGTCTCGCGAAGCCTGGCCTGCTCGGGGCTGATCTCGCCCTTGCGCGCGAGGAGCTCGTAGAGGCGAACGGGCTGGTTGCGGCCGACGACGCGCACGGCGTCGAGCTCGCGGACTTCGACGATGTCCTTGGCGAGCTTCCACGTGTCCTCGGCGACGATGATCTCGGTGTGGTACTGCTTGTTCACGCCCTCGAGCCGCGAGGCGAGGTTCACGGTGTCGCCGATGACGGTGTAGCTGCGCGCGTCGTCCGAGCCGATGGAGCCGACGGTGACCTCCCCGGTGCAGATGCCCATGCGCACGCGCAGGTCCGGCAGCACGCCCTTCCTCACGCCCAGGATGTCCGGGATCTTCGTGACGAAGACGTTCATGCGCGCGCGCTGGTCGAGCGCCGCCAGGCAGGCGAGGCGGGCGTGGTCCGCTTCGCCGGTGAACGGCGGTCCCCAGAAGGCCATCACCGAGTCGCCGATGTACTTGTCGATGAGGCCCTGCTGGGCGCGGATGGCCTCGGCCATCTGCGTGAAGTACTGGTTCAGCAGCTTCACCAGGCCCTCCGGCGTGAGGCGCTCGGAGAGGGTGGTGAAGCCCTGCAGGTCGGAGAAGAAGACGGTCATTACGCGCCGCGCGCCCGTGTCCCCGAACGCCTTCTCGTCGAGCAGGCCGGAGACCACGCGCGGGTCCACGTACTTGCCGAACATCTCCTTGATCTGCTCCTTCTGCCGCAGCTCGCCCACCATGTGGTTGAAGGAGCCGGCGAGCTGCGCGATCTCGTCGCGCGTGCGCACTACGATCTTCACGTCGAGGTCGCCTTTCTCGACGGCCTGCGTGCCGCGCAGCAGATCGAGCACGGGGCGCACCAGGTTGCGAGACACCCAGAAGGCGAAGATCACGCCCAGCGCGGACGCGATGGCCGTAACGATCCATGAAAGCCATTGCGCGCGGC
>DASPMF010000094.1:0-23577 GCA_035627155.1 Burkholderiales bacterium | reverse complement strand
AACGGCGTGTCGGTCCACGGCCGGTCGAGCTCGGCCACATACATCCCGAACTCGAGCTTCTCGACGGGCACTTGTTCGCGCTTCATGTCGCTTGAATTCTACATCCCGCCCCTGCTTGCCCTACACGCCCGGCACCGCCTCATGCACGGCGTGGCACGCGATCGCGTCCTCGAAAAGCGGTCGCTCGGTGCGGCAGCGCTCATAGGCGCGCGGGCACCGCGGATGAAACGCGCAGCCGGCGGGCGGCGCCAGCGGATTGGGCACTTCTCCGCCGACCGGCGTGCGTGCCTTGCCCGACATGGAAAGGTCGGGCAGGGCGTCGAGCAGCATGCGCGTATAGGGATGGCGCGGGCGGCTGAAAAGGGCGGCGGCGGGCGCAAGCTCGACCAGGCGGCCGAGGTACATCACGCCGACGCGGTCGGCGATCTCCGACACCACGGCGAGGTTGTGCGAGATGAAGACGTAGGTGAGGCCCAGGCGTTCCTGCAGCTCGCGCATCAGGTTGAGGATCTGCGCCTGCACCGACACGTCGAGGGCGGAGGTCGGCTCGTCGCAAACGAGCAGATCGGGCTCGCCGGCCAGCGCGCGCGCAATCGAGATGCGCTGTCGCTGGCCGCCGGAGAACTCGTGCGGATACTTCTCGCCGTCGTCCGGCGACAGGCCCACCTGCCGCAACAGGGCGGCCACCCGGTCGCCGATCAGCGAGGGATTCTTCTCGAGCTGCAGGACCCGGATGGGCTCGGCGACGATGTCGCGCACCCGCCAGCGCGGATTGAGGCTCGCGTACGGGTCCTGGAAGATCATCTGCATGCGGCGGCCGCCGTACTCGACCCGCCCTTCGCTCGGACGGTAGAGCCCCACGATGAGGCGCGCCACCGTCGACTTGCCGCAGCCGGACTCGCCGACGAGCGCGAGCGTCTCGCCGCGCTCCACCTCGAAGCTGACGCGATCCACGGCGCGCAGGAAGCGGCGCGGCTCGCGCTCGATCACGCGGTTCAGCCAGGGCCGCGACACGTCGAAGTCGCGGCTGACGTCGTGGAGCCTAAGCAGCGGCATGGAGCCAGCAGGCGGCTTCGCCCGACCCGGCGGCGAACCGGTCCGGGCGCTCGCGCGTGCAACGCTCGAAGCGGCGCGGGCAGCGGGGATTGAACGCGCAGCCGGGCGGAATCGCGTTCAGGCGCGGCATCGAGCCCTCGATCTGCGCCAGCCGGCGGCGCTCCGCCCCGGCCGCGATCTTCGGGATCGAGCCCATCAGGCCGATGGTGTACGGATGGCGCGGGGAATGGATGACGTCGCGCACGGGTCCGATCTCGACGATGCGGCCGGCGTACATCACGGCGACGCGGTTCGAGGTCTCCGCGATGACGCCCATGTCGTGCGTGATGAGCATGATCGCGGTTCCGCGCGTCGCGGCCAGGCGCTTGAGTAGCGCGATGATCTGCGCCTGGATGGAGACGTCGAGCGCGGTGGTGGGCTCGTCCGCGATGATCAGCTTCGGCTCCGCGGCAATGGCGAGCGCGATCACCACGCGCTGTCGCATGCCGCCGGAGAACTGGTGCGGATAGTGGTCGAAGCGCGCCGCCGCGCCCGGGATGCCCACTTCGTTCAGGAGCGACAGGCTGCGCTCGCGCGCCTGGGCGCGCGTAAGCGGCAGGTGCGTGAGGAGCGTCTCGACCAGCTGGTCGCCGACCGTATAGAGCGGGTTGAGGGAGGTGAGCGGGTCCTGGAACACGACGCCGATCTCGCGCCCGCGCACGCGCCGCATCGCGTCCGGGTCCAGGTTGTCGATGCGCCGTCCCGCGAGCCGCACTTCGCCTGAGGCGATGCGTCCCGGCGGCTCGAGGAGGTTGATGACCGCCATGCCCGTCAGCGACTTGCCGGCACCGGACTCGCCCACGACGCCGAGCACCTCGCCCGGGGCGAGCGAAAAGGACACGTCGTCCACGGCCACGAGCGTCCCGTGCCGCGTAGGGAACTCGACCCGCAGGTTGCGGACCTCGAGGATCATCGCAGCTTGGGGTTGAGCGCGTCGCGCAGCCAGTCACCGAGCAGGTTGACGGACAGGACGAGGACGATGAGCGCGATGCCCGGGAACAGCGTGATCCACCATTCTCCGGAATAGAGGAACTCGTTGCCGACGCGGATCAGCGTGCCCAGGGACGGTTGGGTCGCCGGCACGCCCACGCCGAGGAACGACAGCGTCGCTTCGATGATGATCGCCACGCCGATGTTGATGGTGGCGATCACGAGCACCGGGCCCATGACGTTGGGCAAGACATGGCGCAGCAGGATCGCGAGGGGCTTGCGGCCGATCACGCGCGCGGCCTGCACGTACTCCTTGTTGCGTTCCACGAGGGTGGAGCCCCGGACGGTGCGGGCATAGTCCACCCATTTGGAAAGCCCGATGGAGAGGATGAGCACCGGAATCGCGATCTGGTCGTGCCGGTCGCCGGAGAGCGCTACGCGCGCCACGCCGTCGATGAGCAAGGCGATGAGGATGGCGGGAAAGGAAAGCTGCACGTCGGCGATGCGCATGAGCACGGCGTCCAGGCGGCCGCCGAAGTAGCCGGCGATCAGCCCGAGGAACACCCCGAGCACCACCGAAAGCAGCACCGAGGCGAACCCGATGGCGAGCGAGATGCGCGCGCCATGCATGATGGTCGACAAGATGTCGCGACCCTGGTTGTCGGTCCCGAGCACGTACGTCGCCTCGCCGCCCTCGATCCAGGCCGGCGGCTTGAACGCCGCGTTCAGGTCAAGCGCGGCGGCGTCGAACGGGTCCTGCGGCGAGATCCAGGGGGACAGCGCCGCGCCCAGGACGCATGCGAGCGTCAGGAGCGCGGCGACGACGGTGACGGGAGAGCGGCGGAAGCTCCAGGCGAGGTCGTGCTCCCAGAGCCTGCGGAGGATCAGATGCCGCCCCCGACGCGCGTGAAGCGGGACTCCGGCCGGTCGTCGGCGATGTGCACCGTGCTGACGCTCTTCTTCATCGCCCACGGGCGCAGCTGGTGGTGCAGCGGAACGTAGTAGAACTCGTCGCGCGTCTTCACCAGGGCCTCGCGCAGCAGCGCGTCACGCGCCTTCGGGTCGGTGGCGATCTTGATCGCGTCGATCGTGTTGTCGAGCTTCGGATCGCTCACGCGGCCGAGGTTGAAGCTGCCTTCCGCGCCGCCGGTCTTGGTGCGCACGAGGGACTGCAGCGTGTATAGCGCGTCGAAGGTGGCCACGCCCCAGCCCAGCATGTAGGCGCTCGAGTCGAAGTTGAGGATCTTCGGGATGAAGTTGGCGAACGGCATGGCGTTCAGCTTTACCTTCAGGCCCGCCTTCGCCCACATGCCGACGAGCGCCTGGCAGATCTTTTCGTCGTTCACGTAGCGGTTGTTCGGGCAGTCGAGCGTGAACTCGAAGCCGTTCGGATAGCCCGCCTCGGCGAGGAGCTTCTTGGCGCCGGCGGGGTCGGCCTTCGGGAAGGTGTCGATGTCCTTGCCGTGGCCGTGCACGCCGGGCGCGACGAGGATGCCGGCCGGGATCGAAAGGCCGCGCATCACGACGCGCTTGATCGCCTCGCGGTCCACCGCCATGTTGAGCGCCTTGCGCACGCGCACGTCCTTGAACGGGTTCTTGCCCTTGACGCTCGAGTACTGGAGCTCGTCGCGGTGCTGGTCCATGGCGATGAAGATGGTGCGCACCTCGTGGCCGTCGAGCACCTTTGTCTTCGGCTCCTTGCGCAGGCGCTCCACGTCCTGCACCGGCAGGTCGGTGACGAGGTCCACGTCGCCCGAAAGCAGCGCCGAGACGCGCGTCGCGTCCGACTTGATCGGGTTGTAGGTCACGTCGGTCACGTTGCCGTCCAGCTTGCCCCACCAGCCCTTGTTGTGGGTCAGCACGATCTCCTTGTCGGGAGACCAGCCCTTGATCATGTAGGGGCCCGTGCCGTTCGTGTTGCGCGAGGCGTAGGTCTCCTCCTTCTTGGCATAGTCCTGCACGTTCTGCGAGCGGTGCTTCTCCGACCAGCTCTTGCTCATGATGCGGAAGTCGCGGATGTTGCGCAGCAGGATGGGGACCGGGCCGGAGAGGATGAAGTCCACGGTGTAGTCGTCGATCTTGACGACGTCCTTCACGCCGGTCACGTAGATCTGCATAGTGCCTTGCGGCTGCTGGATGCGCTTGAACGAGAACACCACGTCGTCGGCCGTGAACGGCGAGCCGTCGTGGAACTTGACGTTCTTGCGCAGGTTGAAGCGCCACTGCGTGTCCGACATCTGCTTCCAGCTCGTCGCCAGCGCGGGCTCGATCTTGTACTGCCCGCCGGCCGGCTTCGCGTAGCGCGTCAGCCCTTCGTACGCGTGCTGCAGGATCGCGTTGCTCGTCGCATGGTTCTGCGAGTGCGGGTCGAGCGAAAGCACGTCGTTCTGCGCCGCCCACTTCAGGTTGGCGGCTTGCGCGGAAACCGTCACCGCGAGCGCTGCTGCAAAAAGTAACCGTTTCATCGTTCCCTCCTCTGGGTTCGTGTCGTTCTTCCGCTATTTGACTGGCAAGGCTTCTTCCACCAGCGCCGCGAGGTAGCCGGCGCCGAGCGGAATCACCTCGTCGTTGAAGTCGTAGCCCGGGTTGTGCAGGAAGCAGCTGCTCGGCCCGCCGCCCTGGCCGAGGAACACGTAGGCCCCCGGCTTTTCCTGCAGCATGTAGGAGAAGTCCTCGCCGCCCATCACCGGCGCGAAGTCGGTGATCACGTTGCCCGGTCCGAAGACCCGCTCGCCCACGCGTGCGGCGAACTCCGATTCCCGGACGCTGTTCACCGTGGCCGGGTAGCCGCGCACGTACTCGACCGCGGCCGTCGCGCCGAGCGCCTCGGCCACCTTCGTCGCGATTTCGCGCACCCGCTTCTCGGCAAGGTCGCGCGTCTGCGCCTTGAAGGTGCGCACCGTGCCGATGAGCTGCACGCTGTCCGGGATCACGTTGAAGGCGCCGATCTGGCTCGTCGCCAGGGAGCAGATGCTGACCACCACCGCATCCACCGGCTCCACGTTGCGGCTGGCGATCGTCTGCAGCGCGGTGACGACATGCGCGGCCGCGACCACCGGGTCTACGGCAAGGTGCGGGAAGGCGCCGTGTCCGCCGGTGCCGCGGACCGTGACCTTGATCTCGTCGGTCGCCGCCATCATGGGACCGGGGCGCACGGCCATCTTCCCGGCCGGAATGCCCGGATAGTTGTGCAGCGCGTAGATCGCGTCGGCCGGGAACCTGCGGAACAAACCTTCCTTCACCATCACCTGCCCGCCGCCGCCGCCTTCCTCCGCGGGCTGGAAAATCAGGTAGGCCGCGCCGGCGAAGTTGCGCGTCTCCGCCAGGTAGCGCGCCGCGCCGAGAAGCATTGCGGTGTGGCCGTCGTGACCGCAGGCATGCATGCGCCCGGCGTGCGTCGACCGGTGCGCGAAGTCGTTTGCCTCGTGCATGGGCAGGCAGTCCATGTCGGCGCGCAGGCCGATGCTCTTCGTGGAAGCGCCGCGTCCCTTGATCACGCCCACGACGCCGGTCTTCGCCAGGCCGCGGTGCACCTCGATGCCCCATGCCGCCAGCTTGTCGGCGACGATGGACGCGGTCCGGCTCTCCTCGAAGGCCAGCTCGGGGTGCGCGTGGAGGTCGCGCCGCAGGGCGGTGAGCTCGGCATGCTGGCGCCTCACGTGCTCGACGGCGGAGGCAAGGGGGGCTTCGACGGGCTGGTTCATTGGGTGCGTTCAGTAAGCCTGGCCGCGCAGGCGGGGGTCCACGGCATAGTAAAGCAGGTCGACCGCCAGGTTGATCACGACGAAGAAAAGGGCGATCAGGCACAGGTAGGCCGCCATGACCGGCACGTCGGCGAAGCTCACCGCCTGGATGAAGAGGAGCCCCATCCCCGGCCACTGGAACACCGTTTCCGTAATGATGGCGAAGGCGATGATGGAGCCCAGCTGCAGCCCCGTGATGGTGATCACCGGCACCAGGGTGTTCTTCAGCGCATGGCCGAAGTGCACCGCCCGGTTCGACAGCCCGCGCGCGCGCGCGAAGCGGATGTAGTCGGTGCGCAGCACCTCCAGCATCTCCGAGCGGACGAGGCGCTGGATCAGCGTCATCTGGAAGAGGCCGAGGGTGATCGACGGAAGGATGAGCGCCTTCAAACCGGACGCGGTCAGCAGGCCGGTCGTCCACCAGCCGAGCTGCACGACCTCGCCGCGACCGAAGGACGGCAGCCAGCCGAGCTGCACCGAAAAGACCAGGATGAGGAGGATGCCGATGAGGAACGTCGGCAGCGACACGCCCGCGAGCGAGACGGCCAGCAGGACCTGCGAGAACCAGGAACGCGGCCGCAGCGCCGTGTACACGCCCATCGGCACGCCGGCGAGCAGCGCGAAGAGCGCGGCGACGAGCGACAGCTCGAGCGTCGCTGGAAGCCGGTCCGAGATGAGGCGGGACACCGGTTGCACCTGGCGAAGGCTCAGGCCGAACTCACCCTGCACCGCGTTGCCCAGGAAGCTCAGGTACTGGACGTAGAAGGGCTTGTCGAGTCCGAGGGCGCGAGTGACTTCCTCGCGTTGCTCGGGGGTCGCGTCCTGGCCGAGCATGAAGGTCACCGGGTCGCCCACGAAGCGGAAGAGCGAAAAGGCGATCAGGCCCACGGTCAGCATGACGAGCACCGCTTGCGCGATCCTGCGCAGGACAAAAGCGAGCATGGGCGGTTGGAACCTTTGCGAGAATGGTACTCCATGGACTTTGCCGCGAAGCTCATCCGCTGGCAGCGCCGCAGCGGGCGCAGCGGCCTGCCATGGCAGGGCGTCCGCGATGCCTATCGCGTCTGGCTATCGGAAGTGATGCTCCAGCAGACCCAGGTTGCGGCGGTCATCCCGTACTACCTGCGCTTCGTGGAGCGCTTTCCGAGCGTCGAAGCGCTCGCGGCGGCCCAGCAGGACGAGGTTCTGCGGCTCTGGAGCGGGCTGGGCTACTACGCCCGGGGCCGCAACCTCCACGCGGCGGCGCAGGTGATCGTGCGCGACGGCTTCCCGCGCACGGCGGCGGGGATCGAGGCCCTGCCGGGGGTCGGCCGCTCCACCGCGGGTGCGATTGCCGCGTTCGCGTTCGGCGAGCGCGCCGCCATCCTCGACGGCAACGTGAAGCGGGTCCTGGCACGCGCATTCGGGGTGGAAGGCTGGCCGGGCGAGCGCACCGTCCAGGAGAAGCTGTGGACGCTGGCGGAATCCCTCCTGCCGGCGCGCGGCATCGAAACCTATTCGCAGGCGCTGATGGACCTGGGCGCGACCGTCTGCACCCCTCGACCGCGCTGTGCGGCTTGTCCCCTTCGCAAGGACTGCAGCGCCTACGGCACCGGCCGGGTGGCAGCGATACCGGCGCCGCGTCCGCGCCGCGCGCTGCCGGTCCGGGAGGCGACGTGGCACGTCGTGCGGCACCGGGAATGGGTGCTGCTCGAGCGCCGCAAGGCGGAAGGCCTGTGGGGCGGACTTCTCACGTTTCCTGAGCGGCGCCCGGCGACACTGAAAGCGGCGGGCCGCGCCCTTGCGCCGCTCGAGCACGGCTTCACCCATTTCCGGCTGCGCATCCGGCCGCTGTTGTACGACGTCGCCCGCCGGCCCTCCGGCGCCGGCTGGACGCCAATCGCCGACGCCTTGAGCGGCGCGGTCCCGGCGCCGGTCAGGAAGGTCCTGAAAGCGCTTCCGACAGCATCCCGTTCAGGCGGCCGAGCCGCTCCGCCGGGTCGTCCAGCTCGAGGAGCGTCTGCTTGAGCGCGAGAGGAAGGGGCAGGAGCTCCGCCAGCCGGGCGCTCACCCAGGCCGCCGAGTCCAGGGCGTGCGGCGGCTCGAGGTACGTCGGGTGCTCGCGGATGACGCGGCGCAGGAGCCCGACGCACGGCACATGGGCCGGCGCGACGGGCGCATCGTGCTGCGCCAGCAGCTCGACCGTGCCGCGCACCAGCCCGTCGGGCTCGACCCGCTGCTCGCGCACGCGAAAGCGCCGCTCGCCGCGGGCGAGCACCTGCAGCACGCCGAGTTGCGGCATGTCCCACTCGGCGATGCGCGCGGTGCAGCCGACCGCAGCCGGCAGCGCCGGCTCGCCGACTTCACGGCCATCGAGGATCAGGCACACGCCGAAGGCCGTGCCATCGCGCAGGCAGGCCTTGGCCATTTGCAGGTAGCGCTGCTCGAAAAGGCGCAGCGGCAGCCGGCCGCCGGGAAACAGCACCGCATGGAGCGGGAAGAGCGGCAGCTCTAGCGTGTGTCCGCCTTGGCGAGGTGGCGGTGCCGGACGAGCACGCGCCAGTGCGGCCGGAACGATTCCGCGAGCTGCTCGGCGAGGTACACCGACCGGTGCCGCCCGCCGGTGCAGCCTATCGCGACCGTCACGTGGCTGCGGTTCTCCCGCACGATCGCCGGAAGCCAGCGCGAAAGGAGCCCGCGCACGTCGGAAAGCCAGCGCTGGACATTCTCGTCCCGCGCCAGGTACTGCGCCACCGGCTCGTCGCGCCCGGTGAGCGGGCGCAGCTCCGGCACGTAGTGCGGGTTGGGCAGCATGCGCGCATCGAGCACCCAGTCCGCGTCCATCGGTAGCCCGTCGCGGTAGGTGAAGGATTCGAAGAGCAGCGTAAGCGACTCGGCGCCGACGCCCAGCATGTCGCGCACCCAGTTCTGCAGCACGCGCGGCTGCAGCTCGCTGGTGTCGATGCGCTGCGCGAGCTGAGCGACCCCGGCGAGCATGGCGCGCTCGCGCTCGATCGCCTCCGCGAGGGTGAGCCCTTCGCTCGCGAGAGGATGGCGGCGCCGGGTCTCGGAAAAGCGGCGCAGCAGCGTGGAGGTGGTGGACTCCAGGTACAGCACCTTGCACTCCACACCGCGTCCGCGCAGCTCTTCCAGGTGCTGCGGCAGGGCGGGAAGCGCGGCGCTGCGCGCGTCGATGCTGACTCCGACCCTGTCGTGTCCCGCTTCGGCGAGGAAGTCGATGGTCTCCAACAGGAGCGTCGCCGGCAGGTTGTCGACGCAGTAGTAGCCCCCGTCCTCGAGGACGTGCAGCGCGATGCTCTTTCCGGATCCGGACAGGCCGCTGACCAGGACGAGTTCCATCTACTCGTCTTCTTCGGAGCCGTCCTGCAGCGCCCGTTCCTGCCGCGCCATGAACTCGGCCATCGAGTTGACCCCGCGCAGCTGGAGGATGTGGTTGCGCACCGCCGCCTCGATGAGCACGGCGAGGTTGCGGCCCGCGGCGACCGGAATGACCACCTTGCGCACGGTCACGCCGAGCACGTCCTCCGCCATGTCGGCGAGGGGCAGCCGCTCGGTGGCGTCGCGCCCGCCGGGGGCCGGCCGCTCGAGGTGCGTGATGAGCTTGAGCTTCATCTTCGGCCGCACCGCGGTCTCGCCGAAGATCGTGCGGATGTTGAGCAGGCCGAGGCCGCGCACCTCGAGGAAGTCGCGCAGCATCGGCGGGCAGCGCCCCTCGAGCGTGTTCGTCGCGATGCGCGACACCTCGACGACGTCGTCGGCGACCAGGCCGTGGCCGCGGCTGATCAGCTCCAGGCCGAGCTCGCTCTTGCCGACGCCGGATTCGCCCGTGATGAGCACGCCAAGGCCGAGCACGTCCATGAACACGCCATGCCGCTCGGTGCTGTCGGCGAGCGCCTTGCCGAGGTAGCGCGAAAGCTTCTCGATCACGCGCGCCGCGGGAAAGGTGGAGGTGAGCAGCGCCGTGTTCGAACGCTCCGCGAGATCGACGACCGCCTGCGCCGGCCGCACGCCGTCGGCGAATATCACGGCCGCCGGCGCGGCGGCGAAGAGCCGCTGCGCGAAGCCGGCGACGGTGCCGGATTCGAAGCTGCCGATGACCTGGATGCTGTTGGGGTGGGTGAGGTTGAGGTGGCCGATCAGCGAGGCTGACGCGGCGTCCTCGCGCCGCACCGCGGCGCTGCTCCCGCGCCCGGCGACCCACGCGAGAGAGAGCGCCTCGCGGTTGTCGTCATGCAGCCGCGCGACTTCGACCTGGAGCATCCGGCTGCCATGCGGTGATCAGCTGGTGCAGCGCTGCGGCATCGGCCGCGCGGCCCATCGCCTCGCGCAGCGCCTTGTCGGAAAGCATCTGCGCGAGCTCGGACAAAATTTGCAGGTGCTTCTCGGTTGCCTGCTCGGGGACGAGGAGCACGAAGACGAGCCGCACGGGATTGCCGTCCGGCGCATCGAACGCCACCGGCTGGGCAAGGCGCACGAAGGCGCAGAGGGCTTCCTTGAGTCCCTTGATGCGCCCGTGCGGGATGGCGACGCCGTGGCCGAGTCCGGTCGACCCGAGCTTTTCGCGCGCGAAGAGGCTGTCGAACACCTGGCTGCGGCCGACGCCGTGCTGGTTCTCGAATAGCAGCCCGGCCTGCTCGAACAGGCGTTTCTTGCTCGATGCCTGCAGGTCGAGCACGACATTCGCTTCAGGCAGGAGCTTGGCGATGAGGCTCATGCGGGCGCGCGATTATAGCCCTTCCACGCCCCGGCGCTCCTGGAGCTTGCCCTTGTGGCGCAGCACCTGCCGGTCGAGCTTGTCTGCGAGCAGGTCGATCGCGGCGTACAGGTCGGCTTCCTCGCTCGCGCAGTGCAGGTCCTTGCCGCGCACGTGCAGCGTGACCTCGGCCTTCTGCTGCAGCTTGTCGACGGTCAGGATCACGTGGGCGTCGATCACGTGGTCGAAATGGCGCGCCACGCGCTCCAGCTTGGTGCGCACGTAGTCGCGGATGGCCGGCGTCACTTCCAGGTGATGACCGCTCACGTTCAGGTTCATAGGGATTTCCTCTGGTTGACAGGCGGAATCTGCAGCGATTCGCGGTACTTCGCAATCGTGCGGCGGGCGACCACGATGCCCTGCTCGGAAAGGATCTGTGCGATCCGCGCGTCGGACAGCGGCGCGCGCGTGTTCTCGGCGGCCACGAGCTGCTTGATGAGGGCCCGGATCGCGGTGGACGAGGCGGCCCCGCCCGCGTCGGTCGCCACGTGGCTGCCGAAGAAGTACTTCAGCTCGTAGGTGCCGCGCGGCGTCGCCATGTACTTCTGCGTCGTGACGCGGGAAATGGTGCTCTCGTGCAGGCCAAGCGTCTCGGCGATCTCGCGCAGGACCAGGGGCCGCATCGCGACCTCGCCGTGCTCGAAGAAATGGCGCTGGCGGTCCACGATCGCCTGCGAGACGCGCAGGATGGTCTCGAAGCGCTGCTGCACGTTCTTGATCAGCCAGCGCGCTTCCTGCAGCTGCGAGGAGAGCGCGTGCCCGGAGCCGCGCCCGCCGGCCAGCTCCGCGTAGAGCCGGTTGATGCGCAGCTTCGGCATCGCTTCCGGGTTGAGGCTCGCGCGCCACACGTTGCGCACCTTCTTCACGACCACGTCCGGGACGACGTAGCGCGCCTCGACCTTCGCGAACGCGGCGCCGGGGCGCGGATTGAGGCTCTGGATCAAGCGTTGCGCGTCGCGCAGAGCGTCTTCCCCGGCGCCGGTGGCGCTCTTCAGCCGCGTGTAGTCGCGGCTCGCGAGCAGGCCGAGGTGCTTGTCCGCGATCTCGAGCGCGAGCTCGCGCGCCGCATCCTGGGGCAGGTTGCGGATCTGCAGGCACAGGCATTCGCCCGGCGAGCGCGCGCCGACGCCGGCCGGCTCCATGTTCTGCAGGTGCCGCAGCGCGATCGAAAGCTCCTCGGGATCGGCCTCCGCTTCCGGCGGCAGCAGGGCGGCGATCTCCTCCAGCGGCTGGGTGAGATAGCCGTCGTCGTCGAGCGCATCGATCAGGATCTCGACGAACGCGCGATCGCGCGTCGGGAGATTGGTGAGCGCGAGCTGCCCGCGAAGGTGCTCGCGCAACGTCGGTGTGTCGGCGGTGGCGAAGCCGCGGTCGCCGTCCTCTTCGTCGTCCGCGCCGCTTCGCCAGTTCACCTGCACGTCGACCGGCCAGTCCGCGTCCGCGGGCGCCTCGGGCGCCGGCGCTGCCGCTGCGGGCTCCGAGGCGCCCGGCGTCCCGGCGTGCGGGACCGCCTCGGCGTCGTCGTGCTCCTCGCGCTCGAGCACCGGGTTCTCCATGAGGAGGCGCTCGATCTCCTGGTTCAGCTCGACCGTCGAGAGCTGCAGCAGCCGGATGGACTGCTGCAGCTGCGGCGTGAGCGTGAGGTGCTGCGAGAGGCGGAATTGCAGGGACGGCTTCATGGCTTCTCGGATGCCGCCCGTCAGGATAGGAGGGGCAGGTTACATGCGGAAGTTCTCGCCCAGATAGACCCGACGGACGCTGTCATTGTAAACGATCTCCTCCGGGTGGCCCGAGGCGAGCACCGCGCCTTCGTTGATGATGTACGCGCGATCGCAGATGCCGAGCGTCTCGCGCACGTTGTGGTCGGTGATGAGCACGCCGATCCCGCGTTCCTTGAGGAACCTTATGATGCGCTGGATGTCGAGCACCGCGATCGGGTCGACGCCGGCGAACGGCTCGTCGAGGAGCACGAATGCGGGCTTGGTCCCGAGTGCGCGCGCGATCTCCAGCCGGCGCCGCTCACCGCCCGAAAGCGAGATCGCCGCGTGCTTGCGCAAATGCGCGATGTTGAGGTCCTTCAGCAGCTCCCCGAGGCGCTGCTCGATCTCTTCGCGCGCGAGGCCCTGCAGCTCGAGGATTGCCTGCACGTTCTCCTCCACCGTGAGGCGGCGGAATACCGAGTTTTCCTGCGGTAGGTAGGAGATCCCGAGCCGCGCACGGCGGTGGATGGGCAGGTGCGTCAGATCCGTGCCGTCGAGCTCGATGGTCCCGGCATCCACGGGGATCAGTCCCACGATCATGTAGAAGCACGTCGTCTTGCCGGCGCCGTTCGGGCCGAGCAATCCCACCACCTCGCCGCTCGCCACGTCGAGCGACACGTCCTGCACGACGGTGCGCGACTTGTAGCGCTTGCGCAGGCTCTGCGCCCGCAGCTGCGTCGTGGCCGCGCCGGTCACTTCGCGGGTTCCGCGGCCGGCGCCTTCGGCTGCAGCACCGCCCGCACGCGCCCGCTCGTGCCGCCTTCCTTGCCGGCGCTGACGGAAAAGAAGTCGGAGCGCTGGTCGACGTAGATATGGTCGCCGGCGACGACGTCGCCGCCGCGCGTCACGCGCGCCTTCTCGAACAGCTCGATGGTGCTCTTGCGATCGTCGACCTCGATGCGCAGCGCCTCGCCCTCGATCCAGTCGCCTTCCTTGCCGTCCTTCGGATCCTGGCGCTGGCGGAAGCGCACGGGTGAGCCGGTCGCGGTCGAATGCTGATAACCCTCGGCGTCCTGCCGAACCACGATGCGATCGGCGCGGATCGTCAGCGTGCCCTTGGTGAGCACGACGTTGCCCTCGAAGAGCGTCATGCGCCGCGTGTCGTCCGAGCTCATGCGGTTGGCCTCGATCTGCGTCGGCTGGTCGCGATCGCCCTTCTCGGCCCACGCGGCGCCTGCGACGAGCAAGCCCGCCAGGATCAGCACCATGCGCGTCATGGCGCGGTGCCCGGCTCGAAGCGCCCGCGCACGTCGTGCAGGAGCTGCATGTGCCCGGTGCCCCAGTTGTATTCCATGCCGCGGCCGGCGAGCACCCGGCGGTCGTCTTCCAGGATGACCTGCCGGTCGGTGCGGGCGAGCGTCCGGTCCTGCACCACGTGCAGGAAGTCGGTGGTAAGCCGCCCCGGCTCGGCGCCCTCGCGCACGAGCTCCACGTTGTCGTAGAGGAAGACCTCGTCGCCCTCGCGCGCCAGCGTGCCGCGGTCGGCGCGCACGGTGACGCGCGGCTGGCTCGGCTTGCTCTGTACCAGGCGCGGCGCGACGAGCTCGGTCGAATCGTCGTCGGGATAGTGGATCATCTTCGCCGCCGTCATCACCGATTCGACGCTGCCGTTGGCGCCGTAGGTGGTAGTGGTGAAGTTGGTCAGCATGTAGTCCGGGTCGTGGCGCAGCGCGGCGGGGTGCGACTCCTCCTGGCGCACCGTGCGCTCCAGGTAGAACGTGAGCAGCGCGAGGGTGAACATCAGCGCGAGCGGGAAGAGCCGCGTGGTCGGGAACCTCACGCGAGGTACCCCTCGAGCGCCCGCGAGAAGGTGCCCTGCGAGCGCATCACGAACTCGCACGCCTCGCGTGCCGCGCCGGCTCCGGCGGAGGCGCCCGGGACGAAATGCGCTCGGCTGCGCACCTCGGCGGGCGCCTCTACGACCGTGCAAGCCAGCCCGCAGCGAGCCAGCACCGGGAGGTCGACGAGCTCGTCGCCCATGTAGCCCGTCTGCTCCGGCCGCAGGCCGAGCTCGGCAACCAGCGCCTCGTAGTGTCCGAGCTTGGGCTCCGCCCCCTGCAGCACGTGCTCGATGCCGAGCTCTGCCGCGCGCGCCGCGACGGCGTCGGAGCGCCGGCCGGAAAGCAGCGCCACGCGCACGCCGCTCGCGCACAGCATCTTGATCCCGTGCCCGTCCAAGGAATGGAACACCTTGAGCGCTTCGCCGCCGGGCCCGAACCAGAGCCGCCCGTCGGTCAGCACGCCGTCGACGTCGAAGATCATCAGCCTGACGCGGCGGGCGCGCTCCGGCGCGTCGGCGGACGCGAACGGCATGCCGCTAGACGACCTTGGCGCGGAACAGGTCGTGCATGTTGAGCGCGCCGGCGAGGGCGCCGGCGTCATCCACGACGAGGACCTGATTGATCTTGTGCTGCTCCATGAGCTGCACCGCTTCGGCGGCAAGCGCGCCGGGCGAGATGGTCTTGGGCCCGGCCGTCATCACGTCGCGGACCCGCCCGGCTGCGAGGTCCACGCCGCGTTCGATGGCGCGGCGCAAGTCGCCGTCGGTAAAGATGCCGCACACCCGCCCTTCGGCGTCGAGCACGGCGGTCATGCCGAGCTTGCCGCGCGAGATTTCCATGACCGCTTCGCGAAGCGGGGTGCCCTCGAGCACCCTGGGCACCGCCTCGCCGTCGCGCATGACGTCCGACACGTGCACGAGCGCCTGGCGCGGCAGGCGGCCGCGCGGATGGCTGCGCGCGAAATCGGCGGCGGAGAAGCCGCGCGCGTCGAGAAGCGCGACGGCGAGCGCGTCGCCCAGGGCGAGCGCTGCCGTGGTGCTCGCCGTCGGCGCCAGGTTGAGCGGACAAGCCTCCTGCGAGACCGCCGCGTCCAGATGGACGTCGGCGTCGCGCGCGAGCGCGGACTGCGCGTTCCCGGTGATGGCGATGAGCTTTGCGCCGAGGCGCTTCACAAGCGGGACGATCTCCAGCAGCTCCGCGCTCGAACCGGAGTAGGACAGCGCGATGAACACGTCGCCCTTTTCGATCATGCCGAGATCGCCGTGCCCGGCTTCCGCCGGATGCACGAAGTACGCCGGGGTGCCGGTGCTCGAAAGGGTCGAGGCGATCTTGCGCGCGATGTGGCCGGATTTGCCGATGCCGCTCACCACGACGCGGCCCTTGCGCTTGAGGATCAGCTCGACCGCCTGCAGGAACTTCCCGTCGAGCCGGTCGACCAGCGCCCGCACCGCATCCGCTTCGATCGCGAGGACCTTGCGCGCGAGGTCCAGCGCGGCGCTGCCGGCCGCGTTTCCTGCAGCTTTTTCGACTGGCTGCGCGGCCTTGACCATGCGGCGATTGTAGCCCCAAAAAAAAGCCGGCTTGCGCCGGCTTTTGCTTTGCTGCCCGCGGGTTAGAGCGAGCGGCAGAGCGTGTAGGTGTTCGTTCCCGTCTCGGCGTAGCCGGTCGCCGCGGTGGCCCCGGCGTCGATTGCGGGGTTCGGCGCCGTCTGCAGCACGCCCCGGACCGAGCCGCTGTTCGGCACGCCGTCGTCCATCTGCGTGTCCACGGCGATGGCGATCTTGTCCGGCAGGTTGGCCGAGCACATGATCAGGCCGGAAAAGCCGCCCAGGGCGGTGCCGCCCGCGCCATTGCCGGTCTGCACGCCGATCATCCCCGTGACGGCGTTGAAGGGCTGCGCGCCGCCCGAGCCCGAGACGAAGCCGGCGCGGCGCAGGTGGTCCCAGAAATCGCAGGTCTCGGGAGACGTCGCTATCAGCGGATTCGGGCAGGTGTTGGCGTACGTTCCGCCGAGCTGCCCGTTGCCGTCGCCGCTGAAGGCCGCCGGCGCGGTAGCCCAGCGCGTCGCGGCGCCCGGATCATCGCCGGGAATGGCGCGGTAGCGGTCCTGGTAGCCGTGATACGCGGCGGAGATGCCCGAGTAATCGGCCATGATGTTCTTGATCTTCGCCTGCGTGATCATCTCCTGGCCTTTCAGGATGCCACCGAGCAGCAGCCCGATGATGACCAGCACGATCGCGATCTCGACGAGGGTAAAGCCCTTGCTTTTCATTTTCGTTTCCTTCGTTGTCACAGCGCGCGGCACAGCATGTAGGTGTTGGTGCCGTTCTCGATGTAGTTGTCGCCCGAGGTCGCAGCGGCGGCGACGCCGTTCTTCGCAACGTCGGGGTTCGGCGCCGCCTGGAGCTGCGCGCGCACCGTGCCGGTGGCGCGCGTGCCATCGTCCATCTGCGTGTCTACGGCGATGGCGATCTTGTCCGGCATGTTCGCCGAGCACATGATCAGCCCGCTGAATCCGCCGGTCCCGGCCGCGTCCGCGCCGAGTACGGGCCCGACGGTGCCCGAGGTGCTCGCATCGCCGGTCTGCACGCCGATGATGCCGGTGAGCGCGTTGAACGGCTGGTTCTGGCCCGAGCCCGACACGAAGCCGGCCTGGCGCAGGTGCAGCCAGAAGAGGCGCGATTCCTCGTTCGCCGTGGAAGACTTGTAGCTGGATAGGATTACGCCGTTGCCGAAGGCGGCGCCCGTGCCGGCAGGGGCGGCGATGCCGAGCGACCAGCGCGCGTTCGCGCCGCTGTCGTCGCCCGGGATCTGGCGGTAGCGATCCTGGTAGCCGTGGTAGGCGGCCGAGATGCCGGAGAAATCCGCCATCACGTTCTTGATCTTCGCCTGGGTGATCATCTCCTGGCCCTTCAGGATCCCGCCCAGCAGCAGGCCGATGATCACGAGCACGATGGCGATTTCGACGAGGGTGAAGCCTTGGTTGCGGTTGTTCATCGGCGACCTCACAGCGCGCGGCAGAGGGTGTAGGTATTCGTGCCGGTTTCCAGGTAACTGTTGGTACCGCCGGCGCCGGCAGCCGTCGCATCCACGGCGGCGGCCGGGTTTGGGGCGGCCTGCAGCTGCCCGCGCACGTTTCCGGTCGCCCGCACGCCGTCGTCCATCTGCGTGTCTACCGCGATGGCGATCTTGTCCGGCATGTTGGCCGAGCACATCACCAGGCCCGTGAAGCCGCCTACGCCGGAGGCGCCGCCGAGCACGGGCCCGATGCCGGTTCCAGCCGGGGCGCCAGCGCCGTCACCGGTCTGGATGCCGATGAGGCCCGTCAGCGAGTTGAACGGCTGCAGGACGCCGCTGCCGGACACGAAGCCGGCGCGACGCAGGTGGTCCCAGAAAAAGCACGTCTCGTTGGTGCCGGAAGTGGTGCCGGGCGCCGCGCAGCTCTGGTTGTAGGTCCCATGCACGACACCGTTGCCGTTGCCGGCGACCACGCCGGCCGGACTGGTCCAGCGGCCCGCGCCGGGGTCGTCACCCGGCAGCGTCCGGTAGCGGTCCTGGTAGCCGTGGTAGGCGGCCGAGATGCCGGAGAAATCCGCCATCACGTTCTTGATCTTCGCCTGGGTGATCATCTCCTGGCCCTTCAGGATTCCCCCGAGGAGCAGGCCGATGATCACGAGCACGATGGCGATCTCCACCAGCGTGAATCCCCGATTCGTCTTCTGTGCCATCTTGTCCCTGCGCTTTCTTGTCTTCCCGGCACGCCCCCGCGTGCCCAGGTGAGCACTGCGGCGCAAATTGTATGCCAGTGTAAAAATCCTTGCCGGACAAGCACATGAGCCGCCTCAGGCGGCCTTCGGCCGTCGAGGAACCGTCAGAGGCGTCGATTGCCCGACATCAGCGCCCGGCGCTGCGGCGCTCCAGCTCGTCCAGGCGCTCCTTGAGGAAACGCGCTTCGCCGGGATCCCGGACCTTGCCGCTTTCCAGCAGGCCCCCGAGCAGGATCCGGGCGGCCTCGAGCTCGTTCATGTCCTCGAGGATGAAGATTTCCATCTGCGTCGCCCACATCGGCACGTCGGTGGCCGTCACCTTGCGCTCCAGGTCGGCCGCGTAGCGCCGGGCGAGTGGCAAGTCGCGGAGCCGGTGCTTGGCGAGCAGCGCTGCATGGGCGAGCCAGGGCCAGCGCCGGTTTGGATCGTCCTGGAACTCGCGATGGATGAACTGCAGCATGGCGCGGCTGCGCTGCGCGTCCGGGACTTCGGCGTAGATGCGCGCCGCCGAAAAGAGCGGATAGGCGGCGCGCCGATCGAGGCCGAGCGCGGCTTGCAGCCACCCGATCACGCGCTCCGGCAGGAAGCCCGCGACGTCGAAGGACTGCAGGTAAAGCATGGCGACTCGTGCCGCGGCGGGCTCTTCGCCGAAAGCCGCGAGGCGCAGCGCAGCCGGGCGAGGCGGCGAGGGCAGGTCCGCCGCAGAGCCGCTGCCCTCCGGCACGGCGAGGCGGTGCCAGGCGAGCTGGCTCGCTAGGACGCAGACGAGCGCCGCCCAGAGCCAGGCCGGTACTGCCGACAAGGGCCGCTCGTCCGTCCTCATGCCCCGCGGCGATGGAAATCGAAAAGGCCCGCCGCAACGAGGAGGGCGGTGTAGAGAAGCAAGCCGGCCAGGGCGGCGGCATAGCTTCCCGATTCCGGCAATGCGTACAGGAGCCATTCGCTGCGCGTCGCGCCCTCCAGGCGCGGCAGCACGGCGGCAATCGCGTCCACGATGCCTCGTGCGGCGCGGGAGGCCAGGGTCGGCTCCGCCAGCGGGCTCGCTGCCATGGCCTGGATTGCGGCGATCGATCGCGCGAGCAGGTAAAGCCCCGCCGTAGCAGCGAGCGCCGCCACGACGCTGGCCAGGCTCATGCTGAAGAAGAGCGTCGCCGCCGCGACCAGCGCGCATTCGAGGGCGAGCGACACACCCCACGCGAGCACCGCAGCCGGACTCGCCCAAAGAAGAAGCGGAGCCGAGAAAGCCGCGGCAAGGGCGAGGCCGCAAGCGACGTAGCCGCCAAGGCGCCCGACGTACTGCGTGGTGCGGCTGAGCGGCAGCGCGAGCATGAGCTCGAGACCGCGGTCGTTCACCTCGCGAAGGACGCTCGAGGCGACATGCGCGGCAAGGAGGAACACGGCGCCGGCCCGCAGGAGCGCCGCTGTGACGGCGGCCTGCAGTTCCCGGCTTTCCGTCAACGCGACCTGCGAGAGGAAAGCGGCGAGAGCGAGCGCGAGCACGAGCACGCCGAGCGCGATCCACGGCAGGCCGCCGCGGCGCGCTTCGAGAAGGGTCGTGCGGGCGAGAATCGCTGCAGCCATGGAATCGTTTGTAGACTAGTCGCAGCCCAAGGCCCATGCAACCGACCCTCGCCTCGCCGCCCGCCCGCTTCTCGCAATCCGCCTGGGAATGGACGCAGCGTTACTGGCGGCTCGTGCTCGTCGCGATGCTGGCCCTGCTGCACGTTGCCGTGGTGCGCGGCGTCGCGGATCCATGGGCGCGAGCGCTGCTACTCGCGCACCTCGGGCTGCTGCTGCTCTGGCAGCCGTTCGTCCGCGCCCAGCAGCGGGTCTCCGTTCCGCAAGCCGTGGTCCTCGCCGTCGGCGCCGGCGCCGTGATGCTGCGTCTCGACTGGTGGCTGCTTGCGTTCTGGGTCGTGGTGCTGGCCGGCCTGGTCGGCGGCAAGGTGTACCAGCACACCGCCCGCTGGCAACGGCGCTGCTACCTCCTCGTCTTCCTCTACCTGGTGGCGCTGCTCGCGATCGTCATCCTTCCCGAGGTTTCACCGCGCCGCGAGATCGTCCCGGAGATCCGCCGCGCGGCGGAGTACGGGCTGCCGGTGATCTTCGTGCTGATCGCGCTCTGCCCGGTGGAACGGGAGACGGCCGAGTCGGCGCAGGTCATCGACTTCTTCTACAGCCTGTTCCTCATGCTGGTCCTGGTGGTAGTCGTGCTGGGCAGCTTCACCATCATGACGATCGCGCGCACGAGCTACATCGAGGCGCTGGCGTCCACCGTCATGCTGGTGGGCGGCGCGGTGCTCCTCATCGCGCTCGCCTGGAATCCTCGCACCGGGTTCGGCGGGCTCAACGTGTTCTTCTCGCGCTACCTCTTCTCCATCGGCCTGCCCCTCGAGAAATGGCTGCACTTCCTGGCCGGGCTTTCGAGGGTCGAGCCGCGGCCGGAGCGCTTCCTCGCGGAAGCGGCCGGCGCGCTTTCGCGCCTGCCGTGGGTATCGGGCGCGTCGTGGCAGGCCGGCGGGGAATCCGGCAGCGAAGGCGAGACGAGCCCCTTCGTCGTCGAGTACGGCAGCGCGCCGGTTTCGTTGTGCATCTATTCCCGCTATCGCATGAGCCCGGCACTGCACTGGCACCTGCACCTGCTGGCGCTCCTTCTCGCCGAGTTCTATGTCGCCAAGCAGCGCGAGCAGGAGCTCCAGCGCGGCAGCTACCTGCAGGCGGTGCACGAAACCGGCGCGCGCATGACGCACGACATCAAGAACCTTCTGCAGTCGCTCAGTGTGCTTACCTCCGCCGCCGCGCGCGAGGAGAACCGGGATTCGCCCGAGCTGCGGGCGCTGCTGCGCCGCCAGCTCCCGGCGATCACCCAGCGCCTCGCCGAGACGCTGGAGAAGCTGCAGCGGCCCGACGCCGCGGCGGAAGACTACGTCGGCGCGACGGCGTGGTGGGACGCTCTGTCGCGGCAGTACCGTGGCGAAGGCGTGGAGTTCGAGCCGGCGCGGCTCGCCGCGGACGTGCGCCTGCCGCGTTCAGTGTTCGATACCGTGGCCGACAATCTCATCCGCAATGCGCTTGCCAAGCGGGGCGCCGACGCGCGGACCCGCGTGCGCGTCGCCCTGGAGGACGCCGACGGCCTGACCTTGCGCGTGCGCGATAGCGGCCCGCCGGTGCCGGCCCAGCTGGAACGGGCGCTGCTGCGCGCCCCCGTGACCTCGCCGAGCGGCTTGGGCATCGGGCTCTACCAGGCCGCGCGCCTCGCCGAGTCGCGCGGCTATCGCCTGCACCTCGAGGCGAACCGCGAGGGGGAAGTCTGCTTCGTGCTGAACGGTCCGGCGGCCTAGGGCAGGACGCCGGCGGAGACCAGCTTGCCGTAAAGCTCCCCGACCGAGAGCCACACCAACTGGTCGTCGAACTCGCCGCCGGTGGCCTCCGCCGTGGTCGGGGTGTGGTGAACGAAGATCCGGTCGCCGTTCAAGTTGGCCAGCTCGTCGGCACTGACGCCGCCTGCCGCGCCGTTCTTACCCGTGGAGAACACCACTGCCACGATGAGGTCGGCGGTCGTGACCTGGTTCTCGCCGCTCGTCCCGAACGCGGTGCCACAGGTCGTGCCCGTAATGCCGGTGCTCGACTTGCACACGAGCAAATCGTTCGGCTGGCAGGTCAGGCCGTTCGCCTTGAGGTTGGCGGCGACCACGAAGTGCGGGTTGGCCGGCGTGCCGGAACAGCCTGTCACCAGCTGCGCCACCGCGTAGCGCAGGCGATTTCCCCATGCGTCCACGGCGTACCCGGAGGCGTCGACCTGCTGGTACCCGAGCGCGCGGGCGGGCAGGAAGCCGCCGTAGTAGGCGGTGCAGACGCCGGCGGTCGCCGCTTCGTCGCCAAGGCTCCCGCTGGTCGCGGGGCAGGGCAATCGTCCTTTCGCGATGGCGAAGCCGAGCAGGAGCTCGCGGGCCTGGTCCAGCCGGCGCCGCGTCTCGTCGATGCTGCGTTGCTCGGATTGCGCCGAGAGCGTGTACATGAGGCTGCCGAGGAGCAGCCCGACGATGGCGAGGACCACCGCCAGCTCGACCAGCGTGAAACCCCGAGAAGGCCTACGCATCATTGCGTGCATCAATTTGCCGCAACCGAGACGATGCGGTCGTTGAAGAGCACGCGCTTCCTCACGGGTTCGCGCACGTAGCTCCCGGTGGCGTTGCCGAATTCGAAGTAGTCGCCCCGCGATGAACTGGGGCGCGCGGAGCCGTTGATGCTGCGCCCGGCAAGGATGAGGATCGCGCGCTGGCCGTCCGGGTTCGCAAGCGGGTTCGCCGCGTCGTTGCTGGCCACGGTGAGGCAATTGGTCCCATCCGTGCACGAGCGCGCGCCGGGCAGCGCGGCGGCGGTGTGGCCGTTGGCCACGGCGTAGTAGATGTACCGGTACCAGCCGTTGCGCACGAACCAGCCCGTGGTGGCGTTCGTGCTGTCGAGGAGCGCGTGGTCGCCGATGATGGTGCGCGGGATCCGTACCGAATAGCGTGCGTAGGTTCCCCACCCGGAGGCGGCAATATCCGGCAAGGTGCTCGTCAGTACGCCGATGCCGAGCGAGCCGTCGGCCTGGAGCTGCGTGAGGGTGGTGCAGCTCACCGTCTGCTGTCCGATGCCGCCGCCCGCGTCATCGACTGCGGTGCAGCGGATCTGCGAGTCGTCGAACGTGCGCAATCCCATCGCGACGTTGGTGATGCGGATGATGACGCCGACCGCGATGGACGGCTGGTTGTATTCGCCGGTGCAGACGTAGTCGTCCGCGTCCCAGTTGCAGGTGGATTGCGTGCGGATCGAACCTGCGCCGCCGGTCTGCATGTCGCTCAGCGCCTTCGAGAACGCGAGGAACGTGGCAGGTGCGCAGCGCGGGTCGCTTGCCGGATTGCAGCCGGCGACCTGGTTGAAGGGGAGCAGACCCGCGGTGGTGCCGGCTGCCCCGCGATAGGTCGCCGTGGCCGGGTTATCGAACGGCGCCGCAAAGGGGTAGACGGGATTGCTGCCCGAAGCAATGCCCCAGGCGGGCGGAACGAATACGGTCCTCAACGCTGGCGCGATCTCGCGCTCGAGCCTCTGCGCGATCGACGCCTCCAGAACGGGCATCAGGTCGGCGACGGTGACCTTCACCACCTGATCGTTGAAGGACGCCGTCGGTCCGACCGTCGCGTACGTGGCGGTGCCGCTGTTGAAGCATTCGAGGAAGTCGAGCACGTTAATGGCCGGCGAAGGGGCGCCGCGCACCTGCGCGCGTGCGCTGCAGCCTGGGTTCTCCGCGACGTTCATCGCCGGGCCGGCTGCGATGATGAGCGCCACGGCGGCGTTGGCCTGCCCGTCGACGGTCAGCTGGCCGACCGAATCCGGGTTGATCGTGAGGTTGCCGCTGATGCTCGCCTTCGCCCATCCGGGCGAAACGACGAGCCAGAGCGGCTCGCCGTCCGCGTCGTACAGCTTCGGCGTCCCGACGGTTCGCCACGGAAAGCGACCGACGGCGGTGGCACATGCGCCGGTCGTCGCGCCCTCGAGCGCGCTGCCCGCGACGGCGGCGGGCTCGGGGCAGGGCAGGCGGCCGGGATCGTCCTCCCCAGCCTTGGAAGCGAGCATGGCCATGTGGCCGATGAGGGCCTCCTTCGCCTGGCTCAGGACGGCGGCGTTGCGCACCCGCTTGGTCACCGAATGGTCGACGCTCGCCGCGGAAAGCTGCCGCAGCATGAGGAAGGTGCCGCCGAGGAC
>DASPMF010000093.1:0-3867 GCA_035627155.1 Burkholderiales bacterium | reverse complement strand
TGGTGCTCGTCGTGCCCAGGCATCCCCAGCGCTTCGACGAGGTCGCGCAGCTGTGCGATTCGCGCCGCACGCGCAACGCCGTCCCCGAAGCGACGGACAAGGCGCACCTCGGCGACACGATGGGCGAGATGGCGTTCTACTACGCGGCCTGCGACGTCGCCGTCATCGGCGGCTCGTTCGAGCCGCTCGGGGGCCAGAACCTCATCGAGGCGCTCTCGGCCGGCGCCCCCGTTGTGACCGGCCCGCACATGTTCAACTTCGCCGAAGCCACCCGCCTCGCGGTGGAGGCCGGCGCGGCAGTCCAGGCCCCGGATGCGCCCTCGGCCATCGCCGCGGCCCTGCGGCTGATCGACGACGCGGCGGCGCGCGCCAGCATGAGCGAGACGGGAAGGAAGCTGGTGGAGCAGCACCGTGGCGCGACCGAGCGCCACCTCGACGTCTGCCTGCGGCTCCTTAGGGCGCGAGGACCCGGTTGACTTCCTCGAGGTCCTGCTCGGTGAGGCTGCCGGCGGCGGCCTTGAGCCGCAGGTGGTTGGTGATGGTGTTGTAGCGCGCGAGGGCGAGGTCGCGCTGCGTGGAGAAGAGCTGCTGCTGCGCGTTCAGCACGTCGATGTTGATGCGCACCCCGACTTCGTAGCCGAGCTTGTTCGAATCGAGCGCGCTTCTCGACGACACCAGGGCCTGCTCGAGCGCGCGGATCTGCGTGATGCCGTTGATGACGGCGAGGTAGGACTGCCGGCTGGAAAGCGCCGAGGTGCGGCGCGCGTTCTCCAGCTCCTCGGTCGCCCGCAGGCTGAGCGCGGCGGCCTCGCGCTCCCGCGAGCTGATCGCGCCGCCCTGGAAGATCGGAAAGGCGAGCTGCACGCCGACGGTGGTGGTGGTGACGTCCGCGCCGACGGGGGAGGTGAGCGCGGCGGTCTGGTTGTTCTGCCCGTGCGTGGCGACGAAATCCAGCGTGGGCATGTGCGCGGCGCTCGCGCGGCGCGCCTCGAGGCGGGCCACCGCGGCGCCGGCCTCCTGGATCTGCACCGGGTAGCCCTGCTTCTCGGCGAGCGTTACCCAGGTCTGCATGTCCGCGGGATTCGGTCCCGTGAGCTTCACGTCCGCCCGCACCGGCTGCAGGGCCTCGTATTCCTTGCCGGTGAGCAGCTGCAGCGCGCGGCGGCGGTTCTCGAGGTCGTTCTCGGCCGCAATCTCCTGCGCGGCGGAGAGGTCGAAGCGCGCCTGCGCCTCGTGCGTGTCGGTGATGGTCGCGGTCCCGACCTCGAAGTTGCGCCTGGCCTGCGCGAGCTGCTCCGAAATCGCCGCCTTCTGCGCGCGCACCAGCGCGAGCGTGTCCTGCGCCGCGAGGACATCGAAATAGGCCTGCGCCACGCGCAGGATCAGGTCCTGGCTCGCCTGGCCGAAGACGGCCTCCGCCTGCTTCACCTGGTGCTCCGCCTGGTCGTACTGGAGCCAGTTCTGCGGCCGGTAGATCGGTTGCGTGAAGGTGAGCGTGTAGCCGAAGACGCTCGGGTTGCGGTCGAAGCTCGGCACGCGCGCCGGGTCGCGCGACTCGGACTCGATGCGCTGCTTGGTGGCGTTGCCGGTCAGGTTGAGCGAGGGCAGGATGAGCGCGCGGCCCTGGATCAGGCGCTCGCGACCCGCCTCGACGTTGTGGCGCGCGGCGGAGAACACCGCGTCGTAGCGCTGGGCGTCGCGATAGACCTGCACGAGGTCTTCCGCGGACGCCGGGGCGGCAAAGGCGGTTGCCGCGAGGAGGGCGATCGTGCGCAAGCGGATCAGTAGACCGGCATCGACGGATCGACCGTCCGGGCCCACGAATCCACCCCGCCCGCCAGGTTGTGCACCTTCGCGTAGCCGTTCTTCTCGAGGAAAAGCGCCACCTGCATGCTGCGCCCGCCGTGGTGGCAGATGACGACCACTTCCTGGGCCGGGTCGACTTCCGCCGCCCGGGCGGGGACCTGCGCCATGGGGATGCCTTTCGATCCCGGGATGGCGCAGATCTGCGTCTCCCACGGCTCGCGCACGTCGAGCAGCACCGGCTTCTCGCGGCTCTCGTCGCCGAGCCACGCCGCGAGCTCCGCCGGGCGAATCTGCTTCATCTAGAAGCGGAACCGCGGCGGCCGCTCGGCATTCGCGAGCGGCGCGATGACCGTCTCGAACAGGTCGATCTCGCCGAAGGCGCCCGCCGCGGTGCACGTGACGAGCCGGGCGCGCATCGCCGGCGGCTCGCCCACCACGGCGAAGAGCCGGCCGCCCACGGCGAGCTGGTCGAGGAAGGCGCGCGGCAGGACGGGAGTCGAGCCGGTGAGCACGATTACGTCGTAGGGCGCATGCGCGGACCAGCCGCGGGCGGCATCGCCTACCTCGAGGGTTACGTTATGGACGCCATGGCGCTCCAGATTGGCGCGCCCGAACGCTGCAAGCTTCGGCGAGACCTCGACGCTGAAGACGTGCGCTGCGCGGTGCGAAAGCAGGGCGGTGAGGTAGCCGCTGCCGGTTCCTACCTCGAGGACGCGGTCGGTCTTGCGTACGGCGAGCTCCTGCAGCACGCGTGCCTCGAGCTTCGGGTGCCACATTTTCTGCGCTTCGCCGATCGGAATTTCCAGGTCGGAGAAGGCCAGCGCGCGATGCGCGGCGGGCACGAACTCCTCGCGCGGCACCACGAACAGGAGATCGAGCACGTCCTGGTCGAGCACTTCCCAGGTGCGGATCTGCTGCTCGACCATGTTGCTGCGCGCCTTTTCGAAGAACTCGGCGTCGAGAAACTCGGCGGAAATCATGAGGATGCGGATTATAATCGCGCCTTAGCGTTAGGGGTCCTGCGCTTACAACCGTAATTTGGACGCTACGGCGCGGGTGAGAGAGTCCCTCAACACCTGATGCGGGTAATGCCGCCGAAGGGAAACCGATGAATGCCAACCCGAAGTTCCTTGCTTCCACCGCCCACGTAGACGACGCCGCAGTCCGGCCGCTGCCGAACTCTCGCAAGGTCTACGTCGGTCCCCTTCGCGTGCCGATGCGCGAGGTCCGCCAGGCCGACACGCCGAGCATGTTCGGCGGCGAGCCGAACCCGCCCATCTACGTCTACGACTGCTCCGGGCCCTACACCGATCCGGCGGCAAAGATCGACATCCGCTCGGGCCTGCCCGCCTTGCGAGACCCGTGGATCCTGGGGCGGAAGGACGTTGAGGTCCTCGACGGGCCGTCGTCGGCTTACGGCCGTGAACGGCTGGCCGATCCTAAGCTCGCCGAGCTTCGTTTCAATCTCAAGCGGAGCCCCCGGAAAGGCAAGAGCAACGTCACACAGATGCACTACGCGCGCCGGGGCGTCATCACCCCGGAGATGGAGTTCATCGCGATCCGCGAGAACCTGCAACGCGAGCAGTACATCGAGAGCCTCAAGGCGACCGGCAAGACCGGCGAGAAGATGCTCGAGCTGCTGGTGAAGCAGCACCGCGGCGAGAGCTTCGGCGCCTCCATCCCGGAGAAGATTACGCCCGAGTTCGTCCGGAGCGAGGTGGCCCGCGGGCGCGCGATTATCCCGTCGAACATCAACCACCCGGAGAGCGAGCCGATGATCATCGGCCGCAATTTCCTGGTGAAGATCAACGCCAACATCGGCAACTCGGCGGTGTCCTCGGGCATCGGCGAGGAAGTCGAGAAGATGACCTGGGCGATCCGCTGGGGCGCCGACACGGTGATGGACCTCTCTACCGGCAAGCACATCCACGAGACGCGCGAGTGGATCATCCGCAACAGCCCCGTGCCGATCGGCACGGTGCCGATCTACCAGGCGCTGGAGAAGGTGGACGGCAAGGCCGAAGAGCTCACCTGGGAAATCTACCGCGACACGCTGATCGA
>DASPMF010000092.1:0-17976 GCA_035627155.1 Burkholderiales bacterium | reverse complement strand
GCCGCAGTTCATCATGAAGCTCTTCGAGCTCGAGGTCCCGGAGATCGAGGAAGGCCTGCTCGAGATCAAGTCGGCGGCGCGCGACCCCGGCATCCGCGCGAAGATCGCCGTCTTCACCAACGACAAGCGCATCGACCCGATCGGCACGTGCGTAGGCATGCGCGGCTCGCGGGTCCAGGCGGTGACGCAGGAGCTCGCGGGCGAGCGCGTGGACATCGTCCTGTGGTCCGCCGATCCCGCGCAATTCGTGATCGGCGCGCTGGCGCCGGCCGAGGTCAGCTCGATCGTGGTGGACGAGGAGAAGCATGCGATGGATGTCGTGGTGGACGAGGAGAACCTCGCCGTCGCGATCGGGCGCAGCGGCCAGAACGTGCGGCTCGCCTCCGAGCTCACCGGCTGGCAAATCAACCTCATGACCGAGGAAGAGTCGAACAAGAAGCAGCAGGAGGAGAGCGGCCGCATCAAGCAGCACTTCATGGAGCGGCTCGACGTCGACGAGGAGGTCGCCAACATCCTGATCGAGGAAGGCTTCTCGACCCTCGAGGAAGTGGCCTACGTGCCGATCAACGAGCTGCTCGAGATCGAGTCGCTCGACGAGGGCACGGTCAACGAGCTGCGCAACCGCGCGCGCAACGCGCTCCTGGTGGCGGCGATCGCCAACGAGGAGAAGATGGAAGGCGTCGACCCGGAGCTGCTCAAGCTCGAGGGCATGGATACCGCGCTTGCCGCCAAGCTGGCCGAAGGCGGCGTGAAGACGCGCGACGACCTCGGCGACCTGGCGGTCGACGAGCTTGCGGAAATGACGGGCCTCGAGGACGAGAAGGCGAAGGCCCTGATCATGGCCGCGCGCGCACACTGGTTCGAGAACAAGGAGTCCGCATAAGTGGCGCAAACGAGCGTAGCCCAGTTCGCAAGCGAGCTTAAGGTTCCACCTTCGGTGCTGCTCGAGCAGCTCCGCGCGGCGGGCGTGGACAAGAAGGTTCCCACCGACTCGCTCACCGAGCAGGACAAGTCGCGCCTGCTCGAATACCTCCGCAAGGCGCATGGCTCCGCGGAGGCGAAGAACAAGATCACGCTGACGCGCAAGCAGACCAGCGAGATCAAGAAGACCGATGCCACCGGCAAGTACCGCACGGTGCAGGTGGAGGTGCGCAAGAAGCGCGTCTTCGTGAAGCGCGACCCGGCGGAGGTCGCCGCCGCGGCGGTCGCGGCCGAGGCGCCGGCCCCCGCTCCTTCGCCGGTGCAGGCCGCTCCGGCTGCGACGCCCGCGCCCGCATCCGGCGTCGGAGCGCGCGAGATGGAGCTGCGCCAGGAGGAAGAGCGGCGGCAACAGCAGCTTGCCGAGCTCCAGGCCGCGGAACTGCGCGAGAAGCAGGAACGCGAGCGCAAGGAGGCCGAACAGAAGGCGGCCGAGGCGGCTGCGGCGAGCAGCGCCGCTGCGACGGCTACCACGCTGCACGCGCCGAAGCCCAAGACGGACGACGCAAAGGCCGACAAGAAGAAGAAGGCCAAGCCGACGACCATCCTGCGCGACGATTCGGTTCGCCGGCGGCAGATCAAGACGCGCGGCGACGCGGGCGGCGGCGTCGGCGGCTGGCATGCACGGGGCGGCACCCGCCATCGCGGCCAGGGGGCCGAGCAGCCGAGCACGTTCTCCGCGCCAAGCGAGCCGCTGGTGCGCGAGGTGTCCGTGCCCGAGACCATTACCGTTGGCGAGCTCGCGCACCGGATGTCGGTCAAGGCGGCCGAGCTCATCAAGGTGCTGATGAAGCTCGGCACCATGGCGACGATCAACCAGGTCCTCGACCAGGAAACGGCGATGATCATCGTCGAGGAGATGGGCCACAAGGCCAAGGCGGCCAAGCTCGACGACCCCGAATCCTTCCTCGTGGACGAAGGCGACGCGGCGGAATCCGAAGGCGCCTCCCGTCCGCCGGTCGTGACCATCATGGGCCACGTCGACCACGGCAAGACTTCGCTGCTGGACTACATCCGGCGCGCGAAAGTCGCGGCGGGGGAGGCCGGGGGCATCACGCAGCACATCGGCGCGTACCACGTCGAGACCCCGCGCGGAATCGTTACCTTCCTCGATACGCCGGGCCACGAGGCGTTCACCGCCATGCGCGCGCGCGGCGCCAAGGTCACGGACATCGTGATCCTGGTCGTCGCCGCCGACGACGGCGTCATGCCGCAGACCATCGAGGCGATCAACCACGCCAAGGCGGCGAAGGTTCCGCTCGTCGTCGCGATGAACAAGATCGACAAGCACGAGGCGAACCCGGACAAGGTCAAGCAGGAGCTTCTCACCCACGAGGTTGTGCCCGAGGAATACGGCGGTGAGTCGCCCGTGGTACCGGTGTCCGCGAAGACCGGGCAGGGCGTGGACAGCCTGCTCGAGCAGATCCTGCTGCAGGCGGAAGTCCTGGAGCTCAAGGCGCCCGTGGACGCGCCCGCGAAGGGCGTCGTGATCGAAGCGCGCCTCGACAAGGGGCGCGGTCCGGTCGCAACCATCCTCGTGCAGTCCGGGACGCTGCACCGCGGGGACATCGTCCTCGCCGGCGCGGTATACGGACGCGTGCGGGCCATGCTGGACGAGAACGGCAAACCCGTGCAGTCGGCGGGGCCGTCCATCCCGGTCGAGATCCAAGGTCTGTCCGAGGTGCCCGCGGCCGGCGAAGACATGATCGTCCTGACCGACGAGCGCAAGGCGCGCGAGATCGCGCTCTTCCGCCAGGGCAAGTTCCGGGACGTGAAGCTCGCCAAGCAGCAGGCGGCGAAGCTGGAAAACATGTTCGAGCAGATGGGCGAGGGCGAGAAGAAGGCGCTCACGCTCGTCATCAAGGCGGACGTCCAGGGCTCGCAGGAGGCGCTGGTGCATGCGCTGACGCGCCTCGCGACGGACGAAGTCAAGGTGACGGTCGTGCATGCCGGCGTCGGCGGGATCACCGAGTCGGACGTCAACCTCGCGATGGCCTCGCGCGCCGTCATCATCGGTTTCAACACCCGCGCCGATGCCGCCGCCCGGAAGCTCGCCGAGTCCTCGGGCATCCAGATCAAGTACTACAACATCATTTACGACGCCGTCGAGGAGATCAAGGCCGCGCTCTCCGGGATGCTCGCGCCCGAGCGCAAGGAGAACATCCTCGGCCTGGTCGAAGTGCGCCAGGTTTTCCGCATCTCGAAGGTGGGAACGGTGGCCGGCTGCTACGTCCTCGAAGGCCTGGTCAAGCGCGGCGCGCAGGTGCGCCTGCTGCGAGACAACGTGGTCATCCACACCGGCGACATCGATTCCCTCAAGCGCTTCAAGGACGACGTGCGCGAAGTCAAGGCCGGCTTCGAATGCGGCATGTCGCTGAAGAACTTCACCGACCTCAAGGAAAAGGACCAGTTCGAGGTCTTCGAGACGGTGGAGGTCGCGAGAACGCTGTAACGTGAAGCGTTCGACCGGGCGCCCACAACGGCTGGGGGACCAGATCCAGCGCGAGCTGAGCGACCTCCTGCAGCGCGAGCTGCGCGACCCGCGCGTCGGCATGGTCACGATCACCGCGGTCGATGTCTCGCCGGACTTCTCGCACGCCAAGGTTCTCTTCACGATTTTCGAGAAGGACAAGCTGGCCGATACCGTCGAGGGGCTCAGGCGCTCCGCCGGGTTCCTGCGCTCCCAGCTCGCCAAGCGGCTCAAGCTGTACACGACGCCGCAGCTGAGATTCGAGTACGACGAGTCGGTCGAGCGTGGCGACCGGCTTTCGCGCCTGATCGACTCGACCCGCAAGTGATGGATGCGGCGCTCCTCCTCGACAAACCCGTCGGGCTGACGTCGAACGCGGCCCTCCAGCGCGCGAAGCGCCTGCTCGGCGGGCGGAAGGCCGGCCACGCCGGCACGCTCGATCCGCTTGCGTCCGGACTTCTCGTGGTGCTGTTCGGCGAGGCCACGAAGTTCGCCGGACCGCTGCTCGAGGACGACAAGGAATATCGCGCCACCGTGCGGCTCGGCGAGCGCACCGCGACCGGCGATGCCGAGGGCCCCGTCCTCGAGCGCCGTGCCGTTACGGTGGGCCAGGCCGAGGTGCTCGCGGTGCTGCCGCGCTTCCGGGGCGCGATCGACCAGGTTCCTCCCATGTACTCCGCCCTGAAAAGTGAAGGCAGGCCGCTCTACGAGCTCGCCCGGAAGGGTCTTACGGTCGAGCGCCGTGCGCGCCGCGTCGAGATCGCCCGCCTGGAGCTCCTGCGTTTCGAGGCGCCCGACATCGACCTGGACATCCGGTGCAGCAAGGGGACCTACGTGCGGGCGCTCGCCGAGGATCTGGGGGCGGCCCTCGGTACCGGCGCGCACCTCGCCGCCCTGCGGCGCACGGGATCGGGGGTCTTTCGGGTCGAGAACGCCAGGACGCTGGATGCGCTCGAAGCTCTTTCAGGCCCGGGCCGCGCGGAAACCCTCATTCCCCTCGCCCAGCTCCTGAGCGGATTGCCCCGCGCCGATCTCGACCAGGAGAAGGAGGTTCGCTTCCGGAACGGGCAGTCGCTGCCTTTCGAAGGTGCGAGCGGGCTCTGCGGCGTGTTCGGCGCCGCGGGCAATGTCGTCGGACTGGGCCGCGCCGACGCGCACGGGCTGCATCCGGTGCGCCTCACCGCCACGCAAGCAGCTGAATAAGCGCGGGAAAAACCTTGTTCGGCGATCTGCCATGCGCTAGAATCGCGGGCTCACCAGATCGAACGACTAATCGAGCAGCAGAAGCGGAGAGAGACAAGCATGGCTTTGCAGGTCGCGCAGAAGGCGCAGGTCGTCAAGACCCACCAGCGCTCGGGCAACGATACGGGGTCGCCGGAAGTCCAGGTTGCCCTCCTCACCGAGCGGATCAACGGCCTCACCGAGCATTTCAAGACGCACGTGAAGGACTTCCATTCGCGCCGCGGCCTGCTCAAGCTGGTCAGCCAGCGGCGCAAGCTGCTGGACTACCTGAAGGTGAAGGACGCGGACAAGTACCGCGCCCTGATCGACAAGCTCGGCCTGCGCAAGTAGAGCCGCCCGGATGCCGCAGCAGCACTGAACGCTCATCGCCGTCGATGAGCGTTTTTTGTTTGCGCCCCCAATCGAGGACGACCCTTTGAAACCCATTTCCAAGACATTCAGTTTCGGCAACCACCAGGTCACGCTGGAGACCGGCGAGATCGCCCGCCAGGCGCACGGCGCCGTGATTTGCAGGATGGACGACACCGTCGTCCTCGCCGCGGTGACCGCGGCGAAGGAAGCGAAGCCCGGCCAGGACTTCTTCCCGCTCACCGTCGACTACGCGGAGCGCACCTACGCGGCCGGCAAGATTCCCGGCGGCTTCTTCAAGCGCGAAGGCCGGCCCACCGAGAAGGAAACGCTGACCTCCCGACTGATCGACCGGCCGATCCGGCCGCTGTTCCCGGACGGCTTCTACAACGAGGTGCAGGTCGTCGCGCAGGTGCTGTCGCTGAATCCGGAAGTGGATTCGGACATTCCGGCGATGATCGCGGTCTCCGCCGCGCTCACCATTTCCGGAATCCCGTTCAACGGACCGATCGGCGCCTGCCGCGTCGGCTACCTCGACGGCCAGTACGTGCTCAACCCGACCGCCACGCAGCTGAAGGAATCGAAGCTGAACCTCGTGGTCGCCGGGACGGAGCAGGGCGTCATGATGGTCGAATCCGAAGCGCTCGAGCTTTCCGAGGACATCATGCTGGGCGGCGTAGTCTTCGGCCATGAGCAGATGCAGGCGGCCATCAACGCGATCAACGAGCTGGCCGAAGTGGCCGGCAAGCCGGCGTGGGACTGGACCGCCCCGCCGAAGAACGAGGCGCTGATCGCGCAGGTCGCCCAGCTCGCCGAGGCCGACCTCAGGGCGGCGTTCGCCATGAAGCAGAAGCAGCCGCGCAATACCCGCCTGAACGAGATCCGCAAGGCGACGATCGACAAGCTCGCCGCGCAGGACCCGGAGCTCGACGTCAACGAGGTCAAGGACATCTTCTTCAACCTCGAGTCGAAGATCGTGCGCAGCCAGATCCTCGACGGCGAGCCGCGCATCGACGGGCGCGACACGCGAACCGTGCGCCCGATCAGCGTCCGCGTCGGCGTGCTGCCGCGCACGCACGGATCGGCGCTCTTCACGCGCGGCGAGACGCAGGCGCTGGTCACGGTCACGCTCGGCACCGGCCGCGACGAGCAGATCATCGACGCGCTCTCGGGCGAATACCGCGAGCGCTTCATGTTCCACTACAACATGCCGCCGTACGCGACCGGCGAAACCGGCCGCTTCGGCTTCACCAAGCGGCGCGAGATCGGCCATGGACGCCTTGCCAAGCGGGCGCTCGTCGGCCTTCTGCCGCCGCAGGAGGAATTCGGCTATTCCCTGCGGGTGGTGTCCGAGATCACCGAATCGAACGGCTCCTCGTCGATGGCATCCGTGTGCGGCGGCAGCCTCGCGCTCATGGACGCCGGCGTGCCGATCAAGGCCCACGTCGCCGGAATCGCCATGGGCCTCATCAAGGAGGGCAACCGGTTCGCCGTGCTCTCCGACATCCTCGGCGACGAGGACCACCTCGGCGACATGGACTTCAAGGTGGCCGGAACGGACAAGGGCGTCACCGCGCTGCAGATGGACCTGAAGATCGAGTCCATCAACAAGGGCATCATGAAGGTGGCGCTCGACCAGGCGCGCGAAGCGCGGCTGCAGATCCTGGACATTATGAAGCAGTCCATCGAGGGCTCGCGCAACGAGCTTTCGACCTTCGCGCCGCGCATCATCAAGATCAAGATCAACCCGGACAAGATCCGCGACGTCATCGGCAAGGGCGGCGTGGTCATCCGCGGCATCCAGGAGGAGACCGGCACCACCATCGAGATCGAGGACGACGGCACCATCTCGATCGCCTGCGTCTCCGCCGAGGGCGGCGAAGCGGCGCGCAAGCGCATCCAGGAGATCACCGCCGACGTCGAGGTGGGCAAGGTCTACGAGGGCACGGTGCTGCGGCTGCTGGACTTCGGCGCTATCGTGCAGCTACTGCCGGGCCGCGACGGCCTGCTGCACATCTCGCAGATCAGCGAGCAGCGCGTGAACGCGGTTTCGGACCACCTGAAGGAAGGCCAGACCGTGAAGGTCAAGGTGCTCGAGGCCGACGACAAGGGGCGCGTGCGGCTTTCGATGAAGGCGGTCAACGCCGAAGAAAGATCGACGGCGAAGCAGGGTTGAGCGGATTCCCGCTCGGGCGGGACTGACCCCAGGTTTCCCCCGCGAAGGCGGGGGCCCTGACTACTTGGCGACCTGCCGCTCGCGCATCTCGTCGAGCGTCTTGCAATCGATGCACAGCGTCGCCGTCGGGCGCGCTTCCAGCCGCTTCAGGCCGATCTCCACGCCGCAGCTGTCGCAGTAGCCGTACTCGTTGGCGTCGATGCGCGCGATCGTCTCGTCGATCTTCTTGATGAGCTTGCGCTCGCGGTCGCGGTTGCGAAGCTCGAGCGCCATGTCGGACTCCTGGCTCGCCCGGTCGTTCGGATCGGCGAACACCGTCGCCTCGTCCTGCATGGTGTGCACCGTGCGATCGATCTCCTCCGAGAGCTCGGCCTTCAGCGCCTCGAGGATCTTGCGGAAGTGCTTGCGTTGCTGCGCGTTCATGTACTCCTCGCCCTTCTTTGCAGCGTAGGGCGTGAAGCTTTTTCTCGTGAGTTCGACGGCCATTTTCTGCGTTTCCGGCCAAAAAGGAAGGCGACGTTGTATCAGAAAAACGGCCCTTGCCGCAACCGAACTTCGTTGCGGCGAGCGTGCGCCGAGAGTATCATCTGACCCCTTTTTCGGGGTGTAGCGCAGCCTGGTAGCGCGCTTGCTTTGGGAGCAAGATGTCGCGTGTTCAAATCACGCCACCCCGACCAGGTTTCGGTTTTCTGCCCGTCCGGCTGCCCGTAGCTCAACCGGATAGAGCACCAGCCTTCTAAGCTGGGGGTTACAGGTTCGAGTCCTGTCGGGCAGGCCAGCACCGCCTACGGTGAGCGTAGCTCAGTTGGTTAGAGCATCGGTTTGTGAAGCCGAGGGTCGTGGGTTCAATTCCCATCGCTCACCCCATCTTCTCCCGCCGCAGCATCAGCACCGATGCATGCGGCCATTCGAACGGCAGGCGCGGATAGGCGCGCTGCAGCGCGCGGCGGCTGTCTCCGACTTCGCACAGCAGCCTGCCCCGCGGCCGCAGGTGCGCCGGCGCTTCGCGGAGGATCCGGTGCACGAGCGCCAGTCCGTCCGCGCCGGCTGCCAGGCCGAGGCGCGGCTCATGGCGGTACTCGCGCGGAAGCTTCCTCATGGCGGTGGAGTCGACATAGGGCGGGTTAGTGAGGATGAGGTCGAAACGCTCGCCTCGCAGGGCATCGAAGAGATCCGAGCGCACCAGACGGATGCGCTTGCCGACATTCTTTTTGGCCACCGCGAGCGCTTCGGCTGATACGTCCGATGCAACGATGTCCGCTTCCGGAAACGCCCGCGCGGCGAGCAGGGCCAGGCAGCCGGATCCAGTACAGAGGTCGAGGACGCGCTTCGGCTTGCCGAGTTTCCCAAGAAGGAACGCGATGTGGGAGCGCGGGATGAGCACGCGTTCATCGACGTAGAAGCGTTCGCCATCCAGCCACGCTTCGTTGAGCAGGTATGCGACCGGAATGCGCTCGCGGATCCGCCGCCGGACCAGCGCCTCGACGCGCACGGCAGAGCTGGCGGCCACGCGGCGGGAAAGGTCGGCGTCGAAGGGCAGGCGCATCGCGCGGAGCACCAGGAAGGCGGCTTCGTCGCGCGGGTTGGTGGTCCCGTGACCGTAGGACAGGCGCGCCGCGGCGAAGCGCGACTCCGTATCGGCGATCAATTCTCCGAGCGTCACCGCCTGCCGCTCACTTCAGGAGCGCGCGCAGGGTATCCAGGTAGATCCTCGGGAGCTGCTCGAGCGCGGACAAGGCGATGTTCTCGTTGAGCTTGTGGATGCTGAGGTTGACCGGCCCGAGCTCGACGACTTCGGGGCAGATATCGATGATGAAGCGCGCATCGGACGTGCCGCCGGTCGTGGTGAGCTCGGCCGCCTGCCCGGTGTGCTTCCTGACGACCTCCACGAGCGTCCGGGCGAGCGTGCCCCGCTTGCTGAGGAAGGGCTTCGCGCCCAGCGTCCATGCGATCGAGAAATCGAGGCCGTGCCTGCGCAGGATGTCTTCTACGCGTGCGCGCAGCGACGCGTCGGTGCTCTCGGTCGAAAAACGGAAGTTGAAATCCACTTCCACCGAGCCGGGGATCACGTTGCCGGCGCCGGTGCCGGCGTGGATATTGGAGACCTGGAAGGTCGTCGGCGGGAAGCTGTCGTTGCCGGCATCCCACTGCGTGGACGCAAGCTCTGCGAGCGCGGGCGCGAGCTGGTGGACCGGGTTGCGGGCGAGTTGCGGATACGCGACGTGGCCCTGGATCCCCCGGGCGGTCAGCTTCCCGGACAATGAGCCGCGGCGTCCGATCTTGAGCGTGTCGCCGAGGACCTCGACGGAGCTCGGCTCGCCGACTACGCAATAGTCGATGGTTTCCCCCCGCTGCTTGAGCCGCTCGACCACGCGGACCGTACCGTCCAGGGCGGGGCCTTCCTCGTCGGAAGTGAGCAGGAGGGCGATCGAGCCCGCGTGCTGCGGATGCGCCTTCACGAACAGCTCGGCTGCCACGACGAAGCAGGCGACGGAGGACTTCATGTCAGCCGCGCCGCGACCGTAGAGCCGGCCGTCGCGGATCGTCGGGGTGAAGGGATCCGAGTGCCATTCGGACAGCGGCCCGGTCGGGACGACGTCCGTATGGCCGGCGAAGCACACCAGCGGATTCGCGGTGCCGCGCCGCGCCCACAGGTTCGTCACGCCGTTGGAGGCGAGGAATTCGCAGCGGAAGCCGATCGCCTGGAGCCGCCGGGCGATCAGTTCCTGGCAACCGCCGTCTTCGGGAGTGATCGACTTTCGCGCGATGAGCTCACGCGTGAGCTCGAGCGCGGCGGCGCCGCCCGCCGCGCTGCCTTCCTGCTCAGGCATTCATGTCGATCTTGAAGTCGTTGAACGATGCGCCGCCCGCGGCGCTCAGCACGCCTTTCTTCTCCTCTTCCTTCGGCGCGTCGGCATCCGTCGCCGGGGCAGGGGCCGGCTTGCCGCCGCCGGAGGCCGTGATCTCGCCCGCCGTCGCCTGGTTGATGAGCCAGAGCATGTTGGTGGCGGAGTCGGCGTTCGCCATGGCTTCTTCCTGGCTGATCTTGCCTTCCATGAAGAGCTTGAAGAGCGCCTGCTCGAACGTCTGCGAGCCCGGCGACATGCTCTTCTCCAGCGCGTCCTTGATCTCGTTGATCTCGCCCTTCTCGATGAGCTCGGCGATATGGCGGGTATTCAGCAGGACCTCGACCGCCGCGACCCGCGCGCCGGCCTTGGTGCGCACCAGGCGCTGGGAGATGACGGCCTGCAGCGCCGCCGAGAGGTCGAGCAGCAGGCTCGGCCGGTTCTCGAGCGGGTAGAAGTTGATGATCCGGTTCATCGCGTGGTAGCTGTTGTTCGCGTGCAGCGTCGCCAGGCAAAGGTGGCCCGACTGCGCGTAGGCGAGCGCCATGCCCATGGTCTGCTTGTCGCGGATCTCGCCGATGAGGATGCAGTCCGGCGCCTGCCGCAGCGCGTTCTTCAGCGCCACTTCGAAGGCCTTCGTGTCGGTGCCGACCTCGCGCTGGTTCACGATGGACTTCTTGTTCTGGAAGATGAACTCGACCGGGTCCTCGAGCGTGAGGATATGGCCGGGCTTGCGCTCGTTGCGGTAGTCCAGCATCGCGGAGAGCGAGGTCGACTTGCCTGAGCCGGTCGCGCCGACCATGAGGATCAGGCCGCGCTTCTGCATGATCACTTCCTTCAGCACCTCCGGAAGGCCGAGCGTGTCCAGCGCGGGAATGGTGCCCGGGATGAAGCGCACCACGACTGCGGGGGAGCCCTTCTGGCGGAAGGCGCTGATCCGGAAGGCGCCGATGCCTTCCATGACGAACGCGGTGTTCAGCTCCATCTCTTCCTCGTACTCGCGGATCTGGCGCTCGCTGAGCACCTCGTAGAGGAGCTGCTGGACCGTCTCGGCGGTCATCACCGTCTGGTTGACGGGGATCGCCTGGCCGTTGATCTTGATGTTGATCGGCGCTCCCACGGAGATGAAGATGTCCGACGCCTTCTTGTCGGCCATGATCTGGAACAGGCGCTTCATTGCGGACATCGATCCTCCCTCGCGGCTTCTTTGTTCCGGCGTGCCGCTAGTGTACTAGTCGCCCCGGAGCAAGTCATTGAGGCTGGTCTTCGCGCGCGTCTTCGCGTCGACTTTTTTCACGATTACGGCGCAATACAGGCTGTACTTGCGGTCCGCGGAAGGCAGCGTGCCGGCGACGACGACCGATCCCGCAGGTACCCGGCCGTAGTGCACCTGGCCCGTTTCCCGGTCGAAGATCTTGGTGCTCTGGCCGATGAAGACGCCCATGGAGAGCACGCTGTTCTCCTCGACGATGACGCCTTCCACGACTTCGGAGCGCGCGCCGATGAAGCAGTTGTCCTCGATGATGACCGGATTGGCCTGCACCGGCTCCAGCACGCCGCCGATGCCGACGCCGCCCGAAAGGTGGACGTTCTTGCCGATCTGCGCGCATGAGCCCACCGTCGCCCACGTGTCCACCATCGTTCCCTCGTCGACGTAGGCGCCGATGTTGACGTAGGAGGGCATCAGCACTACGTTGCGCGCGATGTAGGCGCCGCGGCGCGCGGCCGCCGGCGGGACCACGCGGAAGCCGGCGGCGGCGAAGTCGAAGGATTCGAACTTCGAGGGCACCTTGTCGAAGTACTTGCCCTCCATGACACGGTTGTCCTGCAGGCGGAACGAAAGGAGGACAGCCTTCTTGATCCACTGGTGGGTGATCCATTCGCCGCCGCGCTTCTCCGCCACGCGCAGCCTCCCGGAATCGAGTCCGGCGATGACGTGCTCCACCGCCTCGCGCAGGGGGCCGGGTGCGCTCGAGGGCGAGAGCGACGCCCGGTCTTCCCATGCCCCGTCGATGATCTTCTGTGCCTGGTCCATTCCGCTCACAGCTCCTTTGCGAAGCGCATCATGCGATCGACGCCCTCGATGCATTCCGCGAGCGACGCCACGAGGGCGACCCGAACGCGGTTCCGGCCCGGGTTTGCGCCGCGCGCATCGCGCGCGAGGAAGCTTCCGGGGAGGACGAGGACATTGTATTGGTGGTACAGGCCGCGCGCGAATGCGGCGTCGTCGATCGGCGTGCGCATCCATAGATAGAACGCGCCGTCGGGCATGGCCGCCTCCAGCGGCGCCGCGATGCGCGGCAGCGCGGCGCGGAATTTCTCCGCGTACAGGCTGCGGTTCTCCTCGACGTGGCGCTCGTCCCTCCATGCCGCCACGGACGCCTTCTGGATCGCGACGCTCATCGCCGAGCCGTGATAGGTGCGGTACAGGAGGAAGGACTTCAGCAGCGCGGCGTCGCCCGCAACGAAGCCGGACCGCATGCCCGGGACGTTGGAGCGCTTGGACAGGCTCGAGAACACGACAAGCCGGTCGTAGTTGCGCCCCAGCCGGTTCGCGGCCTCCAGCCCGCCCACGGATGGCGCGCCGTAGTAGAGCTCCGAATAGCACTCGTCGGAGGCGATGATGAATCCATGCTGGTCGGAAAGCTCGAACAGCCGCTTCCAGTCCTCCATTCCCAGCACGCGACCCGTGGGGTTCGCCGGCGAGCAGACGAAGGCGAGCTCGACCCCTTTCCAGTCCTTGGTCTCGAGGACGTCCTCCTCGTACACCGGCTCGGCGCCGGCGAGCAGCGCGGCGCCTTCATAGATCTGGTAGAACGGGTTCGGACACAGGACCCGGCTCCCCGGACGCAATACGGCCTGCGCGAAGGAAAAGAGCGCCTCGCGCGAGCCGTTGACCGGGAGCACCTGCGTCAGCGGATCCGGCCGGGCGATGCCGTAGCGCAGCGCGAGCCAGTCCGCGATGACGTGGCGCAGTTCCTCGGTGCCGGCGGTCTTCGGATACACGGAGAGCCCGTCGAGGCCCGCAAGCAGCGCGTCCTTGATGAATTGCGGGGTGGGGTGCTTCGGTTCACCGATGGAAAGGTCGATCGGCCGCAGGCCCGGATGGGCCTCGCGGCCGGCAAGCAGCCCGCGCAGCCGCTCGAATGGATAGGGCTGCAGCCGGGCGAGCAGGGGATTCACCGAGCTTCTTTCCAGCCCTTCTTGCGATGCTCCGCGACGATCGTCGTGTAGATGCCGCCGCGAACGTTGAACCTCGCCTCGAGGCGCATGTAGCGCGGCTGCGTCGCCTTGACGAGGTCGCCGAGGATGCGGTTCGTCACGGCTTCGTGGAACGCGCCTTCGTCGCGGAACGACCACACGTACTGCTTGAGCGATTTCAGCTCGACGCAGCGCCGGTCGGCGATGTAGTCCAGCGTGAGCGTCGCGAAGTCAGGCTGGCCCGTCATCGGACACACGCACGTGAACTCCGGGATCTCCATGTGGATCCGGTAGTCGCGTTCGGGCGCGGGATTGGGAAACGTTTCGAGACGCTTGCTCGGACGCGAAGGCACCGGAAAACGAGCCGATTTTGTGCGGCGCAAATGTTATCATTTTTCGCGTGCGGCTCACTCAAATAAAACTATCCGGATTCAAGTCCTTCGTCGATCCCACCACGATCCATGTGCCCGGTCAGCTGGTCGGCGTCGTGGGGCCCAACGGCTGCGGCAAATCGAACGTCATCGACGCGGTGCGCTGGGTGCTCGGCGAGTCGCGCGCCTCGGCGTTGCGCGGCGATTCGATGCAGGACGTGATCTTCAACGGCTCGGTGAACCGGCCGCCGCACGCGCGCGCGTCGGTGGAGCTCGTCTTCGACAACTCGCTCGGCAGGGCGGCGGGCCAGTGGTCGCAGTACGCCGAGATCTCGGTGAAGCGCGTCCTGCAGCGCGACGGCGAATCTTCGTACTACATCAACGGCACGCACGTGCGGCGCCGCGACATCACTGACATCTTCCTCGGCACCGGCCTGGGCCCCCGCGCCTACGCCATCATCGAGCAGGGGATGATCTCCCGCGTCATCGAGGCCAAGCCCGAGGAGCTGCGCGTGTTCCTCGAGGAGGCGGCCGGCATTTCCAAGTACAAGGAGCGCCGCCGCGAGACGGAGAACCGCCTCGCCGACACGCGGGACAACCTCGCCCGCATCACCGACATCCGCACCGAGCTCGGTGCGCAACTGGAGAAGCTGGAGTCCCAGGCCGAAGTGGCGTCGCGCTACAAGGAGTACCACTCCGACCTGCAGCTCAAGCAGCAGCTCCTCTGGTTCCTTCGCCGGCGCGACGCCGCTGCGGAAAGGGAGCGTCACGCCGCCGAGATCTCGCGCGTGGCCAACGAGCTCGAATCCGAGAACGCGAACCTGCGCAGCATCGAGTCGCGCGTCGAAACGGCGCGCTCGGCGCACTTCGCCGCGGGCGACGCCATGAACGCAGCGCAGGCGTCGCTCTACGCGGCGAACGCCGAAGTGGCCCGCCACGAGTCCGAGCTGCGCCACGCGGAGGAGACGCGACAGCGCCTGGAGAGCCAGCACACCGAGCGCCGTGCGCAGCTCGCGTCGTGGCGCGACCAGCGCTCCCAGCTGACCCAGGCGCTCCACATGTGGGCCGCCCGGGCCGGAACGGCGCGCCAGCAGGTCTCCACCACCCGCGAGCGGCTGGACGCCGAGAACGCGAAGCTGCCGGCTGCGGAGCAGAGCTTCCGCGCCGCACAGGAACAGCTGAGCGAGAAGCGCAGCGCGCTCATGCAGGCCGAGAGCCGCCTGCAGGTCGAGCAGGCGAACCTGGCGCACCTTGAAAGCGCGCTCCAGGCGTCGGCGCAGCGCAGCGAGCGGCTCGAAACCGAGTTGCAGTCGCTTGCGGTCCCCGACGCGGCGGCGAGCGAGGCCGCGGCCGCCGTGCGCGCCGAGCTGGAGCAGGCCCTGGCCCAGTCCCTCGCCGCGGTGGAGGCGCTGCAGCACCAATGCTCGGACCTGGAATCGCAGCGCTCCGCTGCCGCCGAGGCGCTGGGTGCCGCGCAGCGCGAGCACGCGGCCGCGCAGGCGCAGCTCGAGACCCTGCGGCAGATCCAGGCCGCCGCAGGGGATGACGCCGCGTTGCGCGAATGGCACGACCGGCACGGCCTGGGCGCGCTTCCCAAGCTGTGGCAGAAGGTTCGCATCGAACCGGGTTGGGAAACCGCCGTCGAATCGGTCCTGCGCGAGCGGCTGCACGCCATGGAAGCCGATGCGGCTCGACTGGCCGAGCTGGTCGCCGACCATCCGCCGGTCAAGGCGAGCTTGTTCTCCGCCGCCAGCGTGCAGGCCGAGGCGACCCCGCCCGGCCTGGTGTCGCTTTCCTCTAAGGTCAGCGCAACGGACGCGGCGGTCGCGGGCGCCCTCTCGGATTGGCTCGCCGGCGCGTACGCCGTCGAGGGTACGCCGGGTTCCGCCGACCGCGCGGCGCTCCCCGCTGCCGGCGTGCTGGTCAACCGGCAGGGGGACCAGTTCACCCGGCACACCGTGAGCTTCCACGCCCCGGAGGGCGAGGGCTCGGGCGTGCTGGCCCGCCAGGCCGAAATCGAAGCGCTGGAATCGCGGTGCGGCCGCCTCGAAGAGCGCTTGAAAGCGGCGACCGCAAGCCTCGATCGCATCGACGCCGAGGCTGCGGCGCGCAGCGCTGCGCTCGAGGAAGCCCGCGGCGTGGTCACGGAGCGCCAGAAGGCGCAGCACGACGCCCAGATCGCCCAGCTGAAGCTCGCGCAGGCCGAGGAACGCTATCGGGAGCGCAGCGCGCAGATTCGAGCGGAGCTTGGAGAAATCGCCGCCGAGGTCGCGCAGCGCGAGGCGGCACGTGCGGCGTTGCAGGACAAGGTTCGCGGCATCGAAGCGGAAATCACGTCCGCTCGGGCCGCGGTCGACGCAGCGCGCGAGGCCTATGTCGCAGCCGAAACCGCGCTGGCGGAGCAGCGCAAGACCGTCCAGCAGGCCGAGCGTGCGGCGCAGGATGCGGTCTTCGGCGAGCGCGAGTGCACGTCCAAGATCGCCGAGATCGACAATTCGGTGAAGGTGATCGACCAGCAGATCACGCGCGCCGAGGCCGAGATCGCCAAGCTCACGGAGGAGCTCGCGGACGATCCGATCCCTGCCGTGCGCGAGCAGCTCGACGCGGCCGTCGAGGCGCGCATCGCATGCGAGAAGACGCTCGCCGAGGCGCGCGCCGCGGTGGAAGCCGCTGCCGCGGCACTGCGGGAGCTCGAGGAGTCGCGTCTGCAGGTGGATTCGCGCGTGGCGCCGCTGCGCGAGCGCGTCGGCGACCTGCGCCTGAAGGAGCAGGCGGCGCAGCTCAACGCCGAGCAGTTCGCCGCCCAGCTGCGCGAGGCGAACGCCGACGAGGCGGCGCTCGAGGCCGCGTCCGAAGGTGCGCCGCGGCCGTCGAGCCTGCAAGGCGAGATTACCCGGCTCACGCAGGCTATCAACGAGCTCGGTGCGGTAAACCTCGCCGCGCTCGAGGAGCTCGGAACCAGCCGCGAGCGCAAGACGTTCCTGGACGCGCAGTCCGCGGACCTGGAGGAGGCCGTGCAGACGCTCGAGGACGCCATTCGCAAGATCGACCGGGAAACCCGCGAGCTGCTGCGCGAGACCTTCGAAAGCGTGAACCGGCATTTCGGCTCGCTTTTCCCGACGTTGTTCGGCGGCGGCGAAGCGAAGCTCATCATGACCGGCGAGGAAATCCTCGACGCGGGCGTGCAGGTGATGGCGCAGCCCCCGGGCAAGCGCAACAGCAGCATCCATCTCCTCTCGGGCGGCGAGAAGGCCCTGACGGCGATCTCGCTCGTGTTCTCGCTCTTCCAGCTCAACCCGGCGCCGTTCTGCCTGCTGGACGAGGTCGATGCGCCGCTCGACGACAGCAACACGCAGCGCTTCTGCAACCTCGTGAAGAAGATGTCCGCCAACACGCAGTTCCTGTTCATCAGCCACAACAAGATCTCCATGGAGCTCGCCGAGCAGCTGGTCGGCGTGACGATGCCGGAGTCGGGCGTATCCCGCGTCGTGGCGGTGGACATCGACCAGGCGCTGCGCATCCGAGAGGAGCTCGCGGCCTGACGGCGCGGGCCCGCGGACGGCCATGAGCGACCTGCAGCTCGGTTTGCTCATCCTCGGGGCCGCCGCGGTGATCGGCGTGCTGCTTTACAACCGGATCCAGGAGCGCGCGGTCCGCCGCCACGCGCAGCAGGCCTTCGGCTCCGGCCATGCCGACGTGCTGCTCGGCGAGCAGCCGGCCGCCGGGCCGGTGCGGCCGGCATCCGGTCGCGACCACCCGGCGCCGCCGCCCGGGGCGCTTCCCGACGAGCGCGTCGACTACGTCGTGACTCTGCGCATCCCGGTCGGCGTGCCCGCAGCGTCCGCGCTGGAGGCCTGGCGTCCGCTCGAGCAGCGATTCGGCCGCCGCGTGATCCTTGCCGGATCCGATGGCACGGGCTGGCGCGCGCTCGCCACCGGAGAGCTTGGCAGCTTCTCCTCTTTGCGCGCGGCGTTCCAGATGGTGAGCCGCAGCGGCGTGGTGAGCGATGCCGAGCTGATCGAGTTCCGGACCGCGGCAGAGAACTTCGGTGCCCGGCTCCGGGCGGAGTGCGCCGCGCCGGAAATGCGCGCGGCCCTCGATGCTGCGCGCGAGCTGGATCGGTTCTGCGCCGACCATGACATCCAGGTGGCGCTGCACGCGGTCGGCGAGGGCCTGGACGGGGCGCAGGTGGACGCGGCGATGCACGAGCTCGCCGACGCGCCCTACCAGGTTTCGCGCCGGGAAGACGGCGTGACCCTGCTGCTCGACATGCCGCGCACCCCGAACGTGCCCGCCACCTATGCGGCCATGGCGCGGGCGGCCGTGGGGCTTGCGACCCGACTG
>DASPMF010000091.1:0-6944 GCA_035627155.1 Burkholderiales bacterium | reverse complement strand
CGGGTTGACGAGCTTCATGGGACTCGAGGAGCCGGCCGGGTAGTCGGTCGCGCGGTGCACGTACTTGCTTCCTGCCCTGCGCGTGGCGCGGTACTTGTCGAGGGTGCCGCGCAGGTCCTGGCGCGACATCCCGGCGACCTGCCGGACCGACTCGTCCCAGGCGAGGGGCCAGCGCAACGCGCGCAGGAGCTCCAGCGGCAGGGCGAACGGGAAATCGAATCCGCCCACCCAGGGGCCGGGCCGGCGCAGGAAGGACTCAAAGTCTTCGAACGCCGGCAGAAGCTCCAGCTCTTCAAGGTACAGCGTCGAACGCTTCAGGATTCCCGAGGCGACGGTGATGGGCTTCGCGCGCCGCGGCGCACAGGTGAAATCGACGACGTAGATCCTCAAGCCGAGACGGCGACCGGCGGGGTCTTGCGGATCGTCTGCAGCACGACGCAGTAGCGCTCGGTGAGCTCGATCAGCTTCTTCTTCTGCTCCGGCGCGGCGTCGGTATCGAGGTCGAAGCGCAGGCGGATCTCGCGGAAGCCGACCGGCGCGTCCTTCGCGACGCCGAGCGTGCCGCGGAAATCCAGGTCGCCCTCCGCCCGCACCACGGCGTCGCGCAGCTCGACCTGCAGCGCGGTCGCGACCGCCTTCAGCGTCACGCCCGCGCACGCGACGAGCGCCTCGAGCAGCATGTCGCCGGAGCAGGCCTGCAGGCCGCTTCCGCCGGTCGCCGGATGCAGGCCTGCCTCCACCAGCGCGCGGCCGGTGTCGACGCGGCACGCGATGCCCTCGCCGATGCGCCCTTCGGCTTTCAGCGTCACGACGGCCGCGGCTGGATCGTCGCGGTAGCGGTCCTTGATCGGCGCCTGCATCGCCTTCAGCTCTTCGGAATTCATGGTTCGTCTCCGTGGTGGCATGCCGCCTCGATGCGATTTCCTTCCGGGTCCTCGAGGAAGGCGGCGAAGTACTGCGGGTGATAGTGGGTGCGAAGGCCCGGACCGCCCGCGTCGCGCCCGCCGCTCGCAAGCCCCGCGGCGTGGAAGCGCCGCACGTCCGCGGCCGAGGCGGCGCGAAAGCACCAATGCCGGCGCGGATCCGCGCTCGCATGCTCGGACTGGAAGATGCTGAGGTAGCTGTGGCCGTCGTCGTCCGGCCGGTTGCGCTCGCCGTAGCCGACCGCGTCCGCGCGCTGGTAGACCTTCTTCAGTCGCAGCACCTCGAACACCGCATCGTAGAACCGCACGGCCTTCGCCAGGTCCCGCACGGTGATCGAGACGTGGTCAATGGCTCGCATCGACGAGCTGCGCCGGCGTGAGGTTGTGGATCGAGCCATAGCCGGCGACGAAGCGCGCGTCGCGGGGCGCGACGCGCCAGAACGCGAAATCCTGGAGCGCGAACGTGGGTTCCTGCCGCGGAAAGCGCGATACCCACGCCACTTTGAGGTCCGGCACCAGCGCATCGTCGTTCGGAATCTCCGTCGCGTCGCCGCGGATCGTCACGCGCGGGAAGGTGAACGGATCCGGGCGCCCGTCGTCGGTCTGCGCGATGGAAAGCGCGCAGCGCCCGTCCTGCAGGAGATCCTGCGTGTGCCAGGCAAGGCGGCTGATGTGGATGTAGAACGCAGAAAAGTCGCTCTCCGGGACGAAGAGCGTCATCGACACGAGCGGAGCGCCGCCGCGCAGCGTGCCGAGGTGCGCGATGCGCTCGCGGTGGATGAGCCTGTTCAACACCCGGGCGGCGTCCGCGTCCATGCTGGACGATTGTAGTATTCTCGCGCCGGACCCCGCCTATTCGATGCGATACGAGCTCCTCGTCGGCCTGCGCTATACGCGCGCCAGGCGCCGCAACCGCTTCATCGGCATCAATTCCCTGGTTTCCATGATCGGCATCGGCGTGGGCGTCTGGGCGCTGATCGTCGTGCTGTCGGTGATGAACGGGTTCCAGAAGGAAGTCCGGGAGCGCATCCTCGGCGTCGTATCGCACGTGCAGGTTACGGGGCCGAACAACCGGCTCGGCTCGTGGCAGGCGGTCGCGGCGGAGGCGGCGAAGCATCCGCGCGTCGTCGCCACCGCGCCCTTCGTCCAGGGCCAGGCGATGCTCTCCGCCGGCCGGGCGGTGCGCGGCGCCCTCGTGCGCGGCATCGATCCCGCGCAGGAGGAGAGGGTGGCCGCCTTCGCGCAGCACATGCGCGCCGGCACGCTCGATGCACTGAAACCCGGCGAGTTCGGCATGATCCTCGGCGGCGACCTCGCGCGCGCGCTCGGCGTGCTGCCGGGCGACAAGGTCGCGCTCGTCGCGCCGCAGGGCGTCGTCACCCCGGCCGGCGTCATTCCGCGGCTCAAGCAGTTCACGCTGGTCGGCACCTTCGACGCGGGCATCGGCGACGCGGACGGCGGCCTCGCGCTGGTCCACATGCGGGACGCGCAGGTCCTCTACCAGCTTGGAGACGACGCGACCGGCGTGCGGCTCAAGCTCGACGACCTCTTTGCCGCGCGCGAGGTGGCGCGCGAGCTGATGGCGCAGCTGCCGCAGGACATCTACGCCTCCGATTGGACGCGCAGCCACGCCAACTTTTTCCGCGCGGTGGAGATCGAGAAGCGCCTGATGTTCATCATCCTGACGCTCATCATCCTCGTCGCCGCGATCAACATCATCTCGACGCTCGTCGTCGCGGTGACGGACAAGCAGGCCGACATCGCGATCCTGCGCACGCTCGGCGCCGCGCCGGGCTCGATCATGCAGGTCTTCATGGTGCAGGGCATGGTGATCGGCGTGATCGGCATGCTGGCCGGCGTCGGGGTTGGCGTGATCACGGCGCTTAACATCGACGTGATCGTTCCGGCAATCGAGCGCGCCCTCAGCATCAAGTTCCTTTCCAAGGACGTCTACCTCATCCCCGACCTGCCCTCGGACCTGCAGGCGGGCGACGTGATCGCCGTGTCGCTCATCGCGCTCGCCCTGTCCTTCCTCGCCACCGTGTACCCGAGCTGGCGCGCCTCGCGCGTGAACCCGGCCGAAGCGCTGCGCTATGAATGAAGCGGTCCTGTCGTGCCGGGACTTGAGGAAAACCTACCTCGGCCCGCAGCCGGTCCACGTGCTGACCGGCGTCGACCTCGACGTCCAGGCCGGCGAGCGCATCGCCATCATGGGCCGTTCCGGCTCCGGCAAGTCGACGCTCCTGCACCTCCTCGGCGGGCTCGATGCGCCGAGCGGCGGCACCGTCCAGGTCGGCGGCAAGGCGCTCGACGCAATGGGCGAGGCGGAGCGCGGCCGCCTGCGCAACCGCACGCTCGGCTTCGTCTACCAGTTTCACCACCTGCTCGCCGAGTTCACGGCGGTGGAGAACGTGGCGATGCCGCTGCTCATCCGCCGCGCGGAAAGAAGCGCGGCGTTGCGCAAGGCCGGCGCCGTCCTTGCGGAAGTCGGGCTCGGCCACCGCCTGGAGCACCAGCCGGGCGAGCTCTCGGGCGGCGAGCGCCAGCGCTGCGCCTTTGCGCGCGCGCTCGTCACGGAGCCGGCGTGCGTGCTGGCGGACGAGCCGACGGGGAACCTGGATTCGCACACCGCCGACGAGGTGTTCGACGCGATGGTGCGGCTCTCGGCCTCGCACGGCACCGCGTTCGTCATCGTCACGCACGATGCGGGGATCGCGGCGCGCGCCGAGCGCCGCTACGAGCTGCAGGACGGCCGCCTGCAACCGAGATAGCTAGGCCTCGCCGCGCCTCGCTTCGTCGGCGCGCAGCGTGCGCGCCAGCTCGTCACGCAGCTCGTTGGACACGGTAATGTGCGCGTCCGGCGCGCCGCGGTGCACCTCGTAGAGCTTCGCCACCACGTCGCGGTCGTGCTCGGCGAAGGCCTGCGCCGCGCGCGCCGCGCGCTCCGCGTCCCCGGTCGCCTCGACGAGCGCCGCCTCCCCCAGCCGGAGCGCCGAACGCCAGGTCTCGCGCTCGATCGCCTCGACGCCCAGGTCCTGCAGCTGGAACATGTGTCGCATGTCGTGGGCGCGGGCGACGACCCGCAGATCGGGGAAATGCTTCTTCGCGGTGCGCACGAGGTTGGTGACCGCGTCCGGGTCATCGAGCGCCACGACGAGGAGTTGCGCGCTGTCCGCGCCCGCCGCGTGCAGCAGGTCGAGGCGCGTCGCATCGCCATAGAAGACGCGGAATCCGAACTTGCGGCTCTGCTCCACGTGGTCCGGGTCGTCGTCGAGCACCGTCGGGTGGTAACCGCTCGCCGCAAGCAGGCGAGCCACGACCTGCCCGACGCGGCCGAGGCCGGCCACGATCACGTTCCCCGGCTGCGGTGCTTCCGCTTCCTTGACGATGCCCTTGCCGGCCAGGCGCGGCGCGAGCACCCGGTCATGCAGGACGAGCAGGAACGGCGACGCCAGCATGGAAAGCGCGACCGCGAGGGTGAGCGCCTGCGCTGCCTGCGGCGGCATCAGGCTCGTCGCGGCGCCATGGCCGAGCAGCACGAAGGCGAACTCGCTTCCGGGCGCTAGCAGCAGCACGAACAGCGGCAGCTCGGAGAGCGGCAGCCGGGCGCGCCGCGCGATCACCCAGAGCACGCCACCCTTGGCGGCAAGGAGCCCGATCACCAGGCCAAGGACGACGAGCGGCCGCGACAGCAGGACCGAGAAATCGGCCCCCATGCCGACGGAGATGAAGAACAATCCGAGCAGCAGCCCCTTGAACGGGTCCACTGCGGCTTCGATTTCGTGGCGGTATTCGGACTCGGCGAGCAGCACGCCGGCGAGGAATGCGCCCAGGGCCATCGACAGCCCGGCGGCCTCGTAGGCGAGGGCGATGCCCAGCACGAGGAGCAGGGCGAACGCCGTGAAGACCTCCCGCAGGCGGGTGCGGGCGATGTGGCGGAACACGGGCCGGACAAGGTAATGGCCGAGGACCAGCGTCGCGGCGATCGCCGCCGCCGGATAGGCGAAATCGTGCCAGTCGAAGCCGGCGCTCGCCTGCGAAGGCGCGAGCAACGGCAGCAGCGCGAGCATCGGGATCACGGCAAGGTCCTGGAAGAGGAGGATCGCGAACGCCGCCTGGCCGCCCTGCGTGGCGAGCGCGCCGCGCTCCGTCAGCGGCTGCAGGGCGATCGCCGTGGAAGACAGGCTGAGCGCCATGCCGGCGATGAGGGCGACGCGGATATCGACTCCGATGGCCCAGCCGAAAGCGGCGATCGCCGCGATGGTGCCGAGCACCTGCGACAGGCCGAGCCCGGCGAGCCGCGTTCGCATGCTCCACAACCGACGCGGCTCGAGCTCCAGCCCGATGACGAAAAGGAGGAAGACGACGCCGAGCTCCGCGAACGCGCGGATGTCCTGCACGCTGCCTACGACCTTGAGGCCCCACGGCCCGATGGCCACGCCCGCGAGCAGGTAGCCCGCGACCGACCCGAGCCCGATGCGCTGCGCGATGAGAACCGCCACAACTGCCGAGGCGAAGTACACCGCCGCTTGCAGTAGCAGCGGATTGGCGTGGTGTTCCATGGGCCGCGAGTATAGAGGTGTTGGCGGCCGGCGCTAACGCACGCGCCGTTTCTTCCGGGCGCGCCAGGCAAGCAGCACGTACACCCGCCAGCCGACCCGCGTCGCGGCGTAGCCGATGGCGGCGAGCGTGAGCGCGAGGGCGACCAGCCCGAAGGCGAGCGGCTTGCCGAGCGACAACGACCAGTCGAGGAGCGCCTGCAGGGACCCGGACCAGTCCGACCAGTCGGTCTCGTACATCGGCAGCGGGCCGGCGCGCTGCGCCGTGCCGAGGAGCACGGCGCCGTACTGGTACGCGAGGAGATAGAGGGGCACGATGGTGAGCGGGTTCGTATAGAAGGTGCAAAGGAGCGCGACGGGCAGGTTCTTCTTCAGCGGTATGGCGAGGAGGAGGGCGGTCAGCATCTGCAGCGGACCGGGCACCAGCCCGGAGAAGAGGCCGATCGCCACCGCGCCGGGGACGGAGCGGCGGTTGAGGTGCCAGAGGTTCGGATGCTTGAGCCAGCGCGCGAACGGCGCCACGACGCGGTGCGCGCGCACGGCGTCCGCGTTCGGCAGCCACTTCCGGAAGTATTTGCGCGGCACGTCAGCGGGCGAGGGCGAGGCGCGTTGATTGTAGATGACGCGCAGCGTCACCGTCGCCGCCCTTGCCTTTGCCACCGGCGCCGCGCTGCTGCAGGTGCAGGCAGAGCTGCCCGCGCCGCACTGGGCGCTCGTGGTTCCGCTGCTCGGGGTGCTGGCGTATCGCGTTCCGCGTGCCGCTCCGCTGGCCGCCTTCGCCTGCGGGTTCGCGTGGGCTGCCTTGCTCGCGCACCAGCGCATCGGCGATTGGCTGGACCCGGCGCTCGAGGGCCGCACGCTCGAGGTGGTCGGCGTCATCGCGAGCCTTCCGGTCGCGACCGAACGCGCGCTGCGCTTCGAGTTCGAGGTGGAGTCCGCCGCCAGCGGCGCCAAGGTCCCGGGCAAGCTGCTGCTGTCGTGGTATCGGGCACGCGAGGCGGAAGACGAGGCGGCCAGCCCGGAGGTCGCGCTGCGGGCGGGCGAGCGCTGGCGGTTTCCCGTGCGCCTTCGCCGGCCACACGGCGCGGTCAATCCCCACGGCTTCGACTATGAGGCTTGGCTCCTTGAGCGCGGCATCGGCGCAACCGGCTATGTGCGCGCCGGAGGGGCGCGCCGCCTGGGCGAGCGGTGGGCGTTTGCGGACGTCGTGCAGCGCGTGCGCGGGGCAGTGCGCGAGCGCTTTGTCGACCGGCTCGGCGCCACGCCGGCGGCCGGGATCCTGGTCGCGCTGGCAGTCGGCGAGCAGCGCGCGATTCCCGTCGAGGAATGGCGGCTCTTCAACCGGACCGGGGTGACCCACCTCATGAGCATCTCGGGCCTGCACGTCACGCTCGTGTCGGGGCTGCTCGCCTGGCTCGCCGCGGCGCTCTGGCGCCGTGTCCCCGGTGCTGTCGAGCGCCTG
>DASPMF010000090.1:0-15184 GCA_035627155.1 Burkholderiales bacterium | reverse complement strand
CCGCTGCCGCGCCTGGGCATCGCCGGCGCAGGCGTGGCCTATGTCACCTCGTTCGGCCTCGCCGCGCTCGGCATGGCGGCCTTCGTCTTCCGCCGCGGAAGCCCTCTGCGCCCGCACCCGGGCGACGGGCGGCTGGAATGGCGGCTCTTCCGCGACATCCTGCGGGTCGGCGGCATCTCGGTGGTCAACTCCATCCAGACGGTGGTGACCGCGGTGGTGCTCACCGGCTTCGTGGGCCGGCACGGCACCGCGGCGCTCGCCGGCTACGGCGTCGGCCTGCGCCTGGAGCTGCTGCAGATCCCGCTCGTCTTCGCCGTCGGCCAGGCGCTCGTCGTCCTGGTGGGGACGCACGTCGGCGCGGGCCGCGTCGCGCGCGCGAAGAAGATCGCCTGGCTCGGCGCGGCGCTCGGCGCCAGCGTGTCGCTCGCGATCGGCGCCGTCGTCGCCGTGTTCCCGCACCTCTGGGTGGCGCTTTTCAGCTCCGATCCGGCGGTGCTGGACAGCGGCGCCCGCTACCTGCGCACCGTGGCGCCTTTCTACCCGTTCCTCGCCATCGGCATCGCGCTGTACTTCGCGGCGCAGGGCGCCGGGCAGGTGCTGGGCATGGTGCTCGCGGGCACGGCGCGCCTCGCGATCGTGGTGGCGGGCGGGCTCGCGTTCGCCTCGCTCGGCGGCCTCTTCGCGGTCATCGCGGTGGCGATGGCCATCTTCGGCAGCGCCACCATCCTCGTGACGGCCAGGACGGACTGGCGGCGCTAGCGGAAGAACTCGACCAGCGCGTCGAGCGTCGCATCGGGCGCTTCGCCCATCAGCGTGTGGCCGGACGGCGCCACCTGCACCACGCGCGCATCCTTGAACGCCTTCGCGAATTCGACCCCGAGCTTCGGCGGGGTCATCACGTCGCGGCGACCGAGGACGAACAGCGCGGGACAGCGTACCCGGGCCGCGCTCTCGGCGCCGGCGGCGTAGTCGTTGCAGGCCTTGAGGTCGTTGTAGAGCACGCCCGGCGCGAGGCGCGCGAGCCGCGCGAGCGAGTCGCCGTACATCCACATGCCCGGGTTCGGGTTGGCGCCGAGCGGCACGGCCGGCGCATGGCCCCAGATCGTTTCCATGTCGAAGGCGGCCTGCTCGTTCCTGCGCGCCGCCTCGAGGAAGGCCTCGCCGACCTTCATCGGGTACGCCGTTCCGATCAGCGCGATGCGCTCGACGCGCTCCGGATGCGCCGCGGCGCATTCGACCGCCATGAGCGAACCCATCGAATGCCCGACGATCGAGGCCTTGCGGATCTGCAGCGCGTCCAGGACCCGGAACACCCAGGCCGCCATGTCCTGGATCGTCCGCAGCGGCGGGCCTTCCGAGCGGCCGTGGCCCGGCAGGTCGAGCGCGAGCACGTTCCAGCCGTGGTAGCCGAAGTAGCGGCTCTGCAACGCGAAGAACGAATGGTCGAGGCCCGCGCCGTGCGCAAAGACCATCGTCGGCTTGCCGGCGTCGGGCTCGTGCGCCGCGGTGTACGCGAAGGCGCGCTGGTTGTCGACGCGAAGCTCCATTACGCCGCCCGGGAAGCGGCCTTCAGCGCGCGCTCGAGGTCCTCGACGAGGTCCTGCGGATCCTCCAGGCCGATCGACAGGCGCACCGTGCCGGCGGCGATGCCGGCCCGCTTCAGGTCCTCGTCGCTCATGCGGTAGTGGGTCGTGGTGGCGGGATGGATGACGAGCGACTTCGCGTCGCCCACGTTGGCGAGGTGCGAGAAGACGCGCAGCGACTCGATGAACGCCTTGCCCGCCGGCCGGCCGCCCTTGATGTTGAACGAGAAGACCGCGCCCGCGCCCTTCGGCAGCAGGCGCTTGCACAGCTCGTGGTCGGGATGGTTGGCGAGCTCGGGATACACCACGCCCTCCACCGCCGGATGCGAGGACAGGTACGCGACGATCTTCCTCGCCGCCTCGACGTGGCGCGGCATGCGAAGGTGCAGCGTCTCCACCCCTTGCAGGATCTGGAACGCGGCCATCGGCGCCATGCAGGCGCCGAAGTCGCGCAGGCCTTCGCGGCGCGCGCGCAGGAGGAAGGCGCGCGTGCCGGACTCCTCCTCGAAGTCCATGTTGTGGAAGCCCTTGTACGGCTCGGTGAGCGTCGCGAACTTGCCCGACGCCTCCCAGTCGAAGCGCCCCGAATCCACCAGCACGCCGCCGATCGCGACGCCGTGGCCGCCGAGGAACTTGGTCGCCGAGTGATAGAGGAGGTCGGCGCCGAGCTCGAACGGCTTCATCAGGTAAGGCGTGGTGAAGGTGGAGTCGACGAGCAGCGGAACCTTCGCCGCATGCGCGATCCCGGCCACCTCCGGGATGTCCAGCACGTCGAGGCCGGGGTTGCCCAGCGTCTCGCCGAAGAGCAGGCGCGTGTTCGGCCGGATGGAATTCTTCCAGGCCTGCAGGTCGCGCGGCGACACGAACGTCGTCTCGATGCCGAACCGGCTCATCGTGTAGGCGAGCAGGTTGTGGGAGCCGCCGTACAGCGAGCCGGAGGCCACGATATGGCTGCCCGCGCCCATCAGCGTGGCCACGGCGAGGTGCAGCGCGGCCTGCCCGGAAGCCGTGGCGATCGCGCCTACGCCGCCTTCGAGCGCGGCGATGCGCTCCTCGAGCACGGCGACCGTGGGGTTGGAGATGCGCGAGTAGACGTGCCCCGCGCGCTCCATGTTGAAGAGCGACGCGGCGTGCTCCGTGTCGCGGAAGACGTACGAGGTGGTCTGGTAGACCGGGACCGCGCGGCTGCCCGTCGCCGGATCCGGCGACTGGCCGGCGTGCAGCGCGAGCGTGTCGAAGCCCGGGTACTTGGGATAGATGCGCGGCCCCGCCACGCTTAGTGGAGGTTCTTCCTCGAGGGACGCGTGTAGGTCTCGAAGGCGCGCTCGGGCTTCTTCTCCTGCGAGGCCTTCGCCTTCCAGTCCGCGTCGAACAGCTCGTTCAAGAGCGTGGTGACGCGCGCCACGTCGCCCGGCTCGAACTGGCGGCCGAGCAACGCGGTGATGTCCTCGAGCATGCAGCGGCGCTGCGCCTCGTGGATCGCCTTCGCCGTCGGGCCGACGAAGAGGAGCTTCGACTCCTGGTCGCCGTTGTCGTGGTACACGGTGAGGTCCACCTCGACCGCCTCGTAGCAGTACGGCCCGAGGTTCTCGAGCGCCTGCTCGAGCGCGGGATGGAAGCTGCGGCCCACTTCGCCCGTCCAGCAGACGTAGAGGAGCAGCTCCTTCTCGTCATACTTGAGTCCCGGCTCGTCCGGCTCGACGCTCTTCACGTCGGCGAGGTTGTCGGCGTCCAGGTACTCGAGCCACGGCGCGAGCGCCTGCTCGAGCTGGCGGCGGGAAACACCTTCCAGGATGGGGACATCGGCGTGGACGTGGACTTCGTGCCGCATGGGCGCCTCGGGGAGTGATTCGGATGAGGGCCGCAGATTCTACCCTACAATCCCCTCGATGGATTCACCGCGCGCGCTGCCCGACTACGCCGGCGGAAGCCTCGTGAACCTCGTCGCCACGCTGATGCACGCGTGCGGCGCGAAGCCGCTGCATCCGACGCTCGAAGCACTGCCCGCCGCAACGTTCGACGGCGCCACCAACATCGTCTTCCTCATCGTCGACGGGCTCGGCGACAATTACTTGCGGCGGCGCGGCGCCGGCAGCGTGCTCGCAAGCAAGCGCCGGGCCGCCATCACATCGGTGTTTCCTTCCACGACCGCCTCTGCAATCACCACGTCCTACACGGGTAGAACGCCGCTTGAGCACGGCCTCACCGGCTGGTTCACCTATTTCGGCGAAGCCGGCTGCGTCGGCGCCCCGCTGCCGTTCATCAGCCGCGGCGACCATCTTCCGCTGCAGCGGCGCGGCGTGAGCGCGCACCAGCTCTTCACCGCCGCGCCGCTCTTCGATTCGCTTTCCGTCGCGTCGTTCATCGTCAGCCCGCGCGACATCGTGGATTCGCACTACAACCAGCGCCATTGCGCGGCCGCGAAGCGGCTCGCGTACGACACCGATGAGGAGATGGCGGTCGCGGTGGAGGCCGCGGTGAAATCCTCGCCCGCGCGCAAGTTCGTCTACGCGTACTGGCCGCACTACGACCGGGTATCGCACCACTTCGGCTCGGAGAGCGCCGAGGCGCTCGTGCAGCTGGAGAAGATCGACGCCGTCTTCTCGGACGTCCTCGGCCGCCTCGCGGGGACGGAAAGTCTCGTCGTCGCCACCGCCGACCATGGCTTCGTCGATGTCCCGCCCGAAGCGTCGCTCGAGCTGCCCGCCGCGCTGGCGGCGAAGCTGCGCTTCCCGCTGTGCGGCGAGCGGCGCGTGGCGTACTGCCACGTGCACGACGCGGACGATTTCGCACGGCGGGCACGCGACTGGCTCGGAGACCGGGCCGACGTGCGCCCGAGCGCCGATCTTGCCGCCGAAGGCTGGTTGGGTCCCGGCACGGCGCATCCGCGGCTCGCGGAGCGCATCGGCGACGTCGCCCTCGTGATGCGCGGCCGCTGGACGGTCAAGGACTGGACCCCGGGCGAGAAGCCGTTCCTGCACATCGGCAACCACGGCGGCACCACGCCCGACGAGATGATGATTCCCCTGATAACCACCGCGAGCTGAGATGAAAGCCACCGTCAACGGCATCGAGACCTACTACGAGATCCACGGCAGGACCGGCGCGCCCTGGCTGTCGTTCAGCCACTCCCTGGCCTGCAACCTGCGCATGTGGGACGCGCAGGTCGCCGCGTTCAAGGACCGCTACCGCATCCTGGTGTACGACACCCGGGGCCACGGCCAGAGCGCTGCGCCGCAGGGACCCTACACGCTCGAGCAACTCGCCGACGACCTGCGCGCCCTGCTGAGCCATCTCGACATCCAGCGGCTGCACTTCGTCGGCCTTTCCATGGGCGGGATGATCGGCCAGACCTTCGCCCTCAAGTATCCGCAGTACTTCAGCTCCCTAACCCTTGCCGATACGACGAGCCGCTATCCCGAGGCCGCCGCCGCGCTCTGGCCCGCGCGCATCCGCACGGCGGAGACGCAGGGCATGCAGCCGCTCGTGCAGCCGACGCTGGAGCGCTGGTTCACCGAGGACTTCCGCAAGCGTGCGCCCGAGAAGGTGCACGCGATCGGCGGCGCCATCGCATCGACGCCGGTGCCCGGCTACGCGGGCTGCTGCCACGCGATTCCGCGCATCAACCTTACGAGCCGGCTGAAGGAAATCCGCTGCCCGGTTCTCGTCCTGTGCGGCGACAAGGACCCGGGCACGCCGCCCGAGATGTCGCGCGAGATCCACGACGCGGCGCCCGGCTCGACGCTCGTCATGATTCCCGACGCGGCGCACCTTTCGAACATCGAGCAGCCGGAAGCCTTCAACCGGGCGCTGGAGACCTTTCTTACAAAGCGCTGAGCCCTCGCGCGCCGCGATCGAGGAAGTCGAGCGACTGCTCGAGCACGGCCTGCCGCCAGCGCGGCTCGGACGGGTAGAAGGCTTCGTCGTAGTCGCGCTGCAGCGCCGGCACGCGTTCCGGATGGTTCGGGCCCTCGAAGCGCAGCCAGCGCTGCAGGAGCGAAGCGCGCTGCACGCCCTCGCGCGGCAGCGTGCCGAACTCGATCACCAGCGTCGTGGCCTCGGCCTGCGGCACCGCCTCGACCAGCGCGTCGATCAGCAGGCCGCTGTACACGGCGAGCGCCTTGTGCGTGACGCCGGCGCGGTTCACCGCGCGCTCGCCCCAGCAGGCGCGCGCCCGCTCGTAGGAGGGGGAGCCGGGCGCGGCGAAGCTCAGGTAGACGTGCTCGTATCGCGGCCCGATGCCGGTGTGCAGGTCGATGAACGCCACGCGGCGCGCGGTGCCCAGATGCTCCTTCGCTGCGGCACGGAACGCCCCGTTCGACCATTGCGGCCGTGCCCCGCCGTAGTAGATGCCGTCCGGGTGCGAATACTGGCCGCCGTTGAAGGCGTCGGAAAAGGCCTGCTCCCCGACGCGCGCGCGGTAGGCCGCGAGGCGCTCGAAGACGCCGGCGAGCGTCGCCTCGTCCCAGCGCTGTGGCGTGATGATCGGGTGCAGCTCGGCGTAGCCTGGATTGCTCGGCAGCGGCCGCGCGAAATCGATGAAGTTGCGGTTGAGGTCGACGTTCTCCTCGGTCACGCGCGTGCGGTGCGCGAAGCCCCACGGGTTGTGCGCGTGGAAGAGGACCACCGCCGTGCCTGGCGCGACGCGCGTCGCCGCGCCGGAGCGCAGCCAGTTCGTAAGCGCGGCCGAGCCGGAGTAGCCCTCGATGCCGTGCGTCCCGCAGCCGACCGCGAAGATGTCGCGCGCCGCGGGGTCGCCGAGCACCGCGACATCCATGAACAGGCCCTTCTCCGGATGCGCGTAGTGCGCCACGCGGTCGCCGGCCGCGTCGAGGAACTTCTCGCGCGCCTCGGCGTACGACTCCGAGAACACCTCCAGGTCAGCCGTCACGCAGGCCCTGCCAGCGCGCCAGCTGCGCCGAATGGATGCCGAACAGGTCGAGCACGCGCGCCACCGTGTGCGCCACCATGTCGTCCAGCGAGGCGAGGCCGGCGTAGAAGGCGGGCACCGGCGGATAGACGATCGCGCCCATCTCGCTGGCGCTGACCATGTTGCGCAGGTGCGCGAGGTTGAGCGGCGCTTCGCGCGGCAGCAGCACGAGGCGGCGGCGCTCCTTGAGCACCACGTCGGCGGCGCGCGAGACGAGGTCGTCGGCGTGAGCGTGGGCCACCGCGGCGAGCGTCTTCATGGAGCACGGCGCGACCACCATGCCGTCGGTGAGGAACGAGCCGCTCGCGAGCGTGGCGCCGATGTCCTTCGGATGGTAGGCGTGGTCGGCGAGCGCTTCGAGGTCCTTGCGCTTCAGCTTGAGCTCGTGGAAGGCATTGAGGGCGCCGGCGTCCGTGACGACGAGGTGGCTTTCGCAGCCGCCGGCCTCGCGCAGCGCCTTGAGGATCTGCACGCCGTAGATCGCCCCGGTGGCGCCGGTGATTCCCACGATGAGGCGTTTCGCCATCCTGCGAAGGCTACCCCATTAGAATCGCGCCGTGAAACTCATGCTCGCCGTCTTCTGCCCCTTCGCGGCGGGCTACTTCCTCTCGTTCTTCTTCCGCAACGTCAACGCGGTCATCTCCAAGGACCTGGCGCGCGAGTTCTCGCTCTCGCCGTCGGACCTCGGCTTCCTGACCTCGATGTACATGCTCGCCTTCGCCGCGATCCAGCTTCCCGTGGGCGTGCTGCTCGACCGCTACGGCCCGCGCCGCGTGGTCACGGTGCTCCTGTGCGTCGCCGGCGCGGGCGCGCTGACCTTCGGCCTCGCCCAGGACTTCGTCATGCTCTCCGTCGGCCGCGCGATGATCGGCATCGGCGTATCGGCGGGACTGATGGGCGCGATCAAGGCGTTCACGCTGTGGTTTCCGCTCTCGCGCCTGGCGACGCTGAACGGGCTGTACCTCGCCGCCGGCGGTCTCGGCGGCCTCTCGGCCACCGCACCCGCGGAAGCGATCATCGGGGCATTCGGCTGGCGCGTGCTCTTCTACGGCCTCGCGGCTGCCGCCGTCGGCGCCTCCATGCTCGTGTTGTTCGTGGTGCCGGAGAAGAAGCTGCCCGGCTCAGGGGAATCGCTGCGCCAGCAGTTCGCCGCGTTCGGGCGGGTGTTTTCGTCGGTGCCCTTCTGGCGCATCAACGCCGCGTTCGTCCTCACGCTTTCGGCCTACCAGGCGCTGCAGGGACTGTGGCTCGCGCCCTGGCTGTACGACATCGCCGGCCTGGACCGGCCGGCGGTCGCGCGATATCTGCTGGTCACCAGTCTGGCGTACGTCGCCGGGTCGGTGATCTTCGGCGTCTCGAGCGACCGGCTGGCGCGTGCCGGCGTCCCGCGCATGACGGTGTACAAGCTCGGCGTCGCGGTTTCCATCGCCACGTTCTGCCTGCTGGCGGCCGGGACGACGCGCGGCCTCGCGCCCATCCTCACGCTGTACGGCTTCGCCACCATCTCCGGTGCGCTGGCCTACCCGCTCATGACGGCCCTGTTCGGGCCGGAGATGACCGGGCGCGTGAACACCGCCTCGAACGTGATGATGTTCGCCTGCTCCTTCGCCTTCCAGTGGGGAATCGGCGCTGTGCTGCGGCTTTTCCCGGTCGCGGGGGCGAGCTACGCCGCCGCGGGCTACGCGACGGCGTTCTGGATCCTCGCGGCGCTGCAGATCGCAGCGTTCGCGTGGCTGCTTCCGATGAAGGAAGCGCGCGGCTACGAGCCGCGCTTGTAGACGATCTTCTTCGTGCCGCCGTCGCAGGTGCCGACGACCTTGCCTTCGGCCTGCGCGCCGGCCTCGAGGATGTCGAGGGTGAACTTCTCGACGCCGTTCTTCCGGATCTTCGCGTCGATCTCGGCCTTCAGGTCCTCGCAGGACTTCTTCTGCGCCCAAGCCGGGCCCGCGAGGCCCGTTCCCAGCACCACCAGCCCCGCAACGATCGCCTTCATGGTTTTCTCCCCTTGAAAAACCGTCAGATGCGCTCCGTGATGAGGTACAGCGCCGCGCAGCCGAGCGCGAGCGTCAGGACGAGCGCCGGGCGCCCGTAGCGCCGGAAGCGCCCGTCCGGGCGGAAGTAGAGGTTGCGGATCACGTCTTCGCGTCCGCCGGCCCACAGCCAGTCCGGGCCCGCCTTGTCGATCACCGTGGGATTGAAAAGGCCGAGCAGAAAGGAAAAGAACGTCCCGACCAGCATGCCTGCGACCATCGTCCCCCCGGTTGAAAGCTGTCTACTTTGTAGCGGGCGATTATAGTTGCGTATCGCGATTTCGTCGCTGTCCGCCCTCGCCGACAGCGTTCTCAAAGGGAGCTGCAAAATGTTCAAGACCACCCTCGCCGGCAGCCTGCCGAAGCCCGCCTGGCTCGCCGAAACCAACAAGCTGTGGCCGGCCTGGCGCTCGCAGGGGGCGGAGCTCGACCGCGCCAAGCGCGACGCGACGCTCCTCTGGCTGAAGGAGCAGGAGGACGCGGGGCTCGACATCGTCGGCGACGGCGAGCAGTCCCGCCAGCACTTCGTGCACGGGTTCCTCGAGTTCGTCGAGGGTATCGACTTCGAGCACAAGGTGAAGATGGGCATCCGCGACAACCGCTACGACGCGATGGTGCCGGTCGTGGTCGGGCCCCTCAGGCTCAAGGGACGCGTGCACGCGACCGAGGCGCGGCTGCTGCGCGCGCACACGAAGAAGAAGATCAAGATGACCCTGCCCGGGCCGATGACCATCGTCGACACGCTGGCCGACCGCCACTACGGCGACAAGGTGAAGCTCGCCATGGCCTTCGCCGCGCTGCTCAACCAGGAGGCCCGGGCCCTGGAGAAGGACGGCGTGGACGTGATCCAGTTCGACGAGCCGGCCTTCAACGTCTACATGGAGGACGTGAAGCGCTGGGGCATCCGGGCGCTCGACCGCGCGCTGCAGGGGCTCAAGTGCACGACCGTCGTGCACATCTGCTACGGCTACGGCATCGAGGCCAACGTGAAGTGGAAGGAAACGCTCGGCAGCCAGTGGCGCCAGTACGAGGAGATCTTCCCGGCGATCGCGAAGAGCAGGGTGAAGCAGGTCTCGCTGGAGTGCATGCACTCGAAGGTGCCGATGGAGCTGATGAAGCTGCTCAAGGGCAAGGACCTCCTCGTGGGCGCGATCGACGTCGCTTCCGACAAGGTCGAAACGCCGCAGGAAGTGGCGAGCCTGCTGCAGAAGGCCGCGAAGTACGTCCCGGCGAGTCGCATCTTCCCGTGCACCAACTGCGGCATGGCGCCGATGGACCGCGAAGTCGCGGTCGCCAAGCTGCGCGCGCTCGCCGCCGGGGCGGAGCTCGCGCGAAAGAAGGCGCGCCGTAGATGAAGAACCCGCTGCTGAAAGTCTTCCTCGGAGCGGTGCTCCTGCAGGCCTGCCTCGCGCTCGCGGTCGACCGCAGGCTGGAGATCACGCCGGCCAAGAGTGCGCCGGGCGGGCAGAAGCGCGTAGCCCTCATCATCGGCAACGCCGCCTACAAGACGGCGCCTTTGCGAAACCCGGTCAACGACGCACGGGCGATCGGCAAGGCGCTCGCGGGGACCGGCTTCCGCGTCACCGTGATCGAGGATGCGACGCACGCCGCGATGTGGCGGGCGATCCGCGACTTCGGCGACGAGCTCGCCGCGGGCGGGATCGGGCTCTTCTACTACGCGGGTCACGGGATGCAGGTGCGCGGAAAGAACTACCTGATTCCCGTCAATGCCGACCTGCAGCGCGAGGACGAGGTCGAGTTCCAGGCGATCGACGCCAACATCGTGCTCTCCAAGATGGACAGCGCCCGCAATCCGCTCAACATCATGATCCTCGACGCGTGCCGCAACAATCCGTTCGCCCGCAGCTTCCGCTCCAGCGCGCAGGGCCTCGCGCAGATGGAAGCGCCCTCGGGGACGCTCGTCGCCTTCGCCACCGCGCCCGGCTCGGTGGCCGCGGACGGCGACGGCGCGAACGGTCTCTATACCAAGCACCTGCTCGCCAACATCGGCACGCCGGGGCTGCCGGTGGAGCAGCTCTTCAAGCAGGTGCGCATCGGTGTCACGCGCGAGACGAAGGACCAGCAGATTCCGTGGGAAAGCTCCTCGCTCAAGGGCGACTTTTATTTCGTCATGCCGCGGCCCGGCGAAACGCTGCAGCAGGCCGACGTGGACAGGCGCGTGGCGGACGCGGTGCGCGCGGAGCGCGAGCAGATGCAGCAGACGATCCGCGAAATGCTCGCGCGCCAGCGCGCGGAGCTCGAGGAGCAGATCCGCCGCCAGGGCGGCACGCCTGCGGCGCGGCCCGAGCCGGTCGCGGCGCCCGCCCTGCAGACGGTCAGCTCCGCGCCGACGCCGGTTGCATCCGCATCGGCCAGCGACGCGCGCCTGCCGAAGATCGGCGACCGCTGGGAATACGTGTTCACCGACGTGCTCACGCGGCGCAAGCAGCCGTTGCGCTTCGACGTCGTCGGAGTTTCCAGCGAAGGCATACTCGACCGCCTGGAAACGGGCGGGCAGACGCTCACCCGCGCGCACGCCCCGGGCGCCGACCTCTTTTTCACCAACGGCGGCCACGCCTGGCACCTCTCGCCCTACCTGCTCACCTTCGGCGAGCCTTCGACCGGGGAACGGTGGGAGGCGATCGTGCCGCTCAACGACCTGAACTGCGCGCAGCTGGTGCGCTGCCGGTACGAAGGCCGTGCCGCCGGAACCGAGCGCGTCACCACGCCGGCCGGGACGTTCGACGCGCTGAAGATCGTGGTCGAGTTCCACGGCCAGTCCGCCAATACCGCGCGCGAGCCCGAAGTGAAGCGGGCCACCTTCTGGTACGCCGCGGCGGCGAAGCGCCTGGTCAAGGCGAGCCTGCGCACGGTGAGCGGCGGCCAGTTCAACCCGCAGCCGGACTTCGACCTGGACCTCGTCTCCTACAAGCTGAACTGACGTTCAGCCCGCCGGGGCCGCGAGGTCGGCCTTCGTGTACGGAATGGACCACGCCGCGTCGAGCGGAATCGGCGGCAGGGTCGCGTGCCAGGCTTCGTACTTTTCCTTGAGCCCGGAAAAGCGCTCCGGCTGCCGGTGGCGGAAATTCGCCCGCTCGCGCGCATCGCGCTCGAGGTCATAGAGGAATTCCTCGCCCTCGATCGACAGGTACTTCCAGTTCGCGCTCCGCATCGCCTTCTGGTCGCGGAATTTCATCCGCCAATAGAGATCCCGATCCACAGTATTTCCAGGATCCGAAAGCACTTTGAGCAGGGAAACACCGTCGAGCGGGTACCGAGGATCGGCTTGCACGCTGGCGGCCTCGAGCATCGTCGGCACCCAGTCCATCGTAATCGCGAGCTGCCCGGTGGTCGTGCCGGCCTGTACGCGCGCCGGCCAGCGCGCGATGTACGGCACGCGGATGCCGCCTTCGAGGAGGTCCATCTTCTTGCCGACGAGCGGCCAGGTGTCCGAGAAGCGTTCGCCGCCGTTGTCGCTGGTGAAGACGACGAGCGTGTCGCGCTCGGCGCCGATGTCCTTCAGCGCCGCCAGCACGCGGCCGATGCCCTCGTCCATGTGGCGGATCATCTTCAGGTAGGTGGCGACGGACCCGCCGTCGGTGTGGATGATCTTCCCGATCCGCCTCGATTCCGCCTCGTCCTCGCGAGCCTCCCACGGCCAGTGCGGGGCCGTGTAGTGCAGGGAGAGGAGGAAGGGCTTGCCTTTCTGGCGCTGCACGAAGTCCACCGCCTTCGCGCTCAGGAGGTCGGTGAGGTAACCCGGACGCTCCACCTCCGCCTCGCCCTCGAAGAGGTCGTGCTTGCCGGCCGAGTCGCAGTGGGTGAAGTAGTCGACGCCGCCGGAGAGCGGGCCGAAGAACTCCGTATAGCCGCTCTTCAGCGGACCGAAGGTCGGCGGAAAGCCGAGGTGCCACTTGCCGACGAGCGCCGTCGCATAGCCCGCGTCGCGCAGGAGCGAAGCGAGCGTCGGATGCTCCGGCGGCAGGCCGAGGATCGGGCTGCCGCGCGCGCGGCTCGGGATCGGCTCGTCGGCGCCGCCGCGCAGGCGGTACTGCCAGCGGCCCGTCGCGAGCGCGAAGCGCGTCGGCGAGCACACCGGCGAGTTGGAGTAGCCGTCGCTGAAGCGCAGCCCTTCGGCGGCCATCCGGTCGAGCACCGGGCTGCACTCGCCGCGGCCCCCGTAGCAGCCGAGGTCCGCGTAGCCGAGGTCATCGGCGAGGATGAAGACGAAGTTCGGTCGCACGAGGCGAGCATTCTCGCCCGCGGCGGCGCTCGCCGCCAGCTAGCGGTTCGACGCCTGCTTCTCGTAGGAAGCGATGGCGGCCTTGAGGTCGCGGTACTCCGAGCAGGAGAAGAGGCACAGCTTGTCGAGCTGGGCGAGGTGCTCCTTCGCCTTGGCGACGTTCTTCACCATGAGGTAGGCCTCGCCGATGTACTCGTGTGCGCCGCGATGCTTCGGATCGAGTGCGAGCGCCGCGTTGTAGTGCTTGAACACGAGGCTCATGTCCGGGTTCGCGCCCTTGCGGATCGAGTACGCGTAGAGGTTGTGGTAGTCCGCGTTCTTCGGCTCGTGCGCAACGGCTTGGCGCAGGATTGCCTGCGCCGCGGGCCAGTCCTTGCGCGCCGTGGCTTCCCGCACCCGCTCGAGCACCGGGTCCGCCGGCGCCGCAGGGACGGACGAGCCGCCGGGATCGCCGGCGGCCAGGGCGGTTCCGGACAGCAAGGCAAGGGATACGAGGAGCGCTTTCATGGGGGACCCCCTGTTGTGTGAGATGCCAACACTTACGGGCCGCAGGCTATTCCGGATTCAGCCGCGCAGTTCAGCCGAGGAGCCAGTAGAGCGCCACGCCGGTCGCGACGGTGGCGAGCAGGTTGCGCGTCCACGCCGCCACCGCGAACGCGGCCGCGATGGCGGCGAGCGGCGCCGCCTGGAGCGCGAAGCCCCGGCCGCCCGGCATGAGCACCTCGATGGCGGTCAGCGCGCCGAGCACGGCGACCGGCACGAACGACAGCCAGTCGAGCAGCCACGGCGGCAGCGCGAAGCGCGACAGCAGCACCAGCGGCAGCACGCGCGGCACCGCCGTCGCGAGCGCGCAGGCGAGGACGAGCGTCAGGAATTCGGGGCGGATTTCCATCGCTTGAGGGCGAGTCCAACGGTTGCGCCGATCAACGTCGCGCCGACCACAGCCCACGGCCCCGGCTGCAGGAGCTGGATGGCGAGCCCGGCGGCGGCGGCGCACACGGCGACCGCGACACCGGCGCGGCCGCGCAGCTGGAGCACGAGGAGCCCGGCGAACATCGCAGGCAGCGCGAACCCGAGCGCGCGCGGATCTCCCGCGAGGCCGGCGAGCGCCGCGCCCGCAAGGTTCGCGAGCGCCCACGTGCTCCACGCCGCGACGTTGAGGCCCGCCATCCACGCCGGGCGGATGCGCTCCCGCGCCGAGGCGACGACGAAGGTCTCGTCGGTGAGCTGCAGCCCGAGCAGCGCGTTCTTCCACGCCGGCACGCCGCTCAGCCGGGGCGCCAGGGCGGCCGAGAGTAGCAGGTGGCGCAGGTTGAGGAAGAACACCGTCGGGACGATGGCCGAGGCGGGAGCACCCAAAGTGAGCATGCTGGTCACGACGAACTGCGCCGATCCGGCATAGAGCACCGTGGAGAGGAGCAGGATTTCCGCGTAGGACATGCCCGCGGCGCGCTCCACCACGCCCGCGGCGAACCCGATGCCGAGGTAGCCCAGCACCACGGGCAGCGCTGCGCGCGCGCCCTGGGGGAACGATTCTTTCAAGAAGCTACAGGAAGTCTTTGGCCGCGGTCTCGGGATCGACCGGCTTGCCGGTGAGGTAACCCTGCACGTGCTCGCAGCCGAAGCCGCGCAGGAACTGCTTCTGCGCCTCGGTCTCGACGCCTTCGGCGACCACTTTCAGACCGAGTACCTGGGCGAGCGCGATGATGGCCGCGACGATGGCGCGGTGGTCGCCGTTGCGCTCGACCTCGGCGACGAAGGAACGGTCGATCTTCAGAGTGTTGACCGGGAAGAGCTTCAGGTAGGAAAAGCTCGAGTACCCGGTGCCGAAGTCGTCGATCGCGATCGAGACGCCGAGCTCCTTCAGCTTCCGCAGCGTGCTCATGGTGGCCTCGGTGTGCTGCATCGCCGTAGACTCGGTGATCTCGAGCTCGAGCAGGTTCGCCGGCAGGCCGCTCTCCTTCAGGGCGCCGGCCACCAGGCTGACGAGGCGCGAGTCGTTGAACTGCCGCGCCGAGAGGTTGACCGACACGGGCATGCCGCGCTCCACGCCGATAAAGGTGGCCCAGCGGCACGCCTCCTTCAGCATCCATTCGCCGATCTTCAGGATGAGGCCCGTGTCCTCGGCGATCTGAATGAATTCGCCCGGATTGAGCAGCCCGCGCTCGGGGTGCTGCCAGCGCACCAGCGCCTCGTGCGCAACCACCTTGCCGCTGTTCGCCTCGACGATCGGCTGGAAATGCACCCGCAGCTCGCCGCGCGTGATGGCGCGGCGCAGGTCGTTCTCCATGGCGAGGCGCCGCGACGCCGAGAGGTTCATCTGCTCGGTGAAGAACTGGTAGTTGGAGCGCCCGGACTCCTTGGCGTGGTACATCGCCGCGTCGGCGTTGCGGATCAG
>DASPMF010000089.1:0-16346 GCA_035627155.1 Burkholderiales bacterium | reverse complement strand
ACCGCATCCTTGATGCGCAGCGTGGCGAACTCGAGGCTCTTCAGCGGGCTTTTCTGCGCCGTGACATTGACGCGGATGCTGCGTTCCACGCCGAAGTAGCCGGTCCAGTCGACCTTCTTCGCCGCGGCGTAGACGTCGTGCTCGCTGGCGTACTGGAATTCCGCGATCTTCCACAGCACGCGCGAGGCGATGCGCGACCAGAGGTTCACGCGGTAGCACGTCGCCCACGTCCCCGAGAACGCCACGCCCCCGGCTACGCAGCCGGCATCGGCGCCGCCGCAGGAAATCACTTCCTTGAGAAGCAGTTCCTCCAGGCCGCGGGGCGCGCTGGCGAAGAAAGACTCAGAACGGCTTGAGGACAACGAGGAGCACCGTGAGAAGGAGGAAGACGACCGGGATTTCGTTGAACCAGCGGAGCCACGTGTGGCTGCGGCGGTTGCGCTCAAGGGCAAAGTCTCGCAGCAGCCGGTAGCACCACAGGTGGTAGCCGGCCGTGAGGGCGACGATGGCGAGCTTCGCGTGCAGCCAGCCGCCCGCGCCGCGGAACCAGGTGAGCCACAGCCACAGGCCGAACGCGACCGTGAGCACCGCGCCGGGGGTCATGATGCCCCAGAAGAGCTTGCGCTCCATCACCTTGAAGCGCTCGATCGACGCCCGGTCTTCCGCCATCGCGTGGTAGACGAAGAGGCGAGGCAGGTAGAAGAGCCCGGCGAACCAGGTCACCATGAAGACGATGTGCAGGGCCTTCACCCAGAGCATCAGCGCAGCAGCCTCCGGCGGGTGAGGATTGTCGCGAGGTAGAACCCGCCGGCCGCGTACGCCCCGAGCACGCCGAGGTGCAGCCACAGGCGCGGCGCCAGCTCTCCGGAAAGGAGCGGCCGGACCACGGCGACGCCGTGGTACAGGGGCAGGATCTTCGCGCCGACCTGCACCGCATCGGGCATCTGCTCGATCGGGAAGAACACGCCGGAGAGCATCATCATCGGGGTGAGGAAGAGGGTCATGTAGTAGCTGAAGAAATCGTACCCGTTCGCGAGCGCGTTCACAGCAAGGCCGAGGGCCGCGAAGGCGAGCCCCACGAGCACGATCACTGGCAGCGCCGCGACCGCAAAGCGCGGCTCGGCGTAGCCGAAGGCGGCGACGATCACCAGCATGCAGGCGCCCGCCGCGAGCGCCTTGGTCGCCGCCCAGGCGCATTCGCCCGCCAGCACGTCGTCCAGCGTCATCGGCGCGTTGACGATGCCTTCCCAGGTGCGCTGGACGTGCATGCGCGAGAACGCGGAAAAGAGCGACTCGAACGTGGCGGCGTACATCGTCGAGGTGGCGACGAAGCCGCCGGCGAGGAAGGCGAAGTACGTCGTGCCTTCCAGCTCCCCGATCATGGCGCCCAGTCCGTAGCCCAGGCCGAAGAGCATGATGAGCGGATCGGCCAGGTTGCCGAGGATCGACGGGATGGCGAGGCGCCGCCACACCAGCCAGTTGCGCCGCCAGACCGCGATCCAGCGCAGGCTCACGACGGGAGGCGCGAAGAGACGCGTGTTAGTCACGCAGGTCGCGCCCGGTGAGCTTCAGGAAAACATCCTCGAGACTCGCCTGGCGATGCAGGTAGCTCAACTCGCGATGCCCTTTGAGATTTGCGAGCAAGGGCCCGGTCTCGTCGACATAGCAGAACACGGTATCCCCTGCGCGCTCGACGCGCGGGCAGAGCGAGCGCGCCACGTCCATCCAGGCTTCGAAGCCCGGGCCGTGCACCTCGACCACGTGCGGCTCGATGTGCTCGGCGATGAGCGCGCGCGGCGAGCCCTCGGCAATGATGCGGCCGTGGTCCATGATGGCGAGCCGGTCGCACAGGCGCTCGGCCTCCTCCATGAAATGCGTGGTCAGCACGAGCGTCTTGCCTTCCTGCGTCAGGCGGCGCAGGCGTTCCCAGATGAGGTGGCGCGCCTGCGGATCGAGGCCGGTGGTCGGCTCGTCCATGAAGACGAGCTGCGGGTCGTTGACCAGCGCGCGCGCCAGGGTGAGGCGCCGCTTCATGCCGCCCGACAGCGTGTTGATCTTCGAGCGCTCGCGGCCGGCGAGGCCGGCGAAGTCGAGCAGGCCCGGCACCCGGGCGGCGATCTGCGCGCTGCGCAAGCCGAAGTAACGGCCGTACACGATCAGGTTCTCCGCCACCGTGAAGTCGGGGTCCAGGTTGTCGAACTGCGGCACCACGCCGACGCGGCGGCGCGCCTCGCGCGCACGGCGCGGAACCGGCTCGCCGAGGAGGTGGATTTCGCCGCCGTCCGGCTCGGTGAGCCCGAGGCAAAGCTTGAGTGTCGTCGTCTTGCCGGCGCCATTGGGGCCGAGCAGCCCGAAGCATTCGCCCGTCGCCACGGCGAGGTTCACGCCCGACACGACTTCGGTCGCGCCGAAGGACTTGCGCAGCGCTTGCGCGATGAGCGCGCCCGTCTGCGCCCTCACTTGCAGTTCGCCTCGATGATGCCGCGCAGCACCTGCAGCTTGCGGTGGAAGAAGTGCTCGGCTTCCGGCACCACCATCACCGGCAGCTCTTGCGGCCGCGCCCACGCCATCACGTCGGCGAGCGCGACCGTCTCGTCCGCCTCGCCGTGGATGACCAGCGTCCCGGGCGGCACGGCCGGCGCCGGGAAGCTGGCGACGGCGGGCGCGACGAGCACGAGGCGGCGGCACTTCACCCGTGCCGCGAGCCGCGCCGCCATCGCGCCGCCGAAGGAAAAGCCCGCGACGAAGATTTCGGCGTGCGCCATCCTGGCGAACACGGCGTGCAGGTCGTCCACCTCGCCGCGTCCCTCGTCGTAGGCGCCTTCGCTCTGGCCGATGCCGCGGAAGTTCGGCCGCCAGGCTTCGTAGCCGAGCTCGACGAACGCGCGCGCCAGCGTTTGCACCACCTTGTTGTCCAGCGTGCCGCCGAAAAGCGGGTGCGGATGCGCGATCAGCGCCCCGCCGCGCGCTTGCGCCTCCGGGCGGTCGAGGGCGACTTCGATGCGCCCGGCCGGGCCGGCGACGAACTCACGCTGCGTGCTGGCGCGCATCGGCCCGCCGGCTCAGATGCGCAGGCGCTCGACGATCCGCCCGTTCTTCAGGTGCTCCTCGATGATCTCGTCCACGTCGGAGCGATCCACGTAGGTGTACCAGACGCCTTCCGGGTAGACGACGATGCAGGGCCCTTCCTCGCAGCGGTCGAGGCAGCCGGCCTGGTTGATGCGCACCTTGCCTTCGCCGGCGAGGCCGAGCGCCTTGATCCGGCCCTTCGCGTAGTCGCGCATCTCGGAGGCGCCCTTGCGGTTGCAGGAGGGCCGCTCGGTCCCGTCGCGCTGGTTGCAGCAGAAGAAAACGTGCTTGTCGTAGAAAGACATGCGCAATTTTACTCTTCGCTTCTCGAGCCTCCCCGGCCGCGCCCCCGGGTGGCGAGGAAGATCAGGTAGCCCAGGGCGAGGAACGGCCAGGCGGCGCTCACCAGGCGCGTGAGGCCGTTGAAGTTGAGGAAATGGCCGGGCTGCCACGCGCGCAGCGTCGCCGCGAAGTACGGGTTGGGCGGCGCAAGGTTGACGAGCACGGTGGCGGCCATGATCAGCACGGCAGCGAGCACAAGGCGTGCCGTGCGCGGAAGGGACACCGCGCCCAGCGCCACCACCATGCCGAAGATCAGGCCCTGCTCCGCCCCGGGCGTGAGCCAGGCGAGCGCGTCCTCGCGCATCGCCGCCGACCCGAGCGACTTCACCAGCAGCGCCGTCGCGGCCAGCGCGGCCAGCGGCCAGCGCACCGGATACCCGGGCGTGACGAGGGTGGAAAGCAGGAGCGCGACCACGACCAGGTTCGCCGCGGCCGTCAGCGCCTCGATCGAAGCGAAGTATTCCGGGCCGCGCGCAGGCAGGCCCGGCTCGACCACCAGCTCGCGCAGGTCCCCCGCGCCGAAGAGCAGCGTCGCGGGGTTGAGCTGCAGGAAGAGCCACAGCGCGAGGAGCACCAGGCCGAAGTCGATGGCATGGCCGGGCAGGAACGCCGCCGCGCGCCAGCGTCGATAGGGCCCGTGCTCGAGGAGCCAGGGAGAAAGCCGCACGCCGGCAGCCGCGCCGAGCAGCGTGCCGGCGATGTTCGCGAACACGTCGACGTTCGAGGCGATGCGTGTCGGCAGGTAGCTTTGCACGGCTTCCAGCAGGACGCACAGCGCGGCGCCGGCGGCCAGCGCGAGGACGAAGGCCGCGAGGCCGCGCAGTCGCGGATAGAGCGCCGCGACGCACAGGAAGCCGAATGGCGCGTAGCCCAGCACGTTCGCCGCGACGTCGAAGCGCACGATCCACGCCGGCCAGCGCGCGGTCAGGTAGTCGAAGGCGCCCTGCCCGTGGTCCTGCCAGCCTTCGAGCGGGTGCAGCGTCGCGTAGGCGACGAGCAGCGCGTACACCGCAAGCGCGATGCGCGCGATGCGCTCAGCTCCTTCGACCCGGGACGAGGGAGCCCAGGACCATGCCGACGAGCGAAAACGCGAGGCCAACGAGCTGCGGCGGTACCGTGGCTTCCGGCGCGATCCACTCGGCGATCGCCCAGGAGACCAGGCCGAACGCCACCGAAAGCACCGCCCCCGCGTTGCTGGCGCGTTTCCAGTAGATGCCGGCGGCGAGCGGCACGACGCACGACACGAGCGTCACCTTGTAGGCGTTCTGCACCATCTCGTACATGGTGCTCTTCGAGTTGATCGCGAAAAGCAGCGCCGCGAGGCTGAAGAGCACGAGCACCACGCGAAGCAGGAGCAGGAACTGCTTGTCGCCCAGCTTCGGCGCGAAAGGCCGGATCACGTTCTCGGTGAAGAGCGCCGTGGGCGCGATGAGCGCGCCGCTCGCTGTCGAGAGGATCGCCGAGAGCAGCGCGCCGAAGAAGAAGACCTGCGCCCAGATCGGCGTCTTGGCGAGGATGAGGTCGGGCAGGATGCGCTGGATCTCGCGTGCGTCCTCGCTGGCGAAGAGCCTGGCGCTGGCCGGATCGATGACCAGCGCCGCGTAGGCGATGAAGATCGGCACGAAGGCGAAGAGGAAGTAGATGCCGCCGCCGAGGAAGCAGGCGCGCACCGCCGTCTTCTCGTCCTTGGCCGAGGTAACGCGCTGGAAGACGTCCTGCTGCGGGATCGAACCGACGGCGAGCGTCATCCACGCGGCGAGGAACCACAGCCACTCCTTCGCCCCGGCCTTCGGCCAGAACTCGAACTTGCCGGCCTCGGCGGCCGCCGCGATCACCTTGACCGGCCCCCCGGCGGTGTCGGAGACGAGCCACGCGATCCCGGACAGGCCGACGAGGATCACCACCGACTGGAAGAGGTCGGTCAGCGCCACCGACCACATGCCGCCCCAGATCGTGTACACGAGCACGATCACGGCGCCGAGGTAGATGCCCTGCTCCAGCGACAGCGCCGCGCCGGAGAGCACCGAGAAGACGAGGCCGAGCGCCGTGAGCTGGGCCGACGTCCATCCCAGGTAGGAAGCGGTGATCGCGACGCTCGTCACCACCTCGACCTGCTTCGAGTAGCGCTTGCGATAGAAGTCGCCGATCGTCAGCAGGTCCATGCGGTAGAAAGCACGCGCGAAGAAGAGCGCGACGAAGACCAGGCAGAACGTCGAGCCGAACGGGTCGGCCACGATCCCGCCGAGCCCGTCCTTGGCGAAGGTGGCGGACACCGAGAGCACGACCTCCGCGCCGAACCACGTCGCGAACACCGTGGCGGCGCTCATGTAGAGCGGCAGGCTGCGGCCCGCGAGGAGGTAATCCTTCGAGTTCTGGACGCGCTGCGCCGCCCAAAGGCCGATGCCAATGGTGACGATCAGGTAGGCGGCGACGGAACCGATCAGCATCGGGCCGGGATCATAGCTTCCGCCTCCACACCTGCCAACGCTCCTTGCCGCTGAAGACCGGGATCGACTGCGTCGGGTCCACCGCCTCGTCCGCCTGCAGCTCGAAGGCGGCGTGCAGGAGCGCGTCCAGCGTGTTGCGCAGGACGCCGAACGGCGGCCCGCGGTCGTTCGCGTCGATGAAGAAGAAGCCGGCCAGCCGGCCGCCCGGCCGCACGAGCTCGCGCATCCGCCGCGCCCAGCCCGGCCACATCGTGCGCGGCAGCGCGCAGAGGAAGGCGCGCTCGTAGACGAGGTCGAACGGGCCCTCCGGCAGGGTGAAGAAGTCCGCCTTGCGAACCCGGCCGGCGAGGTCCTTCAACTCGCGCTGCGCCGCCTCGACTGCGGCATCGGAGAAGTCGATCGCCAGCACGTCGTGCCCGCGCTCGGCGAAGGCTCGCACTTCGTATCCGGTGCCGCAGCCAGGGATGAGCACCCCGAGGGGCGAGCGCTCGGCGTCGAGGAACGCCTGCAGCGCGGCGGGCGCGCGGCCGGCGTCCCACGGGGTCACGCCGGAGCGAAACCGCGTGTCCCAGAACTCGGGCCGCGAACTGTCCTGCGCCACTAGACGAGCTGCAGCACGGCGGCGGCGGCCGCGAGCGCCGCCACCACGAGGACCCCGAAGAGAAGGTCGTTGCGGCGCGCGTTCTCCTGCGCAAGGCGCTCGAGGGCCGCCGCGAGCGGACCGGTGCGGTCCTCTGCGAGCGCGCGGTGCACGAGGCGCGGCAGCTGCGGGAGGGTGTGCGCCCAGAAGGGCGCTTCGTTGCGCAGCGCGCGCACGAGCCCGCGCCAGCCGACCTGCTCCGCCATCCAGCGCTCGAGGTACGGCTTCGCGGTCTGCCAGAGGTCGAGGTCGGGGTCGAGCTCGCGGCCGAGGCCTTCGATGTTGAGCAGCGTCTTCTGCAGCATCACGAGCTGCGGCTGGATCTCTACGTTGAACCGCCGCGAGGTCTGGAAGAGGCGCAGCAGAAGCTTGCCGAAGTAGATCTCGCGCAGCGGTCGCGCGAACACCGGCTCGCAGACCGCGCGGATGGCAGCTTCGAACGCGTCCACGCGCGTGCCCGCCGGCACCCAGCCCGCATCGAGGTGCGCCTGCGCCACGCGCCGGTAGTCGCGGTTGAAGAAGGCGAGGAAGTTCTGTGCGAGGTAGCTCTTGTCCACCTCGGTAAGGGCGCCCATGATGCCGAAGTCCAGCGCGACGTACCGCCCCTTTGTTTCCCCCTCGTCGGAAACGAGGATGTTCCCCGGATGCATGTCGGCGTGAAAGAAGCCGTCGCGGAACACCTGGGTGAAGAAGATCTCGACCCCGGCGCGCGCCAGCCGGGGGATATCGACGCCCTTCTCCTTCAGCAGCTGCACCTGGGAAACCGGAATGCCGCGCATGCGCTCCATCACCATCACGCGCTGCGAGCAAAGGTCCCAGTGCACTTCGGGGACGAGGAGGAGCGGCGAGCCGGCGAAGTTGCGGCGCAGCTGGCTCGCATTCGCGGCCTCGCGCATCAGGTCGAGCTCTTCCTCCAGGTGGCGCTCGAACTCCCCGACCACCTCGCGCGGCTTCAGGCGCCGCGCGTCGGCCCACAGGCGCTCGACGATGCCGGCGGCCGCGCGAAGCAGCGCCAAATCCTTCGCGATATGCGCCTCGACGTCGGGCCGCAGCACCTTGACCGCCACCTCGCGGCCGTCCTTCAGCGTGGCGAGGTGCACCTGCGCGATCGAGGCGCTCGCCACCGGGGTTCGCTCGAAGCTGCCGAACTGCTCTTCGATGCTCTTGCCGAGGGCAGCTTCCACCTCGCGGACGGCGGCGTCCGGGTCGAACGGCGGCACCTTGTCCTGCAGGCGCGCGAGCTCGTCGGCGATGTCCACGGGAAGGAGGTCGCGGCGGGTTGAAAGCACCTGGCCGAACTTGACGAAGATAGGCCCGAGCGTCTCGAGCGCCTCGCGCAGGCGCTTGCCGCGGGGGGAGCGCGTGTCGGCGCCGAGCAGGATCCCGGCGAAGGGCACGACGCGCGGCCAGAAACCCGCCTGGGGGCCGAGCGTGTAAAGGCCGTAGCGCAGCCCCACCTGCAGGATGCGCAGCAGCCTTAGCAGCCTACCCACGCCGCCGCACCCGCGCTTCGAGCCGCTCCACCGCATCGCGCAGCGCCGACACGTCGGCGGCGAAACGCTCGTGCTCGGGCCGGCCGACGACGAGCTTCGCCTCGTCGGTCGCGTAGGCGGCAAAGGACTCGGAGAACCGCTGCGCCATGTCCGGCGCCCACGCGGCGAGCGCGCGCAGCCCCTCGCCCATGCGGTGGGCCACGACGTCGCCGAATACGCGCGACAGGTCCTCCTCGTAGTCCCAGCGCAGGTGGCGCACGAGCGCCATCACCGCCTCGGCGAGCTTCGCGTTGCCGCTCGCCTCGACCGCGCGCAGAAGACTGTCCTCGTTCTTCAATGCCGCAGCCGGCGCGTCCGGCTTGATGGTGACCACCAGATCCGCGGCCGCGTCGCCCGCCGCAACCAGGCCGTCGGGCTCGATGCGCAGGCGCAGCGCGGGAAGGAAGGCCGGGCGCACTTCGACCGTCTGCCCGGCGAAGGGCGCGAGGCGCTCCCGCGCCCAGGATTCGGTGCGCAGGACGTGGTTGAGCGCCGCGGCGAGTGGAGTCTCGAGCTGCATCGGAAATAAAAAGGCCACCTTGCGGTGGCCTTTACTTGCTGTTGGAGCCGGTCAGTTCACCTGCTGGATGCCGGCAAGCAGCCAGCCGGTCGAGCCGTCGGCGGGCTTGGCGAGGTTCCAGATTTCCTGGAACGGCTCGGCCTGCGCGCCGGGATGCTCGCGCACCATGCCGGAGAACCGCACGCTCGCCCAATGCCGGTCGCCCTCCGTCGCCACTTCGAGGACATCGGCCTCGAGTCCCGTCACCTCGGTGTGTTGCGGCGTGCCCGCGCGGCTGCGCAGGTCGGCGGCGAGCGCCTCGAACATCTCGGGCGTCGTGAACTCGCGCAGTTGCTCCACGTCGCCGGCGTCGTTCGCCATCTGCAGCCGCACGAAGTTCATCTTCGCGCCGCGCAGGAACCCCGCCGCGTCGAAACCGGCCGGCAAGCCGGGACGCGCATGCGCCGGCATCGACTGCCCGGCAGGCGGCATCGTCACCGTTTCGCGCGGGCCGCCGGCGTACTGCATCGTCTGCGCCTCGCCGCGCCGCGCGAAAGCGCGGAAGAGCAGCATCGCGCCGACCGCGAGCAGGATGAGCAGGAGGAAGCTTCCCCCGTTGCTTGCGAGCAGCCAGCCGAGCATGCCGCCGAGCGCGAGCCCGCCGAGCATGGGGAACCACCGCGCCAGGCCGCTGCGCGGGGCCGCCGCGGCGGCTGCGCCGGGCGCCGCCTGCGCCGGGGCCGCCTGCTGCGCCGGCTTGGCCGGTGTCTGCGCCGGGGGCGCCGTCACGTTGCGCTGCGCGCCCATCGACCGGGCGCCGCCGAGACGACGCGCCTCGACATCCGTCGCGACCATCGCGCCGCCCAGAAAAAGAATGCTTGCTGCAAGTAGCCACTTACCCATGATCCGCACCTCCATTGATGCTCATAGTTTATACCCGCGGTGCACGGCGACCACGCCGGCCGCCAGGTTGAAGTATTCGACACGCGAAAGTCCGGCGCGCTCCATCAAGGCGGCCAAGGCCTGCTGGTCCGGATGCATCCGGATGGATTCGGCGAGGTACCGGTACGCGGCCGCATCGCGTGCCACGCGCTCGCCGAGCCACGGCAGCACCTTGAACGAATAGGCGTCGTAGGCCGGCTCCAGTGGCTTCCAGACCTTCGAGAACTCGAGCACCACGAGGCGTCCGCCCGGCTTGAGGGTGCGCGCCATTTCCGCGAGCGCGGCTTCCTTGTTGGTCATGTTGCGCAGGCCGAAGCCCACGGTGACGCAATCGAAGCGCCCGTCTGGAAAGGGCAGGCGCTCGGCGTTGCACTGCACCGCCGGGGCGAGGACGCCTTCGTCGAGCAGGCGGTCGCGGCCCCGCGCGAGCATCTTCAGGTTGAGGTCGGAAAGCCAGACCTCGCCGGCGGGACCGACGCGCTTGGCGATCGCGCGCGCGAGGTCTCCGCTTCCGGCGGCGACGTCGAGCATCCGCTCGCCGCGCCGCGGCCGCGCCACTTCGATCGCGAAGGCCTTCCAGACGCGGTGCAGGCCGAGCGACATCAGGTCGTTCATGACGTCGTAGCGCTCGGCGACGCGGTCGAAGACCGCGCCGACCCGCTTCGCCTTCTCGCCGGCGGGAATCCGCTCGAACCCGAAGTCGGTGTCGTTGCTCACGGCTCGCGGCGGGCGCCGGCATCCTCCAGCCGCTGCAGGTACTCCTGCCACAGCCGCTCCTGGTTTTCCCCCAGGTAATAGAGGTACTCCCACGAATAGATCCCGGTCGCGTGCCCGTCCGAGAAAGTCGGCTGCACGGCATAGGAGCCCACCGGCTCGAGGCCCGCGATTTCCACCTCGCGCTTGCCCACCTGCAGGACTTCCTGGCCGGGCCCGTGGCCGCGGACCTCGGCCGAGGGCGAGTACACGCGCAGGAACTCGTAGGGCAGCCGGAACGTCCGCCCGTCGGAAAACGCCACCTCCATCACGCGCGAGCGCTGGTGCAGCTTGATTTCCTGCGGGGCGGCGCTGCTCATGCTACTTGACCGCTTCGTAGGCGACGCGTTCGAAATCCGCGCCGCGCTCGACGAGCTGCGTCAGCCGCACCTGGGCGGCCGAGCTGGTGTAGATCTCGATCAGCCGCCCGGGCTTGAACCAGCCGATCGGGAGTACGAGCGTCGGCGCCGAGTTCAGGGCGGCGACGCCGCCGAGCGCGAGCGCCGGCACGAAATCGGGCGTCTGCACGTTGAGGCCGAGCTGCTTCGCCGCGATGGGCGACGGCATGCCGGGCAGGATCTTCAGGCCGGCCTGCAAGTCACCGTTGCGCGCCGCCATGAGCCAGCGCACCTGTCCGAGCATGTAGCTCTTCGCATCGCCCGGCCTCACCGCCATCAGCTGGCCGTGCGAAAAGCGCCGGCCGGGGTCCTCGGCGCGCCGGACCATGCGGACGCCTTGCGCGCTCTCGTCCTCGATGTGCCACCGTTCCACGGCGAAGCCCTGCACCTCGCTGTATTCGTCCTCGTCGCGCGTGCTGACGCGCCCGAACGTGGCGATCTCGTCCTTCTGCTTCTGGCTGAGCTCCTTCTGGATGCCCGGCTGGCGGAAGGCGCGGCCCGAGAGGTAATAGTGGATCGCCGCGATCTCGCCCGTCGCCTCGGCGATCGCTGGCTTCCTCTGGCGCTCGGCGCCGCGCACGGCCTTGGGCTGACACCACTGGCGATACAGGTACACCAGGAGCTGCTCGCAAGAAGGCTGCACGCAGTCCTCGCCGAGCGCCAGCTTGGCAGGCGACTCGCCCTTGCGCAGCAGGCCGACGCGGTTGCGCAGGCTCTTCGCGATCTTGCTCGTGTCGAGGTAGCGGGCCTGCTTCACACGGGTCGCGGTGCCGGGCTCGACGCGCTCCGGGCAGCGCTCGCCCGCCAGGTCGGCGACGAGCGGCGGCACGCCGAGGTCCTCGGGCGCCGGCTCATCGAGGACTTCGAGCTTGCTGCCCCAGCGCTCGAGGAGGTAGGCGACGAAGGTAAGCTGCCGCTGGCTGAGCTCGTTCGGATTGCTGAGCGCCATCAGCACCGCGCGGGCGTACGCGACGCCGGGCGAAGTGTCCTGCACGTCCCGGTTGAGGAAGTCCTTCACCGGCTCGTCCACCACGTCGAGCTCCTCGGCCGCGCGGTAGGCGAGGTGCAGGTTGCGCCAGTCGGCCCGCGGCACCTCGCGGTAGGCGCGGTAGTGGTGGAACATCTTCATTCCGGAGTAGTAGAGGGTGCGCTGGCAGACGAGCCCGGCTTGCGCCTTGATCCCCGCGTCGCCGGAGGTCGCGGCCTGCAGGCAACGCGCGTACCCGACGCGCATGTCGTCCCAGAGGTCGTCCGTATCCTCGAAGACCTCCGCCTCCGCCTCCGCCATCGGCAGCGCGCGGTTCGAGAAACGCTTCGCCTGCTCGATCTGCACGAAGTTCACCGCCTCGCGCAGCGCTTCCATGACCGCCAGGCGCTCCGCCGCCGCAACCTTGAACTTGTTGAACTGCTCGATCTGCACGAGCAGCTGGCGCTGCGCCGCGCCGACGTTGGCGAGCGGCACGTGCTCGAGCCACATGCGCGCGCCTTCCGCGTCGGCGAACTCGGGCGCGGCGGAAGCGGAAAGGTCCGGAAGGTCCATCGTGGGGAAAGGATACCAGCGCCGTCGCGGCGCTTCAGGAGCCTTCCCCGAAGACGTCGCGGTAGCTTGCGTAGAAGCTGGCAAGGAGCGTCGGCAGAAGGACGATGACCAGGGCGAGCAGCAGGCCGGTAACCGACCGCTGCACCGCGCCGCCGGAGAGGAGGACGAGGAGCGCGAGCACGAAGAACGGCAGCACCACCAGGATGGCGATCGTTACGGCGCCGTAGGCAAGGAAGGCCCGCCAGTTGACGAGGCAGGCGTAGAAGCTGAAGAAAAGGGCCTTGGCGGCTCCGGTCGAATGCCAGGCGGCGAGCGGCGGCGCGAACCAGAACGCCATCATCACCGGCGTGTAGAGCACGGCGGCGACGATGAGCGGTCGGAGGATTTCGCCCGGCTGCAGCTCTTCCGGCTTCAGCTTGCCGCCCAGCATGGCGCGCAGCTGGCCGCTGTCGTCGGCGAGCCCCATCGCGAAGAAGACGAGCACCGACGACACCATGTACACCGCGCCGAGCATGAGCTGGGCGCGCGTTTCCTGCCGCAGAGGATCGAAGAGCAGCGAGAGCTCCGGCGTCGCGCCGCGGGAGGCGGCGCGCGCGCCGGCCATCAGCCCGGCGGAGAGCGGCGGCACGAGCACCAGCGCTGCGAAGATGCCGACCACCGGCACATAGACGACCAGATTCGTGATCAGCAGGTAGGCCGCGACCATTGCGAGCCAGCCGAGCATCGCCTTGCGGAAGATGCGCCAGCCGTCGAGGAACCAGAGGACGCCTCCGCGGCCGGAAACGATGCGCGCCTGCATCAGCGCCTCACAGCCACGGCGCGTCGCCGCCGGCGCGCAGCTCGAGGACGCGGCGGAAATGCTCCGGGTCGTGCGCGTGCACCAGCATGCCGGGACGGGGCAGGTGGAAATCGTGGAGGCGCGAGAGCCAGAAGCGCAGCGCCGCGGCACGCAGCATGGCGGGCCACGCCCTGCGCTCGGCCGCGTCGAACTCGCGCACCGATGCATACCCTTCGAGGAGCGCGCGGGTGCGCGCGGCGTCGAGCCGCAGGTCCGCCGCCGGGTCGGTCAGGCACCAGTCGTTCACGCACACCGCCACGTCATAGAGGAAGCAGTCCACCCCTGCAAAGTAGAAATCGATCACCCCCGAGATGCGCCCGCGCTCGAGGAGCGCGTTGTCGCGGAAAAGGTCCGCATGCACCGGCCCGCGCGGCAGGTCGGGGAAGCGCTGGTCGGATTGGAACTGCAGCTCGCTTTCCAGCAGCTTCCTTCGCTCCGGAGGAAGAAAGCGGTCGACTTCGCGGGCCGCGAATCGCCACCACCGGGGGCCGCGCGGATTCTCGAGGTAGCCGCCGTACGAGCGGCCGGCGAGGTGCATGCGCGCGAGCAGCATGCCCAGCTCGCCGCACTCCGCGGCGCCCGGGTGCTCGACCGACTTGCCGCCGAGGCGCGTGACCAGCGCGGCCGGCTTGCCGTTCAGCTCGCCGAGGTAGCGATCGGCGAGATTGGCGATCGGCGCCGGGCAGGGAATGCCGTGTCGTGCGAGATGCGCCATCAGCTCGAGGTAGAAGGGGAGCTCGTGCGCAGGCAGTCGCTCGAAGAGCGTGAGGACGTAGCGGCCCTGCGACGTGGTGACGAAGTAGTTGGTGTTCTCGATGCCCGACTTGATCGGCTCGAGGGCGGCCAGGCGGCCGACCGAGTAGTCCTGCAGCCAGTCCGAGAGCTGCGTTTCGGATACGGGCGTGTAGACCGACACGGTCTCAGTCGAAGGTGCGGATGATCCACAGCGGCACGCGGAAATCCGGGTCGAGCGAATCGCGGCGCATCCACTGCCCCGTGCCGCTCACGTCGACCAGGAAGTAGGGCGCGCCGCCGGGCGGCGTCACCTTCACCGCGACGACGCGGCCGCTCGAGTCGCGCGCCTCCTCCACCTTGTCGCCCTTCTGCACCGGGATGTTCACCCGCGGATCGTCGGCACCCGGGATCTCGGGGGGCGGAGGCGGCTCCGGCAGCGGCTCGAGGTCGGGCGGTCTCTTGCTCTGCGCGGAGGCTGCGGAGGAAAGGACGAGAAGAGCCGGTAAACACACTGCGATCAGCGCCCGCCGCATTGCAGCATTCTACTAGAGGTTGAGCAGCACCTCTTTCTCCGCGGGCGAAGGCTCGAAGCCGCGCTTCTCGTAGAACGCGAAGATCGCGTCCACCACTTCCTCCGGCCGGTTGCACACCTGCACGAGGGAAAGGTCGGTCTCGTCGATCGTGCCCTCCGCGGCGAGGCGCACCTTGAACCACTCGAGCAGGCCGCGCCAGAAGGGCTCGTGCACGAGGAGGATCGGCATCTGCCGCGTCTTGCCGGTCTGCACGAGGGTGAGCGCCTCGAAGAGCTCGTCGAGCGTGCCGAAGCCGCCGGGAAAGACGACGAACGCCGTCGCGTGCTTGGCGAACATCACCTTGCGCGCGAAGAAATGCTTGAAGCGCAGGCTGATGTGCTGGTAGCGGCTCGACGGCTGCTCGCGCGGCAGGTCGATGTTGAGGCCGACCGCGAGCCCCGCGCCCTCGAAGGCGCCCTTGTTGGTCGCCTCCATGATGCCCGGCCCGCCGCCCGAGATGACGGTGAAGCCCGAGTCGGAGAGCAGGCGCGCGGTGCGCTCGGCGAGCGCGTAGTACGGCGAGTCGCGCTTCACGCGCGCGCTGCCGAACATCGACACCGCGGGCTGGATGTCGACCAGCTTCTCGGTCGCCTCGAAGAACTCTGCCATAATGCCGAACAGCTTCCACGCCTCGCGCGAGGAAATCTCGTTGCCCAGTCCTGCGGGCTTCAACAGTTTCTGGTTCGCCATACGTGTCGGGTAATCCTGAAAACCTGCTGTTGCTGGTGGACGGCTCGTCGTACCTCTATCGCGCGTTCCATGCCCTGCCCGAGCTGCGGAACGCGAAGGGCGAGCCCACGGGCGCCATCTACGGCGTCTTGAACATGCTGCGGAAGCTCGCCACGGATTATAGGGCGCAGGCGCGAGCATGCGTCTTCGACGCGCGCGGCAAGACGTTCCGCGACGCGCTCTATCCGGACTACAAGGCGACGCGCACGGCGATGCCGGACGACCTGTCCGCGCAGGTGGAGCCGCTGTGCAAGGCGGTGGAGGACATCGGCTGGCCGGTGATCGTGGTCGATGGCGTGGAAGCCGACGACGTGATCGCCACGCTCGCCGAGCAGGCGAAGGCGCGCGGCTGGCGCACCGTCATCTCCACCGGCGACAAGGACCTCACGCAACTCGTCGACGCGAACACCCTGTGGATCAACACGATGTCGAACGAGAAGCTCGACGTCGACGGCGTCGCGCAGAAGTTCGGCGTGCCGCCGGAAAAGATCGTCGACTACCTCGCCCTCATCGGCGACCAGATCGACAACATTCCGGGCGTGGACAAGGTGGGGCCCAAGACGGCGTGCAAATGGATCCAGCAGTACGGCTCGCTGGACGGCGTCATTGCGAACGCGGAGAAGTTCACCGGCCAGGCAGGCGACAACCTGCGCAGGGTGCTCGACTGGCTTCCCAAGGCGCGGGAGCTGCTGACCGTCAAGCGCGATGTCCCGTTGAACGTGTCCCTGGAGGATCTGGAGACCCGGGCGGCAGACCCCGCTCGCCTGCGCTCGGTGTTCGAGCGCTTCGGCTTCAAGACCTGGCTGAAGGAAGCCGAGAGCGCCGGCGCGGCGCCGGTGCAAGTGCAGGAGAAGCGGACGGTGGAGAAGCGCGCGCTCTCGACCGTGCTGGACGAAGCAGCGTTCTCCGCGCTCGTCTCCAGGCTCGGGAACGCCGCGGTCGTCGGCGTGCAGACGCTCTGCACCAGCGCGGAGCCGATGACGGCGCGGCTCGTGGGCCTCGCGTTCGCCTTCGAGCGCGAAGCGGTGTACCTGCCGCTCGCGCACACGTATCCCGGCTCGCCGGCGCAGCTGCCGCCCGGGCAGGTTCTCGAGAGGTTGCGCGGCTGGCTGGAGGATGCGCAGAAGAAGAAGGTCGCGCAGAACGTGAAGTTCGACCTGCACGTGCTCGCCAACCACGGGGTGGCGCTGCGCGGCGCAATCTACGACACGCTGCTCGAGTCCTACGTCCTCGAGGTGCACGAGCGCCGCGAGCTCGGCGTGCTCGCGTCCCGCCATTGCGGCTGGACGATGCTCACGATCGACGAAGTC
>DASPMF010000088.1:0-13194 GCA_035627155.1 Burkholderiales bacterium | reverse complement strand
GCGGATGCACGATGCCCTTCGGCGTCCCGGTGGTGCCGGAGGAGTAGATGATGTTGAACGGCCAGTCCGGCTCGATCGCGACCGGAGCCGGCCGGGTCCCGGCGGGCGCCATCCAGTCTTCCAGGCGCTCGAGCTGGCGCTCGGTGATGTAGACCTTCGCGCCCGAGTCGTCGCGCATCCGCTGGATGCTCTCCGGCGTTGCGGAAGGCGGAAGCGGCGCGACGCAGGCTCCGGCGCGCAGCACGCCGAAGAAGAAGGCGCCGAGCTCGATCGAGTTCGGCGCGCAGACCGCGACCGTATCCTTGGGCCGCACGCCGTCGCGCTGCAGGCGCGCCGCGATGCGATCGACCATGGCGTCGAGCGCGGCGTGGTCCAGCGTGCGCGCGCCGCGCGCATCGTCCTGGACGAGGGCCGGATGAGCCGGCCGCTCGTGCGCGTTGCGGCGCAGGAGCCCGGCGATGTCGGCGAACGGCGTGTCCATTTGCCGCAAAATACCAGCTTGTGATCGCCGAGATATCGGGAGCACGGCTCTGGTTCGAGGACTCCGGCGGCGCCGGGGCAGCGGTGGTTCTGCTGCACGCCGGCACGGGGTCGAGCCGCATGTGGCGCCACCAGGTGCCGGCGTTCGCCGGGGCCGGGCTGCGCGTCATCGCCTATGACCGCCGCGGCCACGGCCAGACCGAATCCGCGGAAGCCGTCGCACCCGCCGCAACGGATCTCGCCGCGCTGCTCGATGCGCTCCGCATCGAGGCGGCGCACCTCGTCGGCACGGCCGCCGGCGCCATCGTTGCGGCGGACTTCGCGCTCTCCCACCCGGGGCGCACCCGCAGCCTCGTGCTTGCCAACACGCACCTTGCGATCCAGGACGACGCGTACGCGGCGCTGCAGAAGCGCCTGCGTCCGCCGCCGCAGTTCGACGCGCTGCCTGCGGAAGTGAAGGAGCTCGGGCCCTCCTATCGTGCGGCCCATCCGGAAGGCGTGCAGAAGTGGCTCGAGATCGAGCGCGCGGCGCGGCGGAAAGGCGCTGCGACGCTGCCGGAGACCGCGAACCCGATCACCTTCGAGGCGCTCGGCCGGCTCGCCATGCCGGTCCTCTTCCTCACCGGCGACGCCGATCTCTACATGCCGCCGCACGTCCTGCGGCTGCTGGCCGGCAGCGTTCCGGGAGCGGGCGCGGTGGTGATTCCGGAGGCGGGCCACTCGGCGTACTGGGAACAGCCGGCGGCGTTCAACGACGCCGTCCTGCGCTTCCTCAGTGGCCCGAAAGGAGATTCCTCGCCCATTCGAGGATGACGGCGAGGCGGGGCGGCAGCAGGTCCTCGGCCTCCTCGAAGCTCACCCAGCGGTACTCGTGGTGCTCGGGCCGGCCGAGCGCCGTGTTCACCGGCAGCTCGATCGCGTGCTGGTCGGTCTCGGCGAGGTAGTAGCGCGCCACCTTGTTGTTTGCGTAGGGCACCGTTTCCTTGTGCTCCTCGCCGAACGGGTAGTCGACGTCGGTCAGGCCGGTCTCTTCCTTCACCTCGCGCTTCGCCGCGGAGAGCATGTCTTCCGCGTTCTCGACCAGGCCCTTGGGGAAATCCCAGTTCTTGTACGCGCGCAGCACGAGCAGGCGAACACCGCGCTCGGTGCGGCGGAACACCACCGCGCCCGCCGAGCGGACGACCTTCTTGTCCATCCGGCCCGGTCAGCCGACTTTGAGGAGCTCGACTTCGAAGATCAGCGTCGCGTTCGGCGGGATGACGTTGCCGGCGCCGCGCGCGCCGTACCCCATGTCCGGTGGAATGGTCAGCTCGCGCGTGCCGCCGACCTTCATGCCCTGCACGCCTTCGTCCCAGCCCTTGATGACATGGCCCTGCCCGAGCGGAAAGACGAACGGGTCGCCGCGATCCTTGCTCGAGTCGAACTTGCGCCCGCGCTTGCCGCCTTCGCTGAGCCAGCCGGTGTAGTGGACGGTGACGTTCTGGCCGGCGCTGGCGGTGTCGCCTTTGCCGACGGTCGTATCCTTCATCTGAAGCATGGAGCCTCCTCGATTCGGCCTGCGGGGAAGGCGCCGATTCTACTTACTCGACGAAGAACTCCACCACCTCGTCGGTTCCGGCCCGCGACTGGCCGAAGGCGATCCAGCCGTGCCCGCGCAGCACGACTTCCTCCCGGCGCAGCAGCAGCTCGGCGTCGCCCTCGAACGTCACGTAGGTGCCGTTGGTGCTGTGGTCCTTGAGCACCCACTTGTCCTTGCGGCGCTCGATCGTGCAGTGCCGGCGCGACGCCATGTGGTCGGCGATCTGCACGCCGCAGTCCGGATCGCGCCCCAGGACTTCGGCTTCGGCGTCCCGGCGGCGCTGCACCTCGTTGCCGCGATGGCGCAGCCGCAGGGCCGCAAGCGGCGCGCGCACCGCCGGCGCGCGCAGGGAAGCAAGCACGGTGGCGTCCTCGTCGCGCTTCCAGACGAGCTCGGAGACCGCGACCTCCTCCGCCTTGCCCTTGACCTGCACGCCGTAGAGGTCGCGCGCCATGACGCGCATCTCGGCGCCGAGGGTGCCTGCCGTTTCCCGCGACAGGATGATCTGCCCGGGCTGCGCGAGCCCGACGAGGCGCGCCGCGAGGTTGACCGTGTCGCCGAAGATGTCGTTTTCCTTCTGCAGGATCGGCCCGCCGTGGAAGCCGATGCGCAGCGCGAGCCGCGTGCCGGCGACCTGCGGCAGGCCTTCGCTGTCCATCTGCATGGCGATCGCCGCCCGCGCCGCGGCGTCGGCGGTGGCGAACACGGCGAGGATCTCGTCGCCGATCGTCTTCACCACGCGGCCGCCCTGAGATTCAGTAGCGCGGCGCATGAGGTCCACGCAGCCGCGGATGGTGCGATGCCCGATGGTGTCGCCCGCCGACTCGTAGAGGCGGGTGCTGCCGCTCACGTCCGAGAAGAGGACGGCGGCGAAGCGCGAGCGCAGCGTCTGCAGGTGCGGGGGAACGTCCGCCATGGCGCCGGGGATTGTAGGGGATGCGTATGATGGCCCCCTTTTCCCGGGGAGGCAGCCATGGTCCACGTCATCGCCGTGATCACCGCAAGGCCGGGCAAGCGCGACGCAGTCCTGGAGGCGTTCCGCGAGAACGTGCCCAACGTCCTCGCCGAGCCGGGCTGCATCGAGTACGCGCCCGCCATCGACACCGAGCCGGCGCCCGGTTTCCAGACCACGCTCGGTCCCGACACGTTCATGGCGATCGAGAAGTGGGAAAGCATGGAGGCGCTGAAGGCCCATGCCGCCGCGCCGCACATGGCGGCCTACGGCGCGAAGGTCAAGGAGCTCGTGGCGAGCCGCGTGATCCACATCCTGAGCCCCGCCTGAATTCGGAGTCAGGCACCGATTTCGGCATCGGTTACGGCGCGGCCTAGTTCTTCGCCGGGACCGGCGGCAGCGGCTTGCTCTGCGGGCGTCCGCCGCAGCGGATGATCTCCTCGTCGGTCATCACCGGCTTGATCTCGCACGGCAGCTTGCCGGTGCGCGTGATTTCCAGCACCGGATCGCCCGCGGCTTTCTCCGGCGCTTGCGGCTTGTCCTGCGCGAACGAGGAGGAGGCGAGCGCGAGGCCCGCCGCGAGGATCGAAGATTTGAGGTTCATGCCCTCAGGAGTCTACTCCTGCCCGCGCCGGAGCGTCCTGCGGCGACCGCGGCGCGCACGCCGGTGAAGTCGAAATCCACCTCGGGCTGCCGCCCGCACACGATGTCCGCAAGCGCAGCGCCCGAGCCGCACGCATGCGTCCAGCCGAGGGTGCCGTGGCCCGTGTTGAGGAACAGGTTCTGCACGCGCGAGGCGCCGATGTAGGGGACGTTCGAGGGCGTCGCGGGCCGCAGGCCGGCCCAGTACTCGGCGCGACTGGCATCGCCGGCGCCGGGGAAGAGCGCCTCGACGCGCCGCACGATCGCCTCGCAGCGCACGCGGTTCAGGCTGCGGTCGTAGCCGTTGAGCTCCGCGGTACCCGCGATGCGCAGCCGGTCGCCGAGGCGGGAGAAAACGAGCTTGTACTCGTCGTCGGTGAGCGAGACGGAGTAGGCCTTCTCCGCGTCCTTCACCGGCAGCGTCACCGAGTAGCCCTTCGCGGGATAGACGTTGAGGCGGATGCCGAGCGAGCGCGCGATCATCGGGCTGAAGCTGCCCAGCGCCAGCACGTAGGCGTCGGCGCGCAACCGGACGAAGCGGCCTTCCGCATCGGTCGCCTCGACGTGCTCCACGCCGAAGCCGGTGCGGCGGATCGCCTTGACGTCGTGGCCCATGAGGAATCGCACCCCGTTGGCCTCGGCCAGCCGGGCGAGCTCGAGGGTGAATTTCCGTGCGTCGCCCGATTCGTCGGCGCAGGTGTAGGTCGCGCCGGCAAGCCGCTCGCGCGCGGGCGCGAGGGCCGGCTCGATGGCCACCGCCTCGTCGGCGGAAATCACGCGCCGCTCGCAGCCGAGCTCGCACATCTGGCGCGCCGGCTCGAGGGCCGCCTCGAACTCGCGCGGGTCCGTGTAGAAGTGCAGGATGCCGCGTTCGAGCTGGTCGTAGGCGATGCCGGTGTCGGCGCGCAATGCCTGCAGCTTCGCGCGGCTGTAGGTCCCAAGGCGCACGATCTGCTCGATGTTGTGCCGCGTGCGCGCCGGCGTGCATTCGCGCAGGAACGCGAGGCCCCACGCCCACTGGCGGGCATCGGCGCGCAGCCGGAAAAGAAGCGGCGCGTCTTCCCGGGCGAGCCATTTCAGCACCTTGAACGGCGCGCCGGGGTTGGCCCACGGCTCTGCGTGGCTCACGGAGACCTGTCCGCCGTTGGCGAAGCTCGTTTCCGCCGCGGGCGCGGCCTGGCGGTCGACGACAGTGACGTCGCAGCCGAGCTTGTTGAGGTAATAGGCGCTCGTCGTCCCTACGACGCCCGCGCCCAGCACGATCACTTTCATTCGAAGGCCCTCGACGGGTAGTGGGCAGCGCAAGGTTCGTTCCTTCCTCGCGCCGCTCCCTCTGTCGGTGGGCCTGAGAGATTCCGCGGAAACGACCTCCGCGTTGCTCCTTCGGCGGACCCGCCCCCGGTTGCGGCGGATCGCTCTCCAGACGGCTGTGCTTCAGCGTTGCAGTACGGGGACCTGAGCGTTCATGGGAGATTGCGCCTTCGGTGGGCCCGCATGCGCGGGCCGCTCTCCTGCAACCCCGACATTGTACGCCGCGAAGATTCGTTCAAAACAGCGATTGACGGTTCATCCTTCAGGAGTAGATTCGAGGCGAGTCCGATGCGGCCGCCAGAACGGCGGAACACCTGGAATTCCCGGCTACCGGTCGGGATACCTGGCCGCACCGGCCTCCGTTGAAGAGGGTGCCCAGCTCGGCGCCATCAGGCAAGACGGCCCTCGCAAGGGCCAAGGCCCGGCCGCCGTGCCGGGCCTTTCATTTTCAGGCCTGTATCAGAATCGCCCGGTAGTCATTGACGTTGGTCCGCGTGGGGCCCGTGACAAGGAGGTCGCCGATCGCGGAAAAGAACCCATAGCTGTCGTTGCGAGCGAGCAGGGCGCGGGCCGCGAGGCCTTCTTTTCGGCCACGCTGAAGCGAGTCCGGCAGGAGGAAGGCGCCGGCGTTGTCCTCCGAGCCGTCGATGCCGTCGGTGTCGGCTGCGAGCGCCGCAACGTCGCGCATGCCGTCGAGCTCGACGCCGAGCGAGAGCAGGAACTCGGAGCAGCGCCCGCCGCGCCCGCCGTCCCCCTTGACCGTCACCGTGCATTCGCCGCCAGAGATGAGCGCGACCGGCGCCTGGAACGGCGCGCCATGGTGCCGGATCTCCCGCACCAGCGCCGCCATGACCTTGGCCACCTCGGTCGCTTCGCCCGTGATGGTGTCGCCGAGGATCACGGGCGCGATGCCGCGGGCCGCGAAGACGCGCGCCCCCGCCTCGAGCGAGCGGTGCGCCGTGGCGACGACGCGGTTCTCGACGCGCGAGAAGAGCGGGTCGCCGGGCTTCGGCGTCTCGGAGAAGGGGCCGTCGAAGGCGATGCCGAAGCGCGCGAGCACGGCGCGCGCGTCCTCCACCGTCGTCGGATCGGGCGCGCACGGGCCCGAGGCGATGTGCGTCGGGTCGTCGCCGGTGACGTCCGAGATGACGAGGGCGAGCACGCGGGCGCGCGTCGCCGCGGCGAGCCGCCCGCCCTGGATGGCGGACAGGTGCTTGCGCACCGTGTTCATGTCCTGGATCGCCGCGCCGCTTTTCAGCAGCTCGCGCGTCAGCGCCTTCAGCTTCGCCATCTCGAGGCCCGGCGCCGGCAGAGAGAGGAGGCTGGAGCCGCCGCCGGAGATGAGCGCGAGCAGGAGGTCGTCCTCGCCGAGCGACCGGGCGCCCTCCAGGATCCCGCGCGCCGCCTGCTCGCCGGCCTCGTCGGGGACGGGATGGCCGGCTTCCACGACGCGGATGCGCTGCGTCGGCAAGCCATGGCCGTAGCGCGTGATGGCGAGCCCGTCGAGCGGCGCGCCGGCAGGCCAGGCGCCCTCCACGGCGAGCGCCATCGACGCGGCGGCCTTGCCCGCGGCGGCGACGAAGGTGCGGCCGCGCGGCGGCCCGGGCAGGTGCGGCTTGAGGATGGCGAGCGGATCGGCGGCGGCCACCGCCGCGCGGAAGCTCTCCTCCAGGAGCGCCTTCAGCCGAAGGTTTCCCGGGCGGCCGCCGCGCCCAGCGAGTAGAAGCGCGGATACGCCTCGCGGAACGCCTCCTGGATTTCCTCCACCGGCACGTCGGCGAAGCGGCCGCGGTCGGCGAGGTACTCCATGTGCCGCCGGTCGTCCTCGTCGAAGGGATGGAAGATCGAGTCGCTTCGGCCGTCGAACTCGAGCGGCTTGACGCGGAACTTGCGGCACAGCGCGAGATTGAACGCGGGCGTCGCCTTCACCCATTTTCCTTCCAGGTGCAGGTCGGTGTAGCCGTGGTAGATGAAGAGGTCCGAGCCCATCGTCTCCGCGAGCTTCGGCGTCGTGAGGTGGTTCTTCACGTCGGCGAAGCCGACGCGCGCCGGGATGCCGGCGACGCGCGCGGCGGCCGCCAGCAGCGCCGCCTTGCCGATGCAGAATCCCTCGCCGCGCTCGAGGACCGAGGATGCGCGGAAGACTTCCGGGTCGGAGAAGTCGAGGAACGGGTTGTAGCGCACCTCGTCGCGCACGGCGTAGTAGAGCGACACGGCCCTTTCAATCTCAGACCGCCCCGAGACGTTCTTGCGTGCGAAAGCGATGACGGCGGGATCGGCGCTGTCGATGTAGCTTGCGGGCTGCAGGTATTGGTTCATTGGTCCAGTTTCATGAGGCGCCGCGCGCCCTTGAAGAGGGCGCTCGAGGGCTCCGCGAGGGCGTCCATCACGGAGAAATGGTTGCGGCCCGGCATCGGGATGTTCGCGGCGAGCACGTTCTTCCAGCGCTCGCCGAGAAGCGCGTTCTGGCGCCGGAACTCGCCCGACTCGTCGCCGCCGACGCAGGTGGCGAGCGGCGCGCGCGTGGCGGGCGGCAGGAACGCCGGCGAGAGGCGCCACGCCGAGTCCTCGTCGAGGCGCAGGTCCTGCTGCAGGAAATCGACGTGGGTCAGCGGGCGCATGTCGTAGATGCCGCTGATCGCGAGGCCGCCCTTGAAGAGGTCCTTCGGCAGGCGCCGGTCGAACACGGGGAAGACCGCCGCCATCATCATCGCGGTGAGGTGCCCGCCGGCCGAGTGCCCGGACACGTACAGCCGGTCCTGGTCCATGCCGTAGTCCTCGGCGTGCAGCCAGAGCCAGCGGCTCGCGCGCAGCATCTGCCGCACGATCTCCTCGATGCCGACCTTCGGGCACAGGTCGTAGTTGACGACCGCGAGCGAGACGCCGGAATCCACCCAAACCGGCGCGAGGTACGAGAAGTCCGCCTTGTCGAGGGAGCGCCAGTAGCCGCCGTGGATGAAGAGCATGCACGTGCCGTCGCCCTTGCGCGCCGGGAAGAGGTCGATCGTCTCTCCGGGCGCCTCGCCATAGCGCAGGTCGAGCTTGCAGGCCATGGTGTTGCGCGCGCGCTCGGACGCCTCCTTCCAGCGGGCGAAATAGTCGCCGTGGTCGGGAACGAGCTCGCGGTTGTTGTACTCGCGCGAAAGCGCGGCGTTGTCGGGTGCGTTCATCGGTTCTCCCCTGGCTATCCGCGCCGCTCGCGCCACAGGCCGAGCGCCTGTTGCGGCGGGCGGTCCGAGAACGAGAAGAGCACGCACTCGCCGTCGGCCTCGAGCACCAGCGGCTGCCACGAGGGCACGACGAACACGTCGCGCGGCTCGAAGGCGAAGGTCTCGCCGCCGACGCGCGCGCGTCCGGTTCCCTCGACGACGCAGAACACCGTGCCGTCGGTGGCCCGGTACGGCGCGCTGCGGAAGCCCTTCGGGAGGAGCTGGATGAACGCGCCGATGGTCGGCATCGCCGCGCCGCCGGTCAGCGGGTTGATGAACTGCATCTTCCAGCCGTGGCAGGCGTCGGGATCGCCTTCCCTGGCGAGGCGCGCGAGCGTTTCGCGGCTCCTCGCGTAGGGATAGTTGAAGATCGGCGAGGTCTTGCCGAAGGGCGACACCGCGCCGAGCGGCGCGAGGTTCGCGCCGAAGCGCGCGCCGGAGGTCCCTTCGCCGCGCGTCACCGGCTGCACCTCCTCGGGATACACCTCCTGGAACTGCGCGCCGAAGGCCTGCACCATGCGGATGTCGAGGCCGTCGAGCCACACCACCGGCTCCGCAGCGCGCTGTTCTTCCGGATTGCCATGGTCGTGCCAGGTCCACGACGGGGTGATGATGAAGTCGCCCGGGTGCATGGTGGTGCGCTCGCCGTCCACGGCGGTGTAGGCGCCGCTTCCCTCGACCACGAAGCGCAGCGCCGACTGCGTATGACGGTGGCTCGGCGCGATCTCGCCCGGCAGGATGAGCTGCAGGCCGGCGTACAGGCTCTGCGTGATGCAGGATTCGCCGCGCATGCCGGGGTTCTCGAGGATGAGCACGCGGCGCACGGCCTCGCGCGCGGTGATCAGCCGGCCCGCCTCCATCAGGTAGGGCCGGACCTCCGAGTACTTCCAGAGCGCGGGCTTGCACGGCGTGACCGGCTCGTTCGGGATGAGCGCGTGCAGCACCTCCCACAACGGGGTCAGGTTGTGCCGGTCCATGCGCCGGTAAAGCTCTGCGCGGCCGGGGGCCTTCGGGACGCTCGCCATGGCCGCGATTCTACGAAGAAACCGGTTTCAGCCAGACCACGGGCTTGCCGAGCTCCTTGCCGAGCGCCTTGGCTTCCGGGTCCGCGAGCGCGGCCTCGCGGGCCTTGCGGATCGCCTTCGCCTGCTCGCGGGGGTCCGCGGTGGGAGGGTTCTCGACCAGCGCGTCGACGATGGCGAGGAAGTTGCCCTTGCCGCGCCGGTGCGTCTCGCCGTAGCCCTTCACGAGGCGCGCGCATTCGGCGATCTCGAGGGCGAGCGCGCGGTCGCGCTTCGCCGCCTCGGCGACGTGGCCGAGCCAGCGCTCGATGAGCTTCTGCTCTTCCTGGTATCGGTAGCTGAACGGCCGCCAGAAGCGCAGGCCCGCGAGCGATCGCACGAGGAGCCAGCCGAACACGCCCGAGGTCTTGACGTGCATGCCGACGTTGTATGCGTCGAGCTTGCCGCGGCGCGTCGCCCAGTCCACCAGGCGCCGGCCGAGCGCCGCCGGCAGCACCGAGGCGAATTCCTCGACGCCGGGCTTCAGGTAGTCGATCACCACGACCGGTTCCCCCGGCTTCGCATTCACCTCGCGGCGCACGCGCTCGAAGCGCGAGGCGCGCGTCTTGAGGTCGGCGACGCGGATGATGTCCTCGTAGCTCATCCACACCGCGAGGTGCCGGCCCACTTCCGCCGCCAGCGCCTCGTCGCGGAGAAACGGCTTCAGCCGCTCTTCGAAGAGCTTCGCGTAACGCTCGCCCTGGTAGTCCTTCAGCCGGGAAACGGCGGTGTCCAGCACCTCCTGCAGCGTGGTGGCGCGCTTGGGCTTTGCCGGCGGCTGAGGCGGGGCCTTCGCGCCCGCGGCGATGTCGAAGCCGGCGGCGAAGCCACGCAGGCTCGCCTCGGCGCCGCGGCCGCCTTCGCGGATCGCGCGCTCGCAGGCTTCGCGGGGCAGCGGCAGCACGCCGCTGCCGGCCATCGCGCCGAAGAGCACCGCGTTGATCACCGTGCCGCTCTGCTGCGCGAGCTCGCGCATGTCGAAGAGCACCGCGTGGCGGGCGAGCTGGCGCGCCGCCTCGACCACGCGCTCGCTCTCGAAGCGGCCGTCGCCCATCTGCATCTTCTCGACGGTCGCGTAGATGCGGTGCGTCGAGGCGATGAGGGTGGTGCGCTCCGGGCTGACGTAGCCGTTCTGCATCGCGCGCCCGGCCTCGATCAGCTCGGAGGCGACCATGATGTCCACGTTGCCCGGGCTGGGCGTGAGCGACATCACCGGCTCCCGGCCGCCGAGCGTCCTGCGCTCGGCAGGGAAGATCTCGAGGTAGTACGTCGTGGCGCCGGTGCGCTGCGCGACGCCGGGGATGGAAGTCGCCTGCGCAGGGAAGCCGCTCTCGCGCGCGGCCTCCATCAGCCAGTCGGCCATCACGCCGCCGCCTTCGCCGCCGAGGGCGGCGATGAGGATGGTGATCGGTCTTTCAGGGATCATTGGAAAAGTTTTCTCACGGAGAAGAGCAGGCGGTCGAAAACCGTCGGGTTCTGGATGACTTCGGCCCGGTAGAAGGAAGGGCAGAGGGTGGCCGCGTGGGCGTTCTCCCCGCACAGGCCGCAGCCCACGCAGCCGTCGATGACCGTGGCGACGGGGTCGCGGCGCAGCGGGTCGGGGTTGTCCTTCACGGTCAGCGTCGGGCAGCCGGAGAGCCGGATGCACGAGTGGTCGCCCGTGCAGGTGTCTTCATCGACGCCGTACTTCACCCGGACTTGCCTTTTCCCATTCTTCAATTTCTCCGAGACGACGGGTCGCAACCTGCGTTGCCGCTCGAGCTGGCATTCGCCTTCGGCGACGATGACCTTCAGGCCCGGGTAGTCCGAGGTCATGGCTTCCTTGTAGGTCTTCGCGACTTCCTCCACCTCGTAGGTGTGCACGGTGCGCTGCCACTTCACGCCGAGGCCCTTCAGCGCGTCCTCGATGGAGTGGTCCGCCTTCTTCGGCGAGGAAACGATCTCCTGCGTGCCGGTGGCCGACGAGTAGCCGTTCTTCATGATGACGAGCACGCCGTCGCCTTCATTCAGCAGGCGCGAGGCCACGCCCGAGAGCAGCCCGTTGTGCCAGAACCCGCCGTCGCCCATCACCGCGACCGGGCGCTTCGCCGACATCGGGCCGACCGCCGCGGACGAGGCGAGGCTCATGCCGTAGCCGAGCACCGTGTTGCCCTGCGAGAACGGCTCGAAGGAGGCGAAGGAATGGCAGCCGATGTCCATCGAGACGTGCGGCCGGCCGATGTCCTGGGCCACGAGCTTCATCGCCGAGAAGACCGGGCGCTCCGGGCAACCGACGCAGAACCCCGGCGGCCGCGGCGGCATCGCGCCGAGCGTTTCCGCCGCAGTCTTCTTGACCTGCAGGGCGGCCTGCAGAAAAGCTTCTCCAGAAGAATTCTCCACGTGCGGCGCGTATTGCGACACGAGCGTCGTCAGGCCGCGCACGAGCACCTCGCTCGTGTACTCACCGGCGGCCTGGAGGAAATCCTTGCCGTGCAGCGGCGTTTGAACGCCGGCCCGGCGCAGGATCGTGGCGATCTCCTGCTCGATGAACTCCGGTTGACCTTCCTCGACGACGAGCACCGCCTTCTTGCCGGCGCAAAACGCCGCCACTTCTTCGGGCACGAGCGGATACACGACATTGAGGGCGTAGATGGGAATGCGCGAGCTGCCGAAGGCGTCGGCCAGCCCGGCGAGGCGCAGTGCGTTGACGAGGCCGTTGTACAGGCCGCCCTGCACGACGATGCCGAGGGAAGATTCCGGTCCGTCGAACACCTCGTTGAGCTTGTGCTCGGCCACGAACTTGCGCGCCGCCGGAAGGCGGACCTCGGCCTTCAGCTTCTCGTGGCGGAAGGTGGCCGGCGGGTGGGCGAGCCGGTCGTAGACGAATTCACTCGGCGGGCCGTCCAGCCGGCGGCGCGTCGAGACCGCAGGCGCGCGATTTGCCTTTGCAACAAAAGAACCCCGCACATGGCAGGCGCGGATTCGCAGCTCCATCATCACCGGCGTGCTGGAGGCTTCCGAGAGCTGGAACGCCTTCTCCACCATGTCGACGATGGTGCGGTGGTTGGGCCGCGGGTCGAGGAGCCACATCGAGGACTTCATCGCGAAGGCGTGCGTGCGCTCGAGCGCGACGCTCGCGCCTTCGCCGTAGTCCTCGCCGACGACGATTAGCGCGCCGCCCAGTACCCCGGAGCTCGAGAGGTAGGAGAGCGCGTCGGAGGCAATGTTGGTGCCGACGATCGACTTCCACGTCACCGCGCCGCGCGCCGGGTAGTTCACCGACGCGCCGAGCATCGCCGCCGCGGCCGCCTCGTTGGTGCACGCCTCGACGTGCACGCCGAGCGTGTCGAGGTACTCCCGCGCCTGCACCATGACGTCGAGGAGGTGCGAGACCGGCGCGCCCTGGTAGCCGCCGACATACGAGACGCCGGACTGCAGGAGCGCCTTCGTCACGGCGAGGATGCCTTCGCCGTGGAAGGTCTCGCCGTCGCCGAGCCGCAGGGACTCTATTTCCTTGGTGAACTGCCGTTCCACAGCCTGTCCCACCAGGTGGGGTTCTGGATGACTTCCGCGCGATAGAAGGAGGGGCACAGCGTCGCGGCATGCGCGTTCTCGCCGCACAGGCCGCAGCCCACGCAGCCGTCGATGACGGTGGCGACGGGGTCGCGGCGCAGCGGGTCCGGGTTGTCCTTCACCGTGAGCGTCGGGCAGCCGGAAAGGCGGATGCACGAGTGATCGCCGGTGCACGTGTCCTCGTCGACGCCGTACTTGACGCGGACGTGCCTTTCGCCCTTCTTCAGCTTCTCGGCCACGACCGGCCGCAGCTTGCGCTGGCGCTCGAGCTGGCATTCGCCCTCGGCGATGATCACCTTGAGCCCGGCGTAGTCGGAGTCCATCGCCTCGCGCAGCGTCTTCGCGACCTGGGCGACGCGATAGTTGTCGACCGTCTTCACCCAGCCCACCCCGATGCCTGCCAGCGCG
>DASPMF010000087.1:0-18118 GCA_035627155.1 Burkholderiales bacterium | reverse complement strand
AGCTCGCGCGCATGATCAAGCGCGACATCCGCCGCGTGATCGCCAACCCGCAGGACATCGAGCGCTACCAGGTCGAGTTCTACAACCTCGCCAAGTCGATCAAGGGCGCGAAGAAGAACAGCGCCGGCGGCTCGGGCTTGTCGAACTTCGAGCAGCTGGTGGAGCTCGGCAAGGAGAACAAGCAGCTCGACGCGAACGACGCGCACGTGGTGCGCATCGTCGACTGGCTTTGGCAGTACGCCTTCGAGCAGCGCGCGAGCGACATCCACGTCGAGCCGCGCCGCGAGCAGGGCATCGTGCGCTTCCGCATCGACGGGGTGCTGCACCAGGTCTACCAGATCCCCGCCGCGGTGCTGGTGGCGATGACGAGCCGCATCAAGATCCTCGCGCGCATGGACGTGGTCGAGAAGCGCCGCCCGCAGGACGGGCGCATCAAGACGCGCACGCTTAACGGCGAGGAGGTGGAGCTGCGCCTGTCCACGCTGCCGACCGCCTTCGGCGAGAAGCTGGTGATGCGCATCTTCGACCCGGAGGTGCTGGTTCGCGACTTCAAGGACCTCGGGTTCTCCGAGGACGACAAGAAGCGCTGGGACGACATGACGCAGCGGCCGAACGGCATCGTCCTGGTGACCGGCCCGACCGGCTCCGGCAAGACCACCACGCTGTACTCGACGCTGAAGACCCTCGCCACGCCCGACGTCAACGTCTGCACGATCGAGGACCCGATCGAGATGGTGGAGGCGTCCTTCAACCAGATGCAGGTCCAGCACCAGATCGACCTCGGGTTCGCCGAGGGCGTGCGCGCCCTCATGCGCCAGGACCCGGACATCATCATGGTGGGCGAGATCCGCGACCTCGAGACCGCCGAGATGGCGGTGCAGTCGGCGCTCACCGGCCACCTGGTGCTCTCGACGCTGCACACGAACGACGCGCCGAGCGCCGTGTCCCGCCTGCTCGAGCTCGGCGTGCCGGCCTACCTGCTCAACTCGACCCTGAACGGCATCATGGCGCAGCGCCTGGTGCGCACGCTGTGCCCGCATTGCAAGCAGAAGGCCGAGTTGAACCGCGTCGAGGACCACCACGCCTGGGACGCGCTCGTCGCGCCGTGGAAGTCGAACCGCCCGGCGCACGTCTACAAGCCGGCCGGCTGCCTCGAGTGCCGCATGACCGGGTTCCTCGGGCGCGTCGGCATCTACGAGACGCTGGTCATGAGCACGGAGATCAAGAAGCTCCTGAACGACGCCGCCGATCCCACCGCCATCCGCGAGCAGGCCTTCAAGGAGGGCATGCGGCCGCTGCGCATCAGCGGTGCGCTCAAGGTGGGCGCCGGGCTGACGACGATCGAGGAAGTGCTGAAGGTGGCGCCGCCCGTCCGCGGCGCCGGCTGAGCGGCGCGTGCTCGACGCGCTCCTCCTCGCCGTGCTCGCTGGCGGGGCCGTCTACGCCTTCATGGCCTTTTCGCACAGGAAGGCCAAGGCGAAGAAGGACGAGCTGCAGAAAAGCGTCGAACGCTTCCGCGGGCTGACCGAGCTCTCGGCGGACTGGTTCTGGGAAACCGACGCCGAGCATCGCGTGGTGTGGCTCTCCGGCGGCGCGCCGGTCGCCACCTTCTTCGGCCGCACTTCCACCTACGGCAAGCGGTTCTGGGAGATCCCCGGGGTGGAGATCGATCCGCGCGCGCTGGAGGGGCACCGGCAGCGGCTCGAGGACCAGGAAAGCTTCTTCGACCTGGAGATCGCGCGGCGCGACGAGCGCGGCGCGCGCCAGGTGCACATCATCTCCGGCCAGTCCCGCTTCGACGCCGACGGCGAGTTCGTCGGCTACCGCGGCGTGGGGCGCGACGTCACGGAGCAGCGCAACGCCGAGCGCAAGCTCGTGCAGGCTAAGGAGCGCCTCGAGCTCGCGCTGGACGGCGGCAACCTTGCCGAGTGGCACTTCGACGTCGCGAGCGGGGAGCTCTACGCCGGCGACGGCTGGGCCCGCTTCCTCGGCCACCCGCGCTCGGCGCAGGTCACGCGCGGCGCGGAGCTCGTGCCGCTCATGCATCCCGAGGACCGGGAGGCCTATCGGCGGGCCCTGGTGCGCGCGCTGAAGGGCGAGGTGCCGCAGCTCGAGACCGAGTTCCGCATCCAGGCGGCGGACGGGGCCTGGAAATGGCTGCACGGCCGCGGGCGCGTGGTCGAGCGCTCGCCCGACGGCCGGGCGCTGCGCATGTCCGGCACCGTGGCCGACGTGGAGTCGGCGAAGCGCACCGAGGCCGCCCTGCGCGACACGGAGCAGCGCTTCCGCCACGTCGCCGAGGCCTCCAGCGAGTTCGTATGGGAGGCGGACGCGGCCTGGCGCTACACCTATCTTTCCGAGCGCGCGGAGGCGCTGGTCGGCCATCCGCGCGCGGCGATGCTAGGCCGCACGCCCGCCGACCTCGTGCCGCTCGGCGACCGCGCGCGCATCGAGCGCGAGCTGCAGGCGCACGGGGCGGCGGGGCGTGAATTCCGCGACTTCGAGTGCCCGGCGGTGACGCGCGCCGGCGGGCTGGTGTGGCTCTCGCTGAACGGCGTGCCGGTGCTCGACGGGGCCGGCAAGCTTGCGGGGTACCGGGGAACGGCGGCCGACGTGACCACGCGCAAGCACGACGAGGCGCGCATCGAGTTCCTGTCCACGCGCGACCCGCTCACCGGGCTGCCGAACCGCGTCCTGCTCGCGGACCGTGCGCGCCAGGCGATCCTCGCCGCCGCGCGCACGCGCACCCAGGTGGCGCTCCTGTGCTTCGACCTCGACCGCTTCAAGCTCGTCAACGATTCGCTCGACCACGCGGTCGGCGACGCGCTGCTGCGCGCGGTGGCGGAGCGCCTCGAGGCGCTGGTCGGCCCCGACGCGCTGGCGCGCCTAGGCGGTGACGAGTTCGTGCTCCTCGAGCCGGTGAAGAGCCCGGAAGAGGCGGCGGTGCTCGCGCAGCGCATCCTCGACGCACTGGCGCGCCCGTTCCCGCTCGCCGGCCGCGCGCTCAACGTGGCGGCTTCGATCGGCATCAGCGTCTACCCGGGCGACGGGGCGGACTTCGGCGAGCTGCTGCGCAACGCCGATGCCGCGATGTTCCACGCGAAGGAAAGCGGGCGGGGCACCTTCCGCTTCTTCTCGCCGGCGCTCAACGCGCGGGCGCTCGAGCGCCTGCGCGTGGAGAACGAGCTGCGCGGCGCGCTGGCGCGAAGCGAGCTGGTGCTGCACTGGCATCCGGTCGTGGAAGGGCGCGACCGGGTGGTGGGCGCCGAGGCGCTGGTGCGCTGGAGCCACCCGGAGCGCGGCCTGATGCTGCCCGAGGACTTCGTGCCGCTTGCCGAGGAATGCGGGCTGATCCGCGCCGTCGGCGAATGGACGCTGGAGCGCGCCCTGTCGCAGGCCGGCGCCTGGCACCGCCGCATGCCGCGGCGCGCGTGGTACGCGATCAACGTTTCCGCGCCGGAGCTCGCGGAGGGCAGGGTGTTCGAGCAGAAGCTCGCCGAGGCGCTGAAGGCGAACGGGCTCCCCGGGTCCTGCATCGAGCTCGAGATCACCGAGCGCGTGCTGATGAACGTGCCGGGAACGATCGAGACCTTGCGCCGCATCGGCGAGCTGGGCGTGCGGCTGTCGGTGGACGACTTCGGCACCGGCTACTCGAGCCTCGCCTACCTGCGCCGGCTGCCGATCCACAAGCTGAAGATCGACCGCTCCTTTCTGCGCGAGCTCGACACGCAGCCCGCGGACGAGGCGATCGTGCGCGCGATCGCCGCCATGGCGCACACGCTCGGCATCTCGATCGCCGCGGAGGGGGTCGAGCGCGAGACGCAGCTCGCGCGCCTCGCGCCGCTCGGCTGCGAGCACTGGCAGGGGCACTACTTCAGCGAGCCGCTCGACGCGCCGGCCTTCGAGGCGCTGCTGCGCCCGCCGCAGGAGCGCAGCGCCTGAGCGGGGCGCCGTCGGGAGCGGCGTGCCGCCGCTACTTGATGGGCGTGTTCTGGTCCTCGACCATGAGCCACTTGCCGCCGCGGTTCTGGAACACGAGGGTCAGCATGCTCGCCTGCCGCGTCGCGGGCTTGCCGGGCGGCATCTCGCGATAGTCGAGGTGCAGGAGCGCGACGCCGAGGTCCGCGCTTTCGAAGATGTGCACCGGCTTCACCTCGAGCCGCCAGTGCTTCATGGCGAACCAGCCGCGGTGCGCCTCGAGGAACTCCTCGGTGCTGCGCACGAGCTTGCCGTCGGACATCACGAGCAGCACGCCGTCGGGCGCGACGGTCGCGGCGAGCGCGTCGAGGTCGCGCTCCTCGATCGCGAGCAGGTGCCGCCCGAGCGCTTCACGAAACCCGGGGTTCATCCCTCAGGAGCAGCGCGGAGAGGAGCCAAGAGACCAGGCTGAACACGATCGCGCCGAAGAACCCGGCCCAGAAGCCCGCGACGTGGAAGCCGTCGATGAACGAGCCCACCATCCAGAAGAGCAGCCCGTTGATGACGAAGATGAAGAGACCCAGCGTGAGGATCGTGGCCGGCAGGGTGAGCAGGATGAGGATCGGCCGGATGATCGCGTTGACCAGCCCCAGGATGAGCGCCGCGATGAGCGCGGTCCAGAAGCTCGACACGCCGATGTTCGGCATGAGGTAGGCCACCGCGAGGAGGGCGACGGCGTTGATCAGCCAGGCGAGCAGGAGCCGCATGGCGCGGATTGTGGGCCGCCTCAGGCCGGCGGCGCTACCGCGACCCCGCGGATTGCGTGCTTGCGGATGGTCCGTTCGACCAGTCCCGAGGCCTTGATGTCCTCGACGAACTGCCGCAGCCAGGCCGCGGCCCGGGTACGGCCGACCGGCGTGCCGACGGACTGCCGGACCGCGGTGGCCTGGCCTTCGAGGATGCGCGAGCCGGGCAGGCGCTCCGCGTCGGTCACGAGCTTGGGCTTCAGGCCCGAGAGCGCCTCCAGGCCGTCGGCGCGGAACGCCTCGAACGATTCGTCGATGCCGGCGACCCGCACCAGCTTCGCCTTGCGGATTTCGCGCGAGAGGAAGAGGTCGTACGCGCTCTTCTCGGCCACCGCGATGCGGACGCCTTCGCGGTCCACGTCCGTGAGCCCGCGGATGGGCGAGCCGGGCGGCACGAGGAAGGTGACGGGAATTTCGAGGTAGGCGTCGCTGAAGGCGATGTCCTTCGCGCGCTGCGGCTCCGCGCCGAGGAAGGCGACGTCCCACGCGTCGTCGCGCACCGCGTCGGCGAGCAGCCCCGCCTTCGGGAAGCGGACGAACTCGATCTCGAGGCCGGCGCGGCGCCCGAGCTCGCGCGCGAGGTCCGGCGCGATGCCCTGCGGCGAGCCGTCCGGCGCGTCCTGCAGCACGAGCAGGAAGTTCTGGTAGTTGAGGCCCACGCGCATGCGGCCCCGCGGGGCGAGCTCGGCCTTCAGTTCCGGAGTCAGCATCAGCAGATCTTGAGCAGGCTGCCGTTGGCGCCGCTCACCACCGGGCAGGCGATCTGGGCGATGCTGCCGCTCTTCGCCTCCGGGCGGCCGTAGTCGGCGACGAGGTAGTAGTACTTGTCGTCCGCGAAGTACGCGCAGGTGTTCTTCGGCTTGCAGAGCTTGCCGTACTTCATCGCCACTTCCTCGGGCGTGATGGCGAAGCCCTTCGGCTGGTCCCAGCCGCGCTCCAGCTTGAAGTTGCCCTTGCGGTCGTGCTCGCCGACCTTGGTGAAGCGCCCGTCGACGATCGTGGCGCAGCCGCACAGCGTTGCAAGCGCCCCGACGAGCGCGATCCGGAATGGAGAAGGCATGGGTGAAGGGGACTATGGAAACGTGAGGGAGGAGAGAAGGTAGCGCAAACGCGCATGAGCCGCGCGGCGCTGGATCGTGGAACGGTTACACGCTGAGCGATCCGGCGACGTCGCACGGCGCGGACGAGGAAAGCGAAGCGGTTTCAAGGCGTTGCTGAAAACATTGCCATGCCCCGTCCGGAGGAAGTGACGCACCGGCCGGGCCGCGCAATTCGAAAAGTGCGCGCCGTCAACCACTTGCCTGGCTGGTACGGCCCTTGCTGCCGGGGTATGGACCAACACACGCCATGTCCCACCGAAAAACACACGGGAGGCAGCTGTTCCTCGGGTACGTCTGCGCCGTCTGGGTCGTCGTGCTCATGGCCGCGCCGCTCACCTTCGCGCTCGAGCCGGCCGCGTCGGGCGCCACGGCCCAGCGCGACGCGTTCCGTGCCGCTGACAGCGACGCGGACGGCTACGTCACGCCTGCCGAAGCGGCGCGCATCCCGGGCCTTTCGTGGGCCTACGCACGCGCGGACGCGAATGGCGACGAGAAGCTCGACCGCGCGGAGTACCGCCGGGCGATCCTGCTGCGGGAAGGGCGCCTCTGATGCGCCTGTCGCTCGTGAAGCATGCCGTCGACGAGGCGACGGACCAGCTGCTCGTACGCGAGGCGCGCTGGCTGCGCGAGCTCGGCGAAGTCGAGGAGCTCCAGGGACAGATGCCGCGCCTGATGGAGGAAGGCACGGGCGCCGACGGGCGCCGCTTCCTCGTCCTGGCCCTTCCGCCCGCCGCCGCGCTGGCGGGCTCCGGCGAGACCCGCGCGTTCACCGCAAGCCACGGCCGCTTCCTCGCGAGCCTCGGGCGCGCGCGCTTCCGCGCCACGGATTTCGAGCTCTCCGGCTGCGGCGAGTGGCTTTCCAACGCGGTGAAGCGCGTGACGCCGTTCGCCACGCCGCAGCAGTTGCAGACGCTGCACGAGGCGTTCCACGACTGCGAGACCGCGCTCCTCTACTGGACCGGGCCCTATGTCGTGGCGCAGGGCGACTTTGCGCCCTGGAACGTCCGCCTGTTCGGCACGCAGCTCTTCGTGTCCGAGTGGGGCTACGCGCGAACCGACGCGAGCCCGCTGGACGACGTGCTGCACTACCTCATGGTCCAGCGCGCCCTGCGCGGCACGCCCGTCGGTGCGCGCTTCCTGCGCGCCGCGATGAAGCGCGCGCACGAGTTCGCGCTGCGCGCCTATCCCGACTGGTCCTGGCGCCCGCAGGTGCTCGGCGCACTGACGCTCGTCTACCTCCTCGGCGCCGTGCTGCAGCACGCCACGCAGCGCTCGCGGCTCGACCCGCGCGACCCGCTGGTGGGCGCCTATTGGCGCGCGCTCGAGCGCCGCGCGGCCTGGATGCCGCAATGAATTCCCACCCGCCCCTTGATGAGGTCCAGGAAATGGAGAAACGAACGCAATGAGCGCCGCAGCCACCGCAGCCGGTTATCTGTACGCGTCCGGCCGCCTGCGCGGCCGCGCCGGCAAGGAAGAGGCGCAGAAGGACGAGGGCCCGCAGAGAAAGAAGATGCGAGTTGCCGCGCTGCCGGAGCGCGTGGCGCCCGAGCCGGCGCCGCAGCAGCCCAAGCGGACCCCGACGATCCAGTACCGCACGCGCAGGTGGCGCCCCGATGTCTAAGGTCCGCCCGCGCAGCAGCTACGTGCTCTTCGCCGACCCGGTGGCGGAGCCGCGGCCGCTGGTCGAGGCGTTCGCGCGCGGGCTCGCGGTGATCGCGTGCCGCAGCGGCGCCGCTGCGGAGCTCGTCGAGCATCGCCGCAACGGGCTGCTCTTCGAGGCCGGCTCGCAGCGCGAGCTCGCGCGGCTCATCGCGTGGGCGGAGGCGTTCCCGGAAAAGATGCGCCAGATGGGGGAGTGCGCCAAGGCGGACTACCAGGCCCGCTTCGCCTCACACTTCAGCTACCCACAGCTCTTCGGCGAACGCAGGAGAGCGCCCCGACCCTAGAAAAGCGATCCCCATGATCGAGCTCGGCGTGACCCCCACGATGATCCAGCCGGTGATCCTCTGCGGGGGATCCGGAACTCGCCTGTGGCCGCTTTCGCGGGAGCATTACCCCAAGCAGCTGCATCACCTCGTGGGCGGAGACCGCACGCTCCTGCAGGAGACCGCGCTGCGCTCGCGCGGCGTCGGCGCGGTGATCGAGCCGGTGGTAGTGTGCAACGAGGGCCACCGCTTCATGGTCGCCGAGCAGCTCGCCCGCGCCGGCGCGAAGCCCAAGGCGATCGTGCTCGAGCCGGCCGGGCGCGGCACCGCGCCGGCGCTGACGCTCGCGGCGATCCACTGCGTCAACGCCGACGACCCGGTCCTGCTCGCGATGCCCTCGGACCATGTCGTGCGCGACGTGGCCGCCTTCCAGAAGGCGGTGGAGCGCGGCGCCGCGCTCGCGCACGAGGGCTACATCGTCACCTTCGGCGTGCCCGCGCGCTCGCCGCAGACCGGCTACGGCTACATCCGGTCCGGGCGCCCGATCAAGGGCTCGCCGGAGGCGTACTTCGTCGACGCGTTCGTCGAGAAGCCGAACGCGCAGGTCGCCGAGACGTACGTGGCCTCGGGCAACTACCTCTGGAACGCGGGCATCTTCGCGGTGCGGGCGTCGGTGTGGATCGACGCGATCGGCTCGTTGCGCAAAGAGATCCTCGCCGCGTGCGAGCGTTCCTACCGCTTCGGCCGCCGCGACGGCGGGTTCGTGCGGGTGGACTCCGCCGCGTTCTCCGAGAGCCCGTCGGATTCGATCGACTACGCGGTCATGGAGCGCCTCGCCGAGCACGCGGCCTACGAGGCGGTGGTCGTCCCGCTGGACGCCGGCTGGTCCGACGTCGGCGCCTGGGATGCGCTGTGGGACATCGGCGAGAAGGACGCGGCGGGCAACGTGACACACGGCGACGTGCAGGCCGCGGAGACGAAGAACACGCTCGTCATCGCGCAGAGCCGCCTCGTGGCGTGCGTCGGCCTCGAGGATATGGTCGTCGTGGAGACGCCCGATGCGGTGATGGTCGCCCGCAAGGACCGCGCGCAGGCGATCGGACCGATGGTCGCGAAGCTGAAGGCGGCGGGACGCGAGGAGTGCCTCGCGCACCGCAAGGTGCACCGGCCGTGGGGCACCTACGACGGCATCGAGAAGGGCGAGCGCTTCCAGGTGAAGCGCATCGTCGTGAATCCCGGCGCGTCGCTTTCGCTGCAGATGCACCACCACCGCGCCGAGCACTGGATCGTGGTGCGCGGCACCGCCCGGGTGACGCGCGGCGAGGAGACCTTCCTCCTCACCGAGAACGAGTCCACCTACATTCCCACCGGGGTGCGCCACCGCCTCGAGAACCCGGGCAAGCTGCCCCTCGAGATCATCGAGGTCCAGTCCGGCGCCTACCTCGGCGAGGACGACATCGTCCGCTTCGAGGACACCTACGGAAGATAGGGCTGCAATTCGGTGCCTGACCCCGATCTCAGAAGCGGTAGCGGCCGCTCAGCATGAGCTGGTTGTAGACGTAGTCGCGCTGGATGCCGTTGGAGGAGCGCTCGCCGCGCTCGAGGCCGGCGGCCAGCTCGAAGTGGCGTACCGGCTCCCAGCCGGCCATCAGGCGCCAGTTGCGCACCGTCTCGTCGAGCGGGAAGGGTCCGAGGAGCGGGTTGGTGGGGTCGCTGAACTGCTGGCGCTCGCGGCTGAAGAGCAGCGAGAAGACGAGCTTCTCGGTCGGCGCCCAGCGGGGCCCGAGCGTGAAGCCGCGCGTCAGGACGAAGCTCGTGTTGATGTCGATCACCGAGCGCGGCACCTTGTACCAGCTCGCGCTGAAGCCGGTCTTGTTGAGCGGCGTCCAGTCGACGAGGAAGTTCCAGGTGGTGCCGCTGAAGTCGATGGCGGGAAACTGGTCGTGCTCCCGGTCCGTGCGGCCGACGCGCGCGTTGGTGCGGATCTGAGGCGTGACGACCCACGTGGCGACCAGCGCGACCTCCCGCTCGCTGAACGCGTTGTCGACCGGCGGCGCGCCGAGCACCGTGGTGACCGGCTGGTCGCCGGTGGAGCGGCGCACCTCGATGCCGACCGCGTTGCCGAGCGGGGTGACGTAATCGACGCCGCCGGTGACCGCGTTGGCGCGCGTGTCGGTGTCGGCGGCGTTGCGCTTGGCGCGCACGCCGTCCACGCCGCCGCGCAGGCGCACCGTCGGGCCGAGCCGGTAGGCGGCGGTCACGTAGCCGTGGTTCTCCGTCACCATGTCCTTCACGGGGCGCCGCAGCTGCGCGAGATCGACGAGGCGCTTGGTGTGGTCCCAGCCGACGGTGCCGCTGAGGTCGTTGGTGAACTCCCACAGCCATTCCGGCGTGACGCGGTAGGCGAAGTGGTCCATCACCGAGTGGTTGGAGAAGCTGTACAGGTCTCCGCGCGCGGCGAGGCGCACGCGCTGGCGGCCCACGACGCGCTGCTCCAGGCGTATGCCCGCGGCGGCGCCCATGATCGTCTCGCCGCGGCCCGCGCGGCCGGTAATCGCGCCGACGTTCGCCGACTCGGAAAGGCGGAACACGTTGGAGTCGCGCGCGATGCCGGCCTGGCCCCACACTTCGACCGGGCGCGCCTGCTCGCCCGGGTAGGCCGGAAAGCTGCCGCGATACGGCCACGGGAGGGTATCGACGGCCTCGAACTGCGCGAGCTGCGCGAACGCCGCGGCGGGCGCGGAAAGCGCGAGCACAACGGCGGCCTGGAGTGTCTTGCGTCGCATGGATCGTTCTTTCACTGATGACGGCGGTGGCCCCTACGCGGCGAATCCTAAGCGGTCGCGTTCGATTTGTATGTCGTTGCTCAGCGACAAGCGTCGCGGAAAAACTGCGCCATCAAATCGCGAAGCCGTTGATTCTTATCGGAGCCGGCAGCTGGCACGCGCATTGCATTCCGCAGGGGTTCGAATGATTGCGCGTGTCGCCCTTCCGTTGACGCTCCTGCTCTCGGTCGCCGCTGCGGCGCTCCTGGTGAACGGGGTCGCCCTGCTGCCGGAGCAGCACTGGACGCTCGGCGCCGGGCTCGCCTGCGTCGCCGCCGCGCTGCTCCTGCTGCCGAGGCGGCTGCTGCGGCGTGAGCCGCCGAGCGCGCCGCCGGACCGCTCCGCGGTGCAGCTCGCCCTGCGCCTGGCCGGCGTGGGCGAGCGCACGCTGCTCGTCGACAGCGGCGCCGGCATGCGGGTCATCCGCATCCAGGAGGCGCCGCGGGGACGGCTTCAGTACGTCGGCGCCCTTGCAGGCGGCGCCTTGATCCTCGCGCGGCAGCGCTGATGGACGATCGCCACTACCTCGCGGCGGCGCTCGCCGGCGCCTTCGCGCACGGGCCGCACTGCGTGCTCGACGACGGCGCGGAGAGCGGCGAGCTCGACCTCGCGCTCGCGCCGCAGGCGCTTGCCGACGTGCCGCGCTCGCTGGGCGCATTCTGCCGCGAGTTCGACCTGCAGCTCGTGCAGCTCATGGCGATCGAGGCGGGATGGCGCGCGGTCCTCGCCTGGAGCGACGACATCGGCCGGCCGCGCTTCCTCGCAGCGGAGATCCACGGCGACTGGTACCGCGGCGGCATGCTCTTCCTGCGGGCGAAGGACCTCGTCGACCCGCAGCCCGGCGTGCGCTTCGTCCATGCGCTGGTGCGCCTCCTCTGGCGCAGCACGCCGCTGCGCGAGGCGGAAGGAGAGCTCCTGAATGCGCTGCGCGAGGACGCGCCGCGCGCGGCGCTCGAGCGCGCTGCGCGGCTCTTTCCCCGGCCGCAGGACTGGCGGCTGGTCTCGCAGGCGGCGCGCTCGGGCAACTGGTCGCAGGTCGCAGCGATGCGACCGCGCCTGCGCGCGGCGGCGCGGCGCGCCCAGCCGTACCGGCTGCGCAGCGCCGCGGCCTGGCTGGGGCGCCTGGCGCTCGGCGCCGTGCGGCCCGCCCGGGCGGTGATCGCGTTCGTGGGCGACGACGATGCCCGGCGCGAAGCCGTCCACCAGGCCGTCGTGCGCGACCTCGCCGCCGCCTTTCCTTCCGGACCCGCGACGATGGCGTACCGGCCGCACGACGAGCACTGGGGCATCGACCTGCGCATCGTGCTCGGCGATCCGGAGCACGCCGCCCGCTACCGCAACGCGATCTGCATCGACCCAAGGCAGCCGTTGCCGGGCGTGGTGGCCGCCGCCGAGCGCGCGATCCTCGGCTGGCTCGAGAGCCGGGTCGAGCGCCGCCATCCGGAGGCGCTCGTCGGGCGCAATCCCGGCGCCGCGCGGCTCCTGCAGTGGGCGGTCCGCTCCCGCCTGCCATTCGCCGCCCGCATCGCGCAGACGCTGCTCAACTGCGACATCGAATGCGAGCTCGACGCCCCGGTCCTGATGCCGCACCCCTACGGCATCGTCATCGAGCGCGGCGCGCGCATCGGCAACCGCGTGACGATCTACCAGCAGGCGAGCCTCGCCGCTGATTCCTCGGGCGCGCCTACTATCGAGGACAACGTCGTGATCGGGCCCGGGGCGCGCATCACGGGCGCGGTGCGCATAGGCCGCAACGCCACGATCGGCCCCAACGCGGTGGTCGCGACCGATGTTCCCTCGCACTGCACGGTCGGCGTGGCGGGCCTGTCGCCGCCGCCCGACGTGGCCAGGGTGAGAAGTGTCGTGAACTCCTGACATTGGCTCCGGTCGCAACAAGTGGAACACTCGGCCCGCCCCGTGCGTGACACTTTCCAGAGCTTCGCTTCCCGCCTTCCCTATCCGCGTTCGTTCCTCGGCCTCCTGCTCGCCGGCTTCACGCTGGTGATGCTGCCGCTCGTGGGCGCGCTCGCCTATTCGGCGTGGCATACGGAGCGTCTGGCGAGCCAGAGCCGCAGCGCGGTCTACAACGCCTCGCAGGCGGCGCGCGCCAGCCGCTCGATGATCGAGCGCATCGCCTCCATCGAGCGCCTCGCGCAGCAGATGGCGGTGCTAGACGATCCGGAGGTCGCGGGCAACTACGCGCGCGCCCACCGCAGCTTCCGCACCCTCGCCGGCGAGATCGCGCTGCTGCCGCTCGACGAATCGCAGTCCGCGGCGCTCGGACGCACGGTCGACGAGGAGCAGGCGCTCTACGACCGGCTGACGGACCCGGGGCGCGGCGCGGTCCCGGCATCCGAGCTCACGGCGCGCATCGACCGCCTGATCGACAGCGCGCGCGACGTGCTCGCGATCAACAACCGCATCGTCGACCGCGAGGTGGAGCGGCTGCGCGCCAACGCCGACGACCTGCAGCGCGGGCTCATGGTGCTGGTGCTCTTCAGCACCGCGGTGGCCCTCGCGATCGCGCTCATCCTCACGCGCGCCATCGCCCGCCCGATCGCGCAGATCGACGGCGCCATCCGGCAGCTCGGCGGGGCCGACTTCGCGCGCCCGATCGAGGTGCGCGGCCCGGAGGATCTGCGCTACCTCGGCCTGCGCCTCGACTGGCTGCGCCGCCGCCTCGACGAGTTCGAGACGCAGAAGAACCGCTTCCTGCGCCACGTCTCGCACGAGCTGAAGACGCCGCTCACGGCGCTGCGCGAAGGCGCGGAGCTCCTGCACGACGAGGTGGGCGGCTCGCTCACGCCGGTGCAGCGCCAGGTGGTGACGATCATGCGCGACAACAGCATCAAGCTGCAGCGCCTCATCGAGGAGCTGCTCGACTACCAGCGCGCGCTGCACGCCGCCGCGTCGCTCGAGATGCAGACGCTGCGCCTGGACGAGCTCGTCGCCGAGACGGCGCGCGCCCACCAGCTCGCCGCGGCGAAGAAGGGCCTGCGTTTGCGCATCGAGGCCGAGGGGGCGACGCTCGAGGCGGACCCGGAAAAATTGCGCAGCGTGGTCGATAACCTCATCAGCAATGCGGTGAAGTTCACGCCGCCCGGGGGTACCATTACGGTCCGCGCTGCAGCGAACTCGAGCTCCGGCGAAGCCGAGATCGACGTGGTGGACAGCGGTCCGGGCGTCCCGGCCGAGGAGCGGGAGTCGATCTTCAACCTGTTCTTCCGCGGCAGAACGAAAACGGACAGCTCGGTGAAGGGCAGCGGGCTGGGCCTGGCGATCGCCCGGGAACTGGTCGAGGCCCACGGCGGGCACATCGCGGTGGTTGGCGGGGGGCCGGGAGGCCATTTCCGTGTAACACTCCCGCGCCGTTCGGCGCGTACCCTTGCCGACGCCGCGTAACGACAGCCGGAGAGAATTTTTTTCATTTTGCACACGCAAGCGAAGGGATGCGCATTTGAGCACCGATAACCCGAAGATCCTGCTGGTCGACGACGACAAGGACCTCCTGCAGCTCATCGCGATGCGGCTCACGGCGGCCGGCTACGCGGTGACCGCGGTGGAGTCGGGCGAGTCGGCGCTTGCCGCGCTCTCCGTCTCGCGCCCGCAGGTGGTGGTCACCGACCTGCGCATGCAGGGCATGGACGGGCTGGCGCTCTTCGACGCCATCCACCGCGAGGCGCCTTCGCTCCCGGTCGTCATCCTCACCGCGCACGGGACGATTCCCGAGGCGGTCACCGCCACGCGCCGCGGCGTGTTCTCCTTCCTCACCAAGCCTTTCGAGCCGAAGGTGCTGCTCGACACGGTCGCCGAGGCGATGCGCCTTTCTTCGGCGCCGGCGGGCGAGCTGGAGGACTGGAGGGCGGAGCTCATCACGCGTTCCTCCGCCATGGAGGACCTGCTCGCGCAGGCGCGCCGCGTCGCCGCCTCCGACGCCTCGGTGTGCATCTTCGGCCAGAGCGGCACCGGCAAGGAGCTGCTCGCGCGCGCGATCCATCGCGCCAGCCCGCGCGTGGAGGCGCCGTTCATCGCCGTCAACTGCGGCGCGATTCCCGAGGGGCTGCTTGAATCGGAGCTTTTCGGCCATAAGAAGGGCTCGTTCACAGGCGCGGTGTCCGACCGGCGCGGCCTCTTCCAGGCGGCGCAGGGCGGCACGCTCTTCCTCGACGAAGTGGGCGACATGCCGTTGCCGCTGCAGGTCAAGCTGCTGCGCGCGCTCGAGGAGCGCAAGATCCGCCCCGTGGGCAGCCACGAGAGCTTCGACGTGGACGTGCGCGTCGTCTCGGCGACGCACCGCAAGCTCGAGGAGCGCATCGCGAGCGGCGAGTTCCGGGAAGACCTCTACTACCGCCTCAACGTGGTGAAGCTCTACATCCCCGCCCTCGCCGAGCGCCGCGAGGACATCCCGCTCCTCGCCAACCATTTCCTGACGCGCCTCGCGGACCGCTATCGCAGGAGCCACCTCGGCTTCTCGCCCGAGGCGATGCAGCTCCTCGTCTCCGCGCCGTGGCCCGGCAACGTGCGCCAGCTCCTCAACGTGATCGAGCAGGCCGTCGCGCTCGCCCCGACGGAGGTCATTCCCGAATCGCTGGTGCGCCAGGCGCTGGACGCGGGAGACACGGCGCTCACGCCGCTCGACGAGGCGCGCAAGGCGTTCGAGCGCGACTACCTCGTGCGCATTCTCAAGATCACGGGCGGCAACGTCACCAAGGCGGCGCGGCTCGCCGGCCGCAACCGCACCGAGTTCTACCGCCTGCTCGAGCGCCATTCGCTGGAGCCCGGCATGTTCAAGGGTGGCGGGGTTCCGAAGGAAAGGGCAACCGCATGAAACAGCTTCTCGGCCTGATCGCATTCGTTGCATTCACCGGCCTCGCGCTCGGGCAGGACACCCCGGACCAGCTCGTCCAGAAGGTGACCGAGGACGTCCTCGCGACGATCAAGAACGACAAGCAGCTCGCCGCGGGCGACAAGCAGAAGGCGCTCAAGCTGGCGGAGGAGAAGGTCCTCCCGCACATCGACTTCGAGTACGCGACGCGGCTCGCGGTCGGGCGTGCCTGGTCGCAGGCCTCGCCGGAGCAGCGGAAGAAGCTGGTGGACGAGTTCCGCAAGATGCTGGTGCGCACCTATTCGAACGGCATCGACTCGTACCAGGGGCAGACGCTGAAGATCCTGCCCTCGCGCGGCAAGCAGGACCCGGAGGACGCGACGGTGCGGGCGCAGTTCATCCGCGCCGGCGGCCAGCCGCTGCCGCTCGAGTTTCAGGCCCGCAAGACCCCGCAGGGCTGGAAGATCTACGACATCGCCATCGAGGGCGTGAGCCTGGTGCTGACCTACCGCTCGGAGTTCGACGCGGTGGTGAAGCAGGGCGGCATCGACGGCCTGATCAAGCGCCTGCAGGAAAAGAACACCCCGCCTAAGACCGGGTAAGCAGCTCTCGTACTGCAGGCAAGGCCCTGAGGGCCGGCCGCCCTCAGGGAATGCCCTGCCTTGCTTGGGGCATTCCCTGATTCCGGGTGCCGCACGGCGTTCCTAGAATCTCCGTCCGATGGCACTGAGCCTCCCGCAGCAGCGCCTGCGCAGGGCGCTGTCCTGCGTCTTCGTCCTCGCCGTGGTGCTGGTGTCCGGCGCATGGCTGCTTGCGCTGGAACGCGTCGCCTACGAGGAGTCGGAGGCGCGCCGGCAGGCGTTCCGGGAAACGGGCAACCTCGCGCTCGCTTTCGAGCAGGACCTCGTCGGGACGCTCGAAGCGCTCCGGCAGGCGCTGTTCTTTACCGAGCACGAGTTCGCGCAGAAGGGGCGCGGGGTGGATTTCGCATCCGTGTTCGCGATGCTCGCGCTCGACCACAGCCCGTTCACCACGCTGGCGATCGTGGACGAGCACGGACGCGTCCTCACCTCGACGGGGATCGCGAACGTCGACGTGTCGGATCGCGAGTATTTCCGCTTCCACGCCGCAAGCCCTAGCAGCGCGCTGCATGTCGGCGAGCCGATCGACGGGCGCCTCAGCGGACGCCCGACGATCCCGGTCTCGCGGCGCATCGACAAGCTCGACGGCAGCTTCGGCGGGCTGGTGCTGGCCGGCGTCACCCCGGCGTACTTCACGGATTTCTTCCGCCGCATCGACCTCGGGCGCGGCGGGCTCATCCAGATCGTCGGGCTCGACGGCGTGGTGCGCGCGCGCCAAGTGGGCGGCGTCACCAGCTGGGGCGGCGACCTCCTGGAAAGCAACCTCGCCGAGCACGCCGGGTCGGCCCCTTCCGGCAGCTTCGTCAGCGCCGGGCGGCTCGACGGCGTGCAGCGGTTCATGAGCTACCGGCGGGTCCCGGGCGCGCCGCTTCTCATCAGCGTCGGCGTTCCGGTCGAGGAAGCGATGGCGCCCTTCGGGGTGCGGCGCGAAAGCTACCTGCGGGGCGCCGCGGCGGCGAGCCTGCTCGTGCTGCTCTTCGCCGGCGTGCTCGCGCTCGTGCTGCGCCGGCAAGCGCGCATGGCGGAGGGACGGCGGCAGGACGCGGAGCGCCTGGAGCAGGTGCGCGGCCGGCTGCTCGAGCTGGTGGACAACACGAACGACTTCATCTGGGAAACGAACGGGGAGCTCGCGCTGGTCTACGCGAGCAGCAACGTCGTCAAGCTGCTCGGCTACACGGCCGCGCAGATGCTCGGCAAGACGCCGATGGAGTTCCTCCCGCCGGCCGAGCGCGAGCGCGTCGCGGCCTGGTTCGCGCCGGTGCTTGCCGCGCGCCGCCCCTACGCCAACCTCGTGACGCAGGTGATGCACAAGGACGGGGGCACGCGGTTCTGGGAGTCGAGCGCGGCGCCGATCCTCGACGCGGCGGGCGCGCTGTCCGGATACCGCGGCGTCTCGCGCGACGTTACCGAGCGCAAGCGGGCCGAGCAGGCGCTCGCTGAAAGCGAGGCGCGGTTCCGCGACCTGGCCGACAACACGAGCGACTTCATCTGGGAGCTCGACGCCCAGATGCGCTTCACCTACGCGAGCGGCTCGCTAAAGACCCTGCTTGGCCAGGCGCCCGAATCGCTGCTTGGCCACATGCCGGTCGAATTCATGCCCCCGGAAGACGCAACTCGCGTCGGCCGCGCGATGAAGGACCTCGCCCGGGAGAAGAAGGGGTTCGCCAGCCTCGAGCATGGCGTGCGGGACGCCGAAGGCCGCCTCCATGTCTGGGAAGTGAGCGGGGTGCCGATCCTCGGCCTGGACGGCGAGCTGCGTGGCTACCGCGGGGTGTCGCGCGACATCACGGAGCGCAAGCGGGCGGAGGAGCGGCTCGAGCGCGAGGCGCACTACGACCGCGTCACCGGCCTGCCGAACCGCGCGCTCTGCTTCGATCGCCTCAGCCAGGCGATCGTGCACGCGCAGCGCCACGGGACGTTCACCGGCGTGCTGCTCGTCGACCTCGACCGCTTCAAGGCCATCAACGACACGCTCGGCCACGCCACCGGCGATGCGGTGCTGCGCGCCGCCGCCGAGCGCCTCGGCGCCTGCGTGCGCGCCGGCGACACGGTGGCGCGCATCGGCGGCGACGAGTTCG
>DASPMF010000086.1:0-11388 GCA_035627155.1 Burkholderiales bacterium | reverse complement strand
GCCGGGTGCGCCGGGAATCCGGTGCCGCGCGGGAAAAACTCCCGCAGGAAGCGCCCGAGGTGGTACTCGTGGGGGTCGGGAAGCAGGCCACAGCGCGCAAGCAGCTGCACCGCCGTCATTCCGGTCTGCTTGCACGCCTGCTCGAATGCCTTCGTTTCCGCCTTGTTGCGATCAGGGCCGTAGAGCAGCTCGTCCCTCAGCGCGGAAATTTCCGGCGGGCACTCGAAGCGGGACAGCGTCGTCGCCCATTCGGCGATCTGCTCCTGCTGGCGCTTTTTCCGCTCGAGGGCTGCGAGGGCGAGCTTCAGGGTCGCCTCCGGCGCCGCCTGGAACCGGCCTTTGCCTCGGCGGTAGAAGTAGACCGGCGCCAAGTGCAAGGCGAACAGTACGCCGGCCGCCTCGACGGGCGTCGGATCACGGCCGACATAGTCGCGGGCAAGGTCCCGGAACGAGAATTCGCCGGCGCCGCAGCATTGCCACAGGAAGTCGATGTCGACGCCCCGCGCGAAAGCCTGCGCCTCGGCCATCAGCTCGGCGCCGGCCGGATGCTCGAACTCGAGGAGCACGGCGGCCGACTTGATCTTCGTTCGCCGGCCGTGCGGGCTCTCGACCTGCAGGCTCGCGGGCGCCTGCGCCAGCACGGCGCCGACCTTCAGCTCGCCTTCCTCCTCATAGAGAACCTGCATGGCAGGCTAGCGCGCCAGCCCGGCAAACTGCACGATCTCCGGGAGATGCTCCGCGAAGCTCTGCAAGGCGTGGTCTCCTCCCTGCACCACGATTTGGCGCGCGCCCGCGTAGCGGGAGACGGCGTGCCGATAGTCGAGGACCTCGTCGCCGGTCTCGACGATCAGAAGATAGCGTTCGGGATGCACGGTCGGGACGACGAGTTGCTCGAGCGCTTCCAGGTGGAGCGGCGTAAGCTCGTACGCGGCGCCCGTATGCAGGTTCTTCTGCGGTCCGAGATAGGCGCGCAGCCCGACGTGCGGCTCGACTGCGGGATTCAGGAGCACGGCTTTCGCGCCGTGCTTTTCCGCGAGGTAGGTGGCGTAGAAACCGCCGAGCGATGAGCCGACCAAACACGTGGAGGACTTGATCGGCATGCGCTCGATCTCGCGGACGGCATCGCTCGCCAGCACCGGAAGGGCCGGACAGGCGTAGCGGTCCCCCATGCCCCGATCCGCCAGATAGCGCTGGAGGACCCTCGCCTTGTGCGATTCCGGCGAGGAATTGAAGCCGTGCAGGTAAACGATCACTTCGGTTGGGCGGCTTTCAGCGCCTCAAGCAACCTTCCATGAATGCCGCCAAAGCCGCCATTCGACATGACCAGCACGTGATCTCCCGGGCGCGCCTCCGCGACCACCGCGCGCACGAGGGTCTCCAGGTCGCTGGCGCAGAGCGCCCTTCCTGCGAGCGGCCGGAATACCTCCTCGGCGTCCCATCCAAGACCGGCGGTGTAAACGTACACGCGGTCTGCCGACGCTATGCTCGCCGGAAGGTCGTCCTTGAGTACGCCGCGTTTCATGGTGTTCGATCGTGGCTCCAGCACGGCAAGGACCCGCCCCGCCGTTACACGCTGGCGCAGTCCATCCAGCGTGGTCCGGATCGCGGTCGGGTGGTGAGCGAAATCGTCGTAGACCGCGACGCCGCGGGCCTCCCCGCGCTTTTCCATCCGCCGCCGCACGCCGCCGAACGTGCAGAGTGCCTCGACGGCGCCTTCGGCCTCGACGCCCGCGACGGTTGCGGCCGCGAGCGCGGCAAGCGCATTCATGCGGTTGTGCTCGCCGATCTGCGTCCAGCGCACGCGCCCCACCGTCCGCCCGTGCCGGACGATCTCGAATGAGCCGTCCTCTGCAGGCTCGCCCGCCTGCCACGTGCCACCCGGACCGAAGGTGTCCACGGCCGACCAGGCACCGCAGGCGAGCACCCGCTCGAGAGCTTGATCCGCGCTATTGACGATCAGGCGCCCGGAACGCGGGACGGTTCTCACCAAATGGTGGAATTGCCGCTCGATCGCTGCCAGGTCGTCGAAGATGTCTGCATGATCGAACTCAAGGTTGTTCAGGATCGCCGTGCGTGGGCGGTAGTGGACGAACTTGGACCGCTTGTCGAAGAAAGCCGTGTCGTACTCATCCGCTTCGATGACGAAATAGGGCGCGGTACCCAGGCGCGCCGAGACGGGGAAATCCTTCGGGACGCCACCGATGAGGAACCCCGGCTCCAATCCCGCACGCTCGAGAATGTGCGCCAGCATGGACGTCACCGTGGTCTTGCCGTGCGTCCCCGCCACGGCGAGCACGTGCCGTCCGCGCAGCACCTCCTCGGCGAGCCACTGCGGGCCCGACACGTACGCCTCGCCGCGGTCGAGGATCGCCTCCATCAGCGGGTTTCCGCGCGTGACTACGTTGCCGATCACCCAGCGGTCCGGCTTCAGGGCCATCTGGTCCTCGCCGAATCCCTCGGTCAGCGAGATGCCGAGGGAGCGCAACTGGTCGCTCATGGGCGGATAGACATTGCTGTCGCAACCGGTGACACGGTAGCCGGCGGCGGTCGCGATCGCGGCGATGCCGCCCATGAAGGTCCCGCAGATACCGAGGATGTGGATATGGCCGGGCATGGAGGCAAACGGGGGAGGGGGCGCAATTTTATTCGCTATGATTGAAGCGCCCGGCATTTCTCCCCTATGGCTCCCCGGAACAATCGACAGGCTGGCGTGCGGGCGCGCATCGCCGCCGCGGCCGCGCGCATCATGGCAGAGGACGGAATCGACGACTACGCGCTGGCGAAGCGGAAGGCGGCGCGCCAGCTCGGCGCGTCGACGCGTGACGGGCTGCCGGCGAACGAGGAAATCGAGTCCGAGCTTCGCGCCTATCGCGCGCTCTACCAAGCGGACGAGCATCCCGGGCGCATCGCCGAGCTGCGCGCCATCGCGCTCGAGGCGATGCAGCTCTTCGAGCGCTTCACGCCCTACCTGACCGGCCCAGTCCTTGAAGGAAACGCCGGTCCCTACGCCGAGATCGAGCTGCAGCTTTTTCCGGAGAGCGCGAAGGAGCTGGAGATCTTCCTCCTCGAGCACAAGCTCGCCTTCACCACCCGGGAAGGGCGCCGATTCTCAGGCGACCGGGCACGTGCCGTCAGCGTCTTCACCCTGGAATGGGACGGCGTTCCGCTGCGCCTCACCGCGTTCGATCCCCGGGACGAGCGAGTGGCGGTAAAGACCTCCGTCGCTGGGCGCGTCGCCGACCGCGCGGGGATCAGCGAGGTGGGCGAGCTCGTGCGCCGGCGCGGTGGACCGGCGTAGCGCGCTGGCTTTCGGGGGCGTCGGGCTGCTCGCGGCTTCGGCGGGCGCGCTCCTCGCCCCCATCGCTTTGCAACGCTCCAGCGGTGCGGCGGCGCTTCTCTCCACCATATTTCCCGACCTGGAAGGCAATGCCAGACGCCTCCGTGATTGGGAAGGTTTGGTCACGGTGACCAACTTCTGGGCGACCTGGTGCGAACCGTGCAGGGAGGAGATTCCCCTGTTCATTGCTGCGCGCGCACAGTATCGCGAAGAAGGAGTCGAAGTAGTCGGGATCGGTATTGATCAGGTAGACAAAATACGCGATTACGCGGCAAAACACGGAGTGACATACCCGGTCCTCGTCGGGGACATGCGCGCCTTGGACGTCATGCGCGAACTGGGCAACCAATCCGGTGCGCTCCCCTATACTGTGATCCTCGACCGCCGGGGTCGCGTGGTCGAGCGTCGGCTCGGAGCGTACAAGGCCGGTGAGCTCGACCAGATCCTGGCGCACATCCTGCGGTAAACTGCCGCCTTCTGCGGCGAAAAATGGCGAAAAAGACGACAACGCGCCGGAGCGGGATACTCGTCCTCCACGGTCCGAACCTGAATTTGCTCGGGAGCCGGGAGCCGGAAGTCTATGGACGCGAAACGCTGGCGGCGATCAACAAGCGGCTGGTGGCGGCTGGGCGTGCCGCGGGAATCGCCGTTTCCTGTTTCCAGAGCAACGTGGAGGGCGAGCTGATTGACCGCGTCCACGCCGCGAAGGCGGAAGGCACCGGCTTCATCGTCATGAACCCGGCGGGCTACACGCACACCAGCGTGGCGTTGCGCGACGCGCTGGCAGGCGTGGCGATCCCGTTCATCGAAGTGCACCTGTCCAACATCCATGCGCGGGAAGCGTTCCGCCACCGGTCCTACTTTTCCGATATCGCGCTCGGCACGATCGTCGGCCTGGGGAGCCGGGGGTACGACTTCGCCCTCGCGCGCGCGATCGAGGCCGTGTCCCGCTAAGGACGGGGAGGCTCCACATGGATTTGCGAAAGCTGAAGAAGCTCATCGACCTCGTGCAGGAATCGGGGATCGCGGAGCTCGAAATCACCGAAGGGGAGGAGAAGGTGCGGGTCGTCCGGGGCGGCGCAGTGACCGTTTCCCCCGGTGCGCATGCATCGCCCCCGCCGGCGCCGTCGACCACGACGACGCCCGCCGCACCGGCGCCCGCCGCGTCTTCCGCGCCCGAGGCTCCCGCCGCGCCGGAAGGACACGTCGTGAAGGCGCCGATGGTCGGCACGTTCTACCGCGCCGCCTCGCCGGACGCCAAGCCGTTCGTCGAGGTCGGCCAGCCGATCAAAGAGGGCCAGACGATCTGCATCATCGAGGCGATGAAGCTCATGAACGAGATCGAAGCCGACGCCTCCGGCGTAGTGAAGGCGATCCTGGTCGAGAACGGCCAGCCGGTCGAGTACGGCCAGCCGCTTTTCATCCTCGGCTAGCGTGTTCGAGAAGATCCTGATCGCCAACCGCGGCGAGATCGCGCTGCGCATCCAGCGCGCGTGCCGCGAGCTCGGCATCCGCACGGTGGTGGTCCATTCCGAAGCCGATACCGAAGCGAAGTACGTCAAGCTGGCCGACGAGTCGGTCTGCATCGGCCCGGCGCCGGCGAGCGCGAGCTACCTGAACATTCCGGCGATCATCAGCGCGGCCGAGGTCACGGACGCCGAGGCGATCCACCCCGGCTACGGGTTTCTGTCGGAGAACGCGGACTTCGCGGAGAAGGTCGAGCGCTCCGGATTCGTCTTCATCGGGCCGCATCCCGAGAACATCCGCCTGATGGGCGACAAGGTGAGCGCGAAGCAGGCGATGGTGAAGGCCGGGGTGCCGACGGTGCCCGGCTCAGAAGGCGCCCTTCCGGAAGACCCGAAGGAAATCGTCAAGGTCGCGCGCAGGATCGGCTATCCGGTCATCATCAAGGCGGCCGGCGGCGGGGGCGGGCGCGGCATGCGCGTCGTCCATACGGAGGCGGCGCTGATCAACGCGGTGAACATGACGCGCTCGGAAGCGCAGGCCGCATTCGGCAATCCGGTCGTGTACCTCGAGAAGTACCTGGAGAACCCGCGCCACATCGAGTTCCAGATCCTTGCCGACGGGCACAAGAACGCCGTGCACCTCTTCGAGCGCGACTGCTCGCTGCAGCGGCGCCACCAGAAGGTGATGGAGGAGGCGCCCGCGCCGGAGCTGCCGGCCAAGCTGCGCGACAAGATCGGCGAGCGGTGCGTGGAGGCTTGCCGCAAGATCGGCTATCGCGGCGCCGGCACGTTCGAGTTTCTCTACGAGGACGGCGAGTTCTACTTCATCGAGATGAACACGCGCGTGCAGGTGGAGCACCCGGTGACCGAGATGATCACCGGCGTCGACATCGTCCAGGAGCAGATCTACGTGGCGGCCGGGCACAAGCTGCGGGTGCGGCAGAAGGACCTGCAGGTGCGCGGCCACGCCATCGAGTGCCGAATCAACGCCGAAGATCCGTATCGTTTCACGCCCTCGCCGGGCAAGATCACCTCGTACCACCCGCCCGGGGGACCGGGGATCCGCGTGGACTCGCACGTCTACCAGGGCTACACGGTGCCACCGTTCTACGATTCGATGGTCGGCAAGGTGATCGCCTACGGCGCGAGCCGCGAGCAGGCGATCGCCCGGATGAAGATCGCGCTTTCCGAGATGGTGGTCGAGGGCATCCAGACCAACATCCCGCTGCACCGCGACCTCCTCACGGACAACCGGGTCCTGCACGGCGGGGTGTCGATCCATTACCTCGAGCAGAAACTCGCCGAGGAGCACAAGAAGAAGTAATGCCCTGGCTCGCGCTCACGCTCGAGCTGGCCGCCGAGACAGCCGACGGCCTCGGCGACGCGCTGCTTGCCGCTGGAGCGCATTCCGTGACGGTGGACGAGCCGAATGCCGCCCGTTGCGCGCTGACAGCCCTATTCGCCCACGACACCCGGCTCGACGAGGCGCTCCAGCAGGCGGCCGAGGCTGTCGGCATGGAACGCGTTCCCGCCTTCTCCGTCACGACGCTCGAAGACGAGGACTGGGTGCGGCGCACGCAGTCGCAGTTTCCGCCGATCCGCATCGGTGAGCGTCTTTGGCTCGGGCCCAACTGGCATGAGCCGCCGGAAGGCTGGCCGGGCGCAGTCGTCCGCATCGACCCGGGCCTGGCCTTCGGCACGGGCACGCATCCCTCCACGCGGCTGGTCCTGGAATCGCTCGCCGCGGATCTGCGGAACGGGGAACGGGTGCTCGATTACGGGTGCGGCTCCGGCATCCTGGCCATCGCCGCAGCCAAGCTGGGCGCTTCGGAGGTGGACGCGGTGGACATCGATCCGCAGGCGATCGGCGTCACCGCGGCGAACGCGGAGGCGAACGAGGTCGCGCTGCGCACCTGCGCGCCCGACGCGCTCCCACCCGGCGTCTATGATCTCGTCGTGGCGAACATCCTTGCGCAGCCGCTCATCCTCCTGGCGCCGCTGCTCGCCGGTCGCACCGGCCCCGGCGGACGCGTCGCGCTTTCCGGAATCCTGGAGACGCAAGCCGCCGAAGTGGCGGCGGCGTATGCGCCGTTCTTGGCGATGAGCGTCTCGCGCACCCTGGACGGCTGGGCGCTCGTGGAAGGCGTGCGCCGGTGAGCCTCGTCACCCGCTGCCACGTCTGCGCAACGGCGTTCCGGGTGCACCGCGAGCAGCTCGGGGCGCGCGGCGGGAAGGTGCGCTGCGGAAAGTGCCGCACGGTGTTCGACGGCATTGCCGGGCTCGTGGAAGAGGGGCCCGAGAGCCTGCGCCTGGAGCCGTCTCCGCAGCTCGGCCTTTTCGATCCGTCGCGGCGCCCGCCGCGTGCGGCGCCGCCGGCTGCAACGGAAGTCGAGGATGATGATGCGCCGCTGCCCGAGTTCCTCGTGCGCGACGAAGCGCCGCGGCGCACGCTGCTCTGGTTCTTCCTCGCCTTCATCGCGGCGCTGGCGCTCCTGGTCCAGGCCGCCTATCGCTATCGGACGGAGCTGGCGGTTCTCCTGCCGGAGGCGCGCGACCCGCTCGAGGCGGCCTGCCGGGCGCTCGGTTGCGGCGTGCCGCTGCCGCGGCGCCCGGACCTCATCGGCATCGAGTCCTCGGACCTGCAGGCCGACGGCGGGCGGGACAACCTGATCGTCCTGAATGCGGTGCTGCGCAATCGCGCGCCGTTCGCGCAGGAATATCCGGCGCTCGAGCTTACGCTCACGGACGACGCCGACCGGCCGGTGCTGCGCCGGGTCCTGCGCCCCACGGACTACCTTGACCCGGCGCGGGCGGCGCAACGCGAGGCCGGCATTGCTCCGGGCGCCGAAGCGGCGTTCCGCCTGCAGCTGGAGGCCGGCAAGGCGCGCGCGACCGGCTACCGGCTATACCTCTTCTTTCCGCAGTCCTCGTGAGGCAATGAAAAAGATCCTCGTTACCGGCTCCATCGCGTACGACACCATCATGGTGTTCCCCGACCGCTTCCGGAACCACCTGCTGCCGGACCAGCTCCACATCCTCAACGTGTGCTTCCTCACGCCCGAAATGCGGCGCGAGTTCGGCGGATGCGCCGGCAACATCGCCTACAACCTTCGCCTGCTCGGCGAGCAGCCCCTCACGATGGCGACCGTGGGCGAGGACATCGAGCCCTACCTGCAGCGCCTGCAGAAGCACGGAATCGCCACCACGCACCTCAAGCGCATCGCCGGGCAGTTCACGGCGCAGGCCTTCATCACCACGGACCTCGACGACAACCAGATCATCGCCTTTCATCCGGGCGCGATGAACTACGCGCACGAGAACCGCATCGGCCGCGATCTCGGCGCGACGCTCGCCATCATCGGGCCGGACGGCAAGGAAGGCATGCAGCAGCACGCGCGCCAGTGCGCGGAGGCCGGCCTTCCTTTCATCTTCGATCCGGGCCAGGGCCTGCCCATGTTCTCGGCCCAGGAGCTGGAAGAGTTCCTCGGGTTGGCGAGCTACGTCGCCGTAAACGATTACGAAGGCAAGATCCTCGAGCAGAAGACCGGACGACCTCTCGACGAGATCGCGCGGCGCGTCAAGGCGCTCGTCTACACGCAGGGCGCGAAAGGCTCGCTGATCTTCGCCGGGGGTCAACGCTTCGAGATCCCGTGCGTTGAAGCGGACTCGGTGGTCGATCCGACGGGCTGCGGCGACGCTTACCGGGCGGGCCTGCTGTACGGAATTTCAAGCGGCTGGGACTGGCCCTCCACCGGACGTCTCGGCTCGCTGATGGGCGCGATCAAGATCGGTTATCGTGGCGCCCAGAATCATGCGCCGACGCGCGAGGAACTCGAGTCGCGGTTCCGCGCCGCCTTCGGCTACTCGCCATGGAAAGGTTAGCCTCATGAACACAAGAATGCTCTTCGTTCCCATCCTCGGCCTTTCGGTTCTGGCCGGTTGCGCGAGCCGCGAATCGTCGAATGTCTACGGCGCCCACGAGGCGCAGCGCGAGCAGACCGTGCGCTTCGGCACGGTGGAATCGGTGCGCCAGGTCGAGATCCAGGGCAAGCGCTCTCAGGTCGGGCCGCTCGCCGGGGGCGTGGTCGGTGGCATTGCCGGCAGCACCGTGGGACACGGCCGCGGTTCTGCGGTTGGCGCCGTGCTCGGCGGCGTGGCAGGCGGGGTCGCCGGAAGCGCGATCGAGGAGGGCGTCACGCGGAAGAACGGCCTCGAGATCACCGTCAAGCTCGACAACGGCGACCTGCGCGCGATCGTGCAGGAGGCGGATACCGAGTTCAAGCCGGGGCAGCGCGTGCGCCTGGTGAGCTCGGGAGGCGTCACCCGCGTCACGCCCTAGACGGTCACAGCTTCGCGCGGATTCTCGCGGCATTCGCCTCGAGCTGGTCGCGCGGTGGGTTCTTCACCGGCCAGGCGAGCGCCATGCCATCGCCTTCGTGGCGCGGCACGAGGTGGATGTGGAAATGGAATACCGTCTGCCCGGCCGCCTTGCCATTCGCCTGGTAGACCGATAGTCCTTCGGGCGCGAAGGCCGCGTTCACCGCCCGCGCGACGCGCGCCGCCGACCGGAACACCGCGGCTGCCTGCGCATCGCTGAGCGCGTCGATCGTCGCAACATGCGCCTTCGCCGCGACGAGCACGTGGCCGGGATTCACCTGTCCGATGTCCATGAACGCGAGCGTCCCTTCATCCTCGTGGACCACCGTTGCGGGAATCTGGCGTGCCACGATCTTGCAGAACACGCAGTTTGGATCGCTAGTCATGCCTCACCTCCTGATAGCCGCTTGATTTCACCTGGAAAAGTTGGTCGTCCTCGAGGCGCAGCGCCGTAAGCGAGCCGCCCCAGACGCAGCCGGTGTCGATGGCAGCGAGCTGGACGGTGCGGCGAAGCCCGAGCGCGGACCAGTGCCCCACGACGATGCGCGCCTCGGCCTGCGGGCGGAACTCGAACCACGGCGCATAGCCGGGCGGCGCCTGCTCGCCCTTCGCCTTGAAATCCATCAGGCCGTCGGCCGTGCAGAAGCGCAGCCGCGTCATCGCGTTGACGATCACCCGCAGCCGGTCCCACCCGGCCAGGGAAGCCCTCCAGCGATCCGGCTTGCTGCCATACATGTGGCCGAGGAACGTCCTGTAGTCGGCGGACCGCAGGGCCGCCTCCACCTCTCGGGCGAGCCGTAGCGCCTCGTCCAGGGTCCATTGCGGCAGGAGTCCGGCGTGCACCAAGGCATGGCCGCCCTCCCTGTGCATGAGCGGCCGCGTGCGCAGCCAGTCGACGAGCGGCACGCGGTCGGGCGCTTCGAGGATCGCTTGCAAGGTGTCGTCCTTGCGCGAGCGCTCGAAGCCTTCGTGCTGCGTGACGAGGTGCAGGTCGTGATTTCCCAGCACCACGACGGCGCGCTCGCCGAGCGCGCGCACGAAGCGCAGGACTTCCAGCGATTTGGGTCCGCGGTTGACGAGATCGCCGACGAACCAGAGCCGGTCGCGCGACGGCTCGAAAGCGCAGGCGCGCAGCAGCGCCTGCAGCTCGTCGAAGCAACCTTGCACGTCGCCGATCGCATACGTCGCCATTGCGGCGACTATAGCTTCAAAAACTCGCGTCGAGGCGGCGGTACTGGATCGCTTCCGCGATGTGCGCCGCCGCGATCGAATCCGTGCCGGCGAGATCGGCGATCGAGCGGGCCACCCGCAGCACGCGGTGGTAGGCCCGCGCGGAGAGCAGCATGCGCGCCAGCGCGTGGCGAAGCAGCTGGTCGCCTTCGCGGTCCGTGTCGCAGAACCGGTCGATCTCCCGCGTGCCGAGCAGCGCGTTCGCGAAGCCCTGGCGCGCGACCTGCAGGTCGCGCGCCTTGGCCACCCGCGCGCGGATCGAGGCCGAGGATTCACCGGCCGCGGCGGCAAGGAGCTCCGCCTCGCGCGGCGCGACCACCTCCAGCTTGATGTCGATGCGGTCCGCAAGCGGCCCGGAAATCCGGCCGCGATAGCGTGCGATCCGTTCGGGCGTGCAGCGGCAGCGCCCGCTGCGGTCCCCGCAATGGCCGCACGGGCACGGATTCATGGCCCCGAGCAGCTGGAAGCGCGCGGGGAAGTCCGCGCGCCGTGCCGCGCGCGCGATCGATACGCGCCCCGACTCCAGCGGCTCGCGCAGCGATTCCAGCACGTCGCGATCGAACTCCGGCAGCTCGTCCATGAAGAGCACGCCGTGGTGCGCGAGCGATATTTCGCCCGGACGCGGTACGTTGCCGCCTCCCACCAGCGCGGCGGCGGAAGCGCTGTGGTGCGGCGTCCGGTACGGCCGCTCGCCCCACTTCGCTACGTCGAAACCCTGCGTGGACACGGAGTGGATCGCTGCGACCTCCAGCGCCTCGAGCTCGGAGAGCTGCGGCAGGATCCCGGGAAAGCGCGCGGCGAGCATCGACTTCCCGGTGCCGGGCGGCCCGAGCATCAGGAGGCTGTGGCCGCCGGCCGCGGCGACTTCGAGCGCACGGCGCGCCTGGGCCTGGCCCTTGACGTCGGCAAGGTCGGGATAGCTGCGGCTGCCCGACCTTGCCTGTTCGCGATAGCGGGCCAGCCTGCCGTCGCCGCCGC
>DASPMF010000085.1:0-2414 GCA_035627155.1 Burkholderiales bacterium | reverse complement strand
CCGGGAAGGAACGCGCGGATGCCCTTGGCCATCACCGTCAGGCCGCCCTTCACCTTGCCGGTGATGACGCCTTCGATCTTCTCGCCGGTCTCGAGCGCTTTCTCGAGCTCCAGCCAGGCGGCCATGCGCTTCGCCTTGTCGCGCGACAGGCGCGTCGAGCCGTAGCCGTCTTCCAGCGCCTCGATGGAGACGCTCACGAAATCGCCCACCTTCACTTCCACCTGGCCCGAGTCGGTGCGGAATTCGTCGATCGAGATGGTGCTCTCGGACTTCAGTCCGGCGTTCACCACCACGAAGTTGTCGTCGATGCTGAGCACCTCGGCGGTGATGACCTCGCCGACGCGCATCTCCTTGCGGTTCAGGCTCTCTTCAAAGAGCGCCGCGAAGGATTCGCCGGAGGTGTTCTGGGGGGGCTGCTTGGTCGCCGAAGCGGGGGAAATACTGGCCATGTAGGAAAAAACCTTTTCAGCCGCAGACTTAGGGTCGTGCGGGTTACGTTGGACAACGGGGCGCACCTAGGGCGACGCCCCACCCTTCCTCTCCCGCCACCAGCCGACGATGCGCTCGACCACCTGGTCGATTGAAAGCGCCGAGGAATCCAGCACTTGCGAATCAGAGGCCGGCACGAGCGGCGCGACAGCCCTTTTTACGTCGCGCGCGTCCCGTTGCTCCAAATCCCGGGAAAGGGCGCGCAGATTAGCATCGATTCCTTTGTCTATCAACTGCTTATAGCGACGTTCGGCCCGGATTTCCGGGCTCGCTGTCAAGAACACCTTGAGCTCGGCGTCCGGGAAAACGATGGTCCCCATGTCCCGACCGTCGGCCACGAGGCCGGGCGGCGCCCGAAATGCATGCTGGCGCGTCAGGAGTGCCCGCCGCACCTCGGGGATGCGGGCGACTTCCGAGGCGCGCACACCGCACGCCTCGGACCGGATCTCGTCCGTAACATCCTGGTTTGCAAGGGTGATTCGCTCGTTGTGGAAGCTGGCCGGCAGGTCCCGCGCGAGCGTCGCCAGCGCAGCCGGATCGGTCACGGCCTTCCTCAGCGACTCGAGGGCGACCAGGCGGTAAAGCGCGCCGCTTTCCAGGTAGTGAAAGTTCAGGAGGTCGGCGACCCGGCTGGCGACCGCCCCTTTTCCGGAGGCGGAAGGCCCGTCGATCGCGATGACGGGCGCGTTCAAGCGACGAGCCCCGTGAAGTCCTCGAAGTACGTCGGATAAGTCTTGGCGACGCATCGCGGGTCGTTGATGCGGACCGGGACCCCCGCAAGGCAGGCGAGGGAGAAGCTCATCGCCATCCGATGGTCGTCATAGGTATCGATCGCCACGCCTGCCTTCAGCGGCTTGGGCCATACCTTGAGGTAGTCGGTTCCTTCCTCCACCGTCGCGCCGAGCTTGCGCAGCTCGGTCGCCATGGCGGCGATGCGGTCGGTTTCCTTCACCCGCCAGCTCGCGATGTTGCGGATCGTGCTCGGGCCCTCCGCGAAGAGCGCCATCACCGCCGCGGTCATCGCCGCGTCGGGGATGTGGTTCATGTCCATGTCGATCGGAACGAGCCTTTGCCTTTCGTTCCTTACTTCTATTGAGTTTTCAAGAAAGGAAACCGTCGCGCCCATGCGCTCGAGCACTTCCGCGAAGCGCACGTCGCCCTGGATGCTCGAGCGCCCGACGCCTTCGACGCGAACGGGTCCGGCGCCGATCGCGCCGGCGGCGAGGAAGTAGGAGGCGGAGGACGCGTCGCCCTCGACGAAAATGCGTCCCGGGCTCCTGTACCGCGCCCTGGGGATCTGGAACGATTCCCAGCCGTTGCGCCGCACCTGCACGCCGAAGCGCTGCATCACCTTGAGGGTGATCTCCACGTAAGGCTTGGAAATCAGCTCGCCTTCCACCTCGATGCGCGATTCGCGCTCGAGGAGCGGCAGCGCCATCAGGAGCGCGGTCAGGAACTGCGACGACACGTCGCCTCGCACGCGCGGATTCGCGGCGCGGATGGCGCCCGGATGGATGGCGAGCGGCGGGAAGCCCTCGTTCTTCAAATAGTCGATGCGCGCGCCGATGCCGCGCAGCCCTTCCACGAGGTCGCCGATCGGGCGCTCTTCCATGCGCGGAACGCCGGCGAGCGTGTAGTCGCCGCCCGAAAGCGCCAGCGCCGCGGTCAGCGGGCGAAACGCGGTCCCGGCGTTGCCGAGAAAAAGCTGCGCCTGCTTGACCGGGAAGAGCCCTGCGACGCCTTTGACGCGGTGCCCTTCGAAAGAGACCCCGAGCTGCCGCAATGCCTCGCGCATCACCCGGGTGTCGTCGGCGTCGAGGAGCCCCAGGACCTCGGTGTCGCCTTCGGCCAGCGCGGCGAGGAGCAGGACGCGGTTCGAAATGCTCTTCGAGCCGGGAAGCCGCACCGCGCCGGCGGCGCGCCGG
>DASPMF010000084.1:0-4898 GCA_035627155.1 Burkholderiales bacterium | reverse complement strand
AGGTGTTTCTCTACGTCGCCCTTTCCGTGCCGGCCCACGCCTATGAGCTGTTCCCGATCGTGGTGCTTATCGGCACGCTCTACATTCTTTCGCACCTGGCGAGCAATTCCGAGTACACCGTGATGCGAGGCTCCGGCTTATCGCCGGCGCAGGCCGGATGGTCGCTGGCGAAGATCGGTGTCGCTTTCCTCGTCGCCACGTTCGTCATCGGCGAATGGGTCGCTCCGCACGCGGAAGAGGCGGCCCAGAAGGTGCGCCTGCGCGCCATGAGCTCCCTCCTGGGCGACCAGCTCACGTCCGGCCTCTGGTTCAAGGACGAGGGCGCCTTCATCAATGTGCGCGAGGCGCGCCAGGCGGACGCGCTGGACGGCGTCCAGATCTTCCAGTTCGATGCGGGCGCCCGGCTGGTCCTCGTCACCGCGGCGCGGCGCGCCCTGCATCAGGGCGACGGCGTGTGGCGGCTGGAAGGCGTTTCGCAGACCACTTTCACCCCCGACGGTCCGCGTGTGGCGCGGCACGGGATGCTGGATTGGCGCTCCTCGGTGACGCCGGACATGCTGGACGCGCTCATCGTGAAGCCGGAACGGATGTCTGCCTGGGCGCTGTACAAGTACACGCAGCACCTCGCCGGCAACAGGCAGAAGACCGAGCGCTACGAGATCGCGATGTGGAAGAAGCTTTTCTACCCGGCGGCGACCCTGGTGATGATGGCGCTCGCGCTGCCGTTCGCCTACATGCAGGCGCGCGCCGGCATGGTCGGCGTCAAGGTGTTCCTCGGCATCATGCTGGGAATCCTCTTCCACATGCTGAACAGCCTGTTTTCGCACGTCGGGCTGCTGCAGAACTGGCCGCCGATCGCCGCGGCATCGCTGCCCAGCGTGGCTTTCTTCCTGATGGCGATGCTTCTGATGTGGTGGGTGGAGCGGAGGTAGCGCCGCGCCGCGTCAGGCGTTGACCAGGCGCGTACCGGCCAGCCGATCGTGCAGGAACTGGCGCTCGCGATCGAAGAAGACTGCGAGGATGGACAGTCCCGAAGGCACGAGCACGAGGGCGTAGAGGAACCGCAGAAGCGCCTTCCCGGGCGTCACGTCCACCAGCCGGATCCGCCAAGCTTTCATCGGCAGGGTTTGCCCGCCGCGCAACCAGCACCAGAGGAAATACAACGCGACGACGCCGAGGACGAACAGCCCCTGCACCGCGCGCTGCAGGGGCGTGACCACGAGCTCGCCGCGGCTGGCGAAGAGGAAGATCGAGCCGGCGAAGAACGCGACCGCGAAGAGCAGGATCGCCTCGTAGAGCATGCAGGCGACCCGCCGCCAGAGCGCGGGCGCTATTGCCTTTTCCTCTTCGGCGCGGGCTTGACCGGTTCGTGTACCAGGCTTTCCCGCTCGCCGGGGGGAAGCGACTGGTACTCCGCCCATTGCTCCCGGAGGTTCTTTCCCTTTTCGCGCTTGGCCTTCGCGATGGCGCGGTAGTTCTCGCGCGCCTGGCGCCGCTGCTCGGGCGTCAGGCTCGCCCAGGCCTGCATGCGGCGCTGCACGCGTGCCTGGGACTCCGGCTTCATCTTCGGATAGCGCTTGGCGATCCCGAGCCACTTGCGCTTGCGCTCCGGCTCGATTCGGTCCCATTCCGGCTTGAGCGGCGCGAGGATCTGCTGCTGGTCCGCAGAAAGCTCGGCCCACGCCGGGTGCCCGGGTTTTTCCTTTTTCTTCTTCTTGACCGCTTTCGCAGCGGGCTCCGCTGCCTGCGGCTTGGGCGTGCCCGGCGCCGGGGCGGTCTGCGCCCAGGCCTGCGCGGCGAACACGAGCGCGAGGAGGAGCGGTGCGATGCGCGCCATCACTCTTCGGCGGCGCGCCGGTTCAGCCAATTCTGGAAACCGCGATCGAGGTAGGCTTCGACGGGCAGGTCGTCAGTGAGGAGCTCGGCGTCGATCGCCTCGATCTCGGCAAGGCGCTGGTTCTGCTCCCATGCGTAGATCCCGACCAGCCCCGCCACCAGCGCCAACACGGGCAGGACAAGCCGAAGCGACAGGCCGCCCCAGCCCTCGAACCGGCCAAGCACGTTGTCCGCGAGCGCCATCGCCGGCGCTGGTTCGCGACGCTGGCGCGCAAGGGCGCGCTCGCGGGCCGCCTGCAGGCGCGCCGAAATGGATGGATCAAGGGGAACGCCCTCGTTGAGGAGGTGGCGCACCCTGTTGCCGAATTGCTGTTCGTTCATGGTCTTCGTCCCGGCTTGCCGCCGACCGGCGCCGCGTTCATAGCGATATTCCCTTCGCCTTAAGCGCAGCTGCCAAGGCATGAGTGGCCCTGGAGCAGTGCGTTTTCACACTACCCTCGGAGCAACCCATCGCCCTGGCGGTTTCGGCAACGTCCAGTTCCTCCCAGTAACGCATGATAAAGGCCTCGCGTTGACGCAGCGGCAGCTTCGCCAGCTCTTGCTCAATGATTTCAATAACTTGACTTCTCTCCAGCGCGCTGGCCGGGTGCTCCGCGGACTGCGAACCGTCCTCCGGCTCCAGCCCCTCCAGCGGATCCCGGTCGTCGTCCTCCTTGCCCCCGCCCAGAGACGAGAATAGCGTCGTCCAGAGGGAGCGCACTTTCTGGCGCCGAAACCAGTCGCGGATTGCGTTCTGCATGATCCGGTGAAAAAGAAGGGGCAGCTCGGCCGCCGGCCGATGCCCGTACTTTTCGGCGAGCCGCAGCATCGCGTCCTGGACGATGTCGAGCGCTGCCTCGTCGTCCCGGACCGCGAAGACCGCCTGCTTGAATGCTCGCCTCTCGGCGCCTTCGAGGAACGCCGACAGCTCGCTGCGCGATGCCAGTGGACCCTCTCCGGGGCGCGTTGTTTGGCTCGCGAATGGTACCAAAACGAGCCCTTCGACGATCCGGCTTCGGCTTGACCGCAGTGCACCAAGCCTTTATTGTGCAAAGCTTTTCCCCGCTCACAACGAATCCGGACAACAAAATGGACCGCGTCAAGGCCGACACGCTTTCAGGAGCCGAAATCGTCATTCGATGCCTTCAGGAAGAGTGCGTCGAGTACGTCTTCGGCTATCCGGGCGGCGCGGTCCTGTGGATCTACGACGAGCTCTTCAAGCAGGACAAGGTCAAGCACGTGCTCGTTCGTCACGAGCAGGGGGCGGTGCACGCCGCGGACGGGTACTCGCGCTCCTCGCAAAAGGTCGGCGTCGCTCTTGTCACCTCCGGCCCCGGCGTCACGAACGCCGTCACCGGCATAGCGACGGCCTACATGGATTCGATCCCGATGGTGGTCATCACCGGCCAGGTGCCGACGCACGCCATCGGCCTGGACGCCTTCCAGGAGTGCGACACGGTCGGCATCACGCGGCCCATCGTCAAGCACAACATGCTGGTGAAGGACGTCAAGGACCTCGCCTCGGCGATGAAGAAGGCGTTCCACATCGCGAAGACCGGGCGTCCGGGACCGGTCGTCATCGACATTCCGAAGGACGTCACCGCCGCTACCTGCGAGTTCCACTACCCGGACGAAGTGGCGATGCGCTCCTACAATCCGGTGCGCAAGGGCCACGCCGGCCAAGTCCGCAAGGCCGTGCAGCTCCTCCTCGAAGCGAAGCGGCCCATGGTCTACACCGGGGGCGGCGTGATCCTCTCGGAGGCCTCGAAGGCGCTGCAGGACCTCGTCCAGCTGACCGGCTTCCCGTGCACGAACACGCTGATGGGCCTCGGTGCCTATCCGGCGACGGACCGCCAGTTCCTCGGCATGCTGGGCATGCACGGCACGTACGAAGCCAACATGGCGATGCAGCACTGCGACGTGCTGCTCGCCATCGGCGCGCGCTTCGACGATCGGGTGATCGGCGATCCGGCGCACTTCGCGCAGAACCCGCGCAAGATCATCCACATCGACATCGACCCATCCTCGATCTCCAAGCGCGTGAAGGTGGACGTGCCGATCGTCGGCAACATCCCGGATGTCCTCGACGACCTCCTGAAGCTCCTCAGGGACTCGCGAACGCAGGACATCGCGGCATGGTGGAAGCAGATCGAGGATTGGCGCGGGAAGGATTGCCTGCGCTACGATCGCAACTCGAGGATCATCAAGCCGCAGTTCGTCATCGAGAAGCTCTACGAAGTGACGAAGGGCGAGGCTTTCGTCACGTCCGACGTCGGCCAGCACCAGATGTGGGCGGCGCAGTTCTACAAGTTCGACAAGCCGCGCCGCTGGATCAACTCCGGCGGCCTCGGAACGATGGGGTTCGGCCTCCCGGCGGCGATGGGCGTGCAGCTCGCCAATGCGGGCGCCACCGTCGCCTGCGTAACCGGCGAGTCGTCGATCCAGATGTGCCTGCAGGAGCTCTCCACCTGCAAGCAGTACCGCCTGCCGATCAAGGTCCTCAACCTCAACAACAAGTACATGGGCATGGTGCGCCAGTGGCAGCAGTTCTTCCACGGCAACCGCTATTCCGAGTCCTACATGGACGCGCTCCCCGACTTCGTGAAGCTCGCCGAGGGCTACGGCCACCGCGGCGTGCTGGTCGAGAAGCCCTCCGACGTGGAAGGCGCGCTGCGCGACGCCTTCGCGCGCAAGAACGAGCTGGTGTTCCTCGACTTCATCACGGACCAGACCGAGAACGTCTATCCGATGGTTCCCGGCGGCAAGGGAATCACGGAGATGATCCTCTCCGAAGAGCTATGAGCCGGCACATCATCAGCGTCCTCGTCGAGAACGAGGCGGGGGCGCTGTCGCGCATCGCCGGCCTTTTCTCCGCGCGCGGGTACAACATCGAGTCGCTCACCGTCGCGCCGACCGAGGACGCCTCGATGTCGCGCATGACCATCGTCACGACCGGGTCCGAGGACGTCGTCGAGCAGATCACCAAGCAGCTCAACAAGCTGATCGAGGTGGTCAAGGTCATC
>DASPMF010000083.1:0-8284 GCA_035627155.1 Burkholderiales bacterium | reverse complement strand
GGAAAGCGGATTTTGCTCGGGATGACCGGCGGGATCGCCGCCTTCAAGGCGGCTGAGCTGGTGCGGCTGCTGAAGAAGGAAGGCGCCGACGTCCGGGTCGTCATGACGCAGGCGGCTACGCAGTTCATCACCCCGGTGACCATGCAGGCGCTGTCCGGCCAGCGCGTATGGACCGACCTATGGGACCCGGCAGTCGCGGACAACATGCCGCACATCGAGCTGTCCCGGGATCGCGACCTCGTGCTGGTCGCTCCGGCTTCCGCGGATTTCATGGCCAAGGTGGCGCACGGGCTCGGCGACGACCTTCTCTCGACGCTCTGCCTGGCGAGGCGCTGCCCGCTCATGCTGGTGCCCGCCATGAACGTGGAGATGTGGCAGAACGCGGCGACGCAGCGCAACGTCGCGACGCTGTACGAGGACGACGTGCTGTTCGCCGGTCCGACTTCCGGCGACCAGGCCTGCGGCGAGCAGGGCCTAGGACGCATGGTCGAGCCTGCGCAGATCGTTGACGAGCTCGAGGCGTTTTTCCAGCCCAAGCGCCTGGCCGGCAAGCGCGTCGTCATCACCGCCGGGCCCACCGAGGAGCCGGTGGACCCGGTCCGGGTCCTGACGAACGCGAGCTCCGGAAAGATGGGCTACGCGGTCGCGCGCGCCGCCCGGGAAGCGGGTGCCGAGGTCACGCTCGTTAGCGGACCGGTCGCGCTGCCCACCCCGCAGGGCGTTGCGCGCATCAACGTCCGCACCGCAAACGAGATGTTCGAGCAGGTGAAGAAGGCGGTGAAGAGCGCGGACGTATTCGTATCCGTGGCGGCGGTCGCCGACTACCGGCCGAAAGCGCCGGCGGAACACAAGATCAAGAAAGGCAATGGCCGGGAGCTCTCGCTCGAGCTCGAGGAGAACCCCGACATCCTCTCCTGGGTGGCGGCGCAGCCACGCCCGCCGTTCTGCGTCGGCTTTGCCGCGGAGACGCGCGACCTGGAGGAAAACGCGACGGAGAAGCGCAAGCGCAAGAAGCTGCCGCTGCTCGCCGCCAACCTCGCGCAGGATGCGATCGGCAGCGAGCGCAACGCAATCGTCCTGTTCGATGATCGAGGTCGGCACGACCTCGGAAGCGGGCCCAAGATCGAGCTGGCGCGCCGCCTCGTGGGGCACGTCGCCGGAATGCTGCAGAAGGACCGCTGATGCGCAGGCTGCAGGTGAAGGTCCTCGACGAGAGGATCCGCGACATGCTGCCGCACTACGCGAGCGCTGGGTCGGCCGGGCTCGACCTGCGGGCCTGCGTCGACGACGACGTCGTGCTGGAGCCGGGGCAGAGCACCCTCGTGCCTTCCGGCATCGCGATCCACATCGGCGATCCGGGCTACGCCGCGATCGTCCTGCCGCGCTCCGGGCTGGGGGCGAAGAACGGCATCGTCCTGGGCAACCTCGTCGGCCTGATCGATTCCGACTACCAGGGCCCGCTGATGGTCTCGCTCTGGAACCGCGGCAGCACGGCTTTCACGATCCATCCGCTCGACCGTGTCGCACAGCTCGTGATCGTGCCGGTGCAGCAGGTCGAGTTCGACGTGGTCGAGGAGTTCGCCGCCAGCGCCAGGGGCGCCGGCGGCTTTGGATCGACCGGAAAAGGGTAAGGCCCTAGGTCAGCATGTCGGCCCAGATATTCTGGGCCCAGCTCCAGCCGTACACCGCCTCTTGGTGGCTGCGCGCGGACGAAACGCCCCCGGAGCCCGGCACCGGCGCGATGGTCCGGTCCTTCTCGCTCCACTGGTGCACGGACGCCACGTGGATCACCTCGCTCTCCGACACGAAGCTGTAGCAGGTGTTCGTCATGACCGGGTTCGGGTTGGGCGCCCGCCCGTTGAGCAGCTCGATGATCGCGGCGGCGGCGACCTTGGCGTGGCTGTTCGCCATGTGGCCGGACTTGGGCATCGCCGGGGCGGACAGGGTGGCGTCGCCGAGGACATGGACGCCCTTGACCTTCGTCGATTCCATCGTGCGCCAATCCACGTCGCACCAACGGTTGTTATGGGTGATGAGCCCCGCCTGGACCGCGATGTCGCCGGCGCGCTGCGGCGGTACGACGTTCAGCACGTCGCCCTTCACGTCCTCCACCTCGAGCTTCACCGTGCCGGTCTTCGCGTCCACGTCCACGGCGCGGGAGCTCGGCCGATACTCGATCAGGCCCGGGTAGAGCTCCGACCACGCGCGCTTGAAGAGCGGCCCCTTGGAGGTCACGTCCGGATTGGCGTCGAGCACGAGGATCTTCGACTTGGGCTTCGCCTTCTTCAGGTACGAAGCGACCTGGCACACGCGCTCGTACGGGCCGGGCGGGCAGCGGTACGGGGCGAGAGGGATCGAGAGGACGTACACGCCGCCGTCGCGCATCGCGTTGAGCTGCGCGCGCAAGAGGAGCGTCTGCGTGCCGGCCTTCCACGCATGGACGACGCGGTTGGCGTTGAGCGCCGCCTCGTAGTTCGGCATCTCGTTGAAAAGGAAATCGACGCCGGGCGAGACCACGAGGCGGTCGTAAGCCAGCGCCCCGCCCCGCGCGAGGCGCACGGTGTTCTTTTCCGCATCGACCGCGGTGACCTCGTCGCGCACCACCCGGATGCCGAGGCGCTCGAGCCCCGAGTACGGCCGCTGGATGTGGTCGAGCGTCCAGTGTCCGCCGATCACGAGGTTCGAGAGCGGGCAGGAGGTAAACGTGGCGTTGCGCTCGACGAGGGTCACGTCGATGGCGGGGTCCCATCGCTTCAGATACTTGGCCGCCGTCGCGCCGCCATAGCCGCCCCCGATCACCACCACGCGGCCCTTCGGGTTTCCGGTCGTGGCGCAGCCGGCCGCCGACAATGCGGCAGCCGCGCCGGCGAGCTTGAGAAGATCGCGGCGCTTCATTTCTTCACTCCGGCGAAGTAGGCCGCGAGCGCGTCGATCTGCGCGTCGCTGTAGCCCTTGGCGATCTGGTGCATGACGGTCGCGGGTCGCGTGCCCGCCTTGAACGCCTTCATCTGGGACGCGACGTGCTCGCGAGGCAAGCCCGCGAGCGCGGGCACTTCCTTCGTGGCGCTGCGTCCGTCGGTGCCGTGGCAGGTGGCGCAGGTCGCGGCGAGGCTGCGCGTGGCGGCATCCTGGGCGGCGGCGGGAACAGTGGCCAGCGCCAGGACCAATGCTGCGATTCGCATGGGACTCTCCCTTGGATGAGGCGGGGAAGTCTAGGCAAAAAAGAAAAGGGCCGCCAGAGCGGCCCTTTTAGCGCGGCGCGGAATAAGCTCAGGCGACGGGCGCTGCTTCTTCCTCGAACTTGAGGACGATCTTCTCGCCTTCCGCGAGGTCGATCGTGACCTTGCCGCCGTTCTGCAGCTTGCCGAACAGCAGCTCGTCCGCGAGCGCCCGCCGGATCGTGTCCTGAATGAGGCGCGCCATCGGCCGCGCGCCCATCAGCGGGTCGAAGCCCTTCTTCGCCAGGTGCTCCTTGAGAGCCTGCGTGAAGCTCGCTTCGACCTTCTTCTCGGCCAGCTGCTCGTCGAGCTGCATGAGGAACTTGTCCACCACGCGCAGGATGATGCCGTGGTCGAGCGCGCCGAAGGAGATGATGGCGTCGAGGCGGTTGCGGAACTCGGGCGTGAACATCCGCTTGATCGCTTCCATCTCGTCGCCCGCCTGCCTGCTGAGCGTGAAGCCCATGCTGTTCTTCGCCAGCGACTCCGCCCCGGCGTTGGTGGTCATCACGATCACCACGTTGCGGAAGTCGGCCTTGCGGCCGTTGTTGTCGGTGAGCGTGCCGTGGTCCATCACCTGCAGCAGGATGTTGAAGATGTCCGGGTGCGCCTTCTCGATCTCGTCCAGGAGCAGCACCGAGTACGGCTTCTTGGTGATCTGTTCGGTCAGCAGGCCGCCCTGCTCGAAGCCGACGTATCCGGGCGGCGCGCCGATGAGGCGGCTCACCGCGTGGCGTTCCATGTATTCGGACATGTCGAAGCGGATCAGCTCGATGCCCATGCAGTAGGCGAGCTGGCGTGCGACCTCGGTCTTGCCGACTCCGGTCGGTCCACTGAACAGGAAGCTGCCGATCGGTTTCTGGGGATTGCCCAGCCCCGAGCGGGCCATCTTGATGGCGGAGGCGAGGGCGTCGATCGCCGCGTCCTGCCCGAACACCACGGCCTTCAGGTCGCGATCCAGGTTCGCGAGCGCGCTTCGGTCGTCCGTCGACACGCTACGCGGCGGGATGCGCGCGATCTTGGCGATGATCTCCTCGATCTCCGGCTTGCCGATGACCTTCTTCTGCTTCGCCTTGGGCGCGATGCGCTGAGCGGCGCCCGCCTCGTCGATCACGTCGATCGCCTTGTCCGGCAGGTGGCGGTCGTTGATGTAGCGCGCGGAAAGCTCGGCCGCCGTCGTCAGGGCATTCGCCGTGTACTTCACGCTGTGATGCGCCTCGAAGCGCGACTTCAGTCCCTTCAGGATCTCGACCGTCTCGTCCACCGAGGGCTCGATCACGTCGATCTTCTGGAAGCGGCGCGACAGGGCGTGGTCCTTCTCGAACACGCCGCGGTACTCGTTGTAGGTCGTCGCGCCGATGCACTTCAGCTGCCCCGTGGAGAGCACCGGCTTGAGCAGGTTGGACGCGTCCAGCGTGCCGCCCGATGCGGCGCCGGCTCCGATGACGGTATGGATCTCGTCGATGAACAGGATCGCGTTCGGGTTGTCCACGAGCTGCTTCAGCACGGCCTTCAGGCGCTGCTCGAAGTCGCCGCGGTACTTGGTGCCGGCGAGAAGCGCGCCCATGTCGAGCGCGTAGACCGTGCACTTGGAAAGCAGGTCGGGCACGTTGCCTTCGACGATTCGGCGCGCGAGGCCCTCGGCGATCGCCGTCTTGCCCACGCCGGCCTCGCCGACGAGGAGCGGGTTGTTCTTGCGGCGCCGGCAGAGCGTCTGCACCACGCGCTCGAGCTCCTTGTCGCGGCCGATCAGCGGATCGATCTTGCCGGCCAGCGCGAGCGCGTTTAGGTTCTGCGTGTAGTTGTCGAGCGGGCTGTTGGAGGTCTCGGCCTGGCCTTCCTGCTCGGCCTCCTGGTCCGTCTTGCCCTGCGCGGCCGTCGGCGTCTTGGTGATGCCGTGGGAAATGTAGTTCACCACGTCCAGGCGGGCGATGCCCTGCTGCTGGAGGAAGTACACCGCGTGCGAGTCCTTCTCGCCGAAGATGGCGACCAGCACGTTGGCCCCGGTGACTTCCTTCTTCCCCGAGGACTGGACGTGCAGGATGGCGCGCTGGATCACGCGCTGGAAGCCGAGCGTGGGCTGCGTGTCGACCTCGCGGTCGGCGGCGATGCGCGGAGTCTGCTCGGCAATGTGCTGCGTCAGGTTCTTGCGCAGCTCGTCCATGTTGGCGCCGCACGCGCGCAGGACTTCCGCGGCCGTGGGGTTGTCCAGCAGGGCGAGGAGCAGGTGCTCGACGGTGATGAACTCGTGGCGCTTCTGGCGCGCCTCGACGAAGGCCATGTGCAGACTGACTTCGAGTTCCTGGGCAATCATCCTGTTTCTACCTTCGCCTTTCCGTGCCTCACGCAATCAAGTTCCGTACCGCTACGTCTCCTCCATTACGCACTGTAGCGGATGTTGGTGCTTCCGGGAGTATGCCGCGACCTGCTGCACCTTGGTGGTCGCCACGTCGTGGGGGTAGACGCCGCATACGCCGATGCCCTCGCGGTGCACCTTGAGCATGATCTGGGTGGCGCGCTCGCGCGTCATGCCGAAGAACTTCTGCAGCACGATGACCACGAACTCCATGGGGGTGTAGTCGTCGTTGAGCAGCATGACCTTGTACATCGGGGGAGGCTTCAGCTTGCTGCGCTGCGCCTCGAGTGTGGTGTCGTCCTTGAACTGCCCCATGCTTCACGCGCCGCCCAGGCCCCCCAAGTTCTGACAGCCGGCGGTCCGGCCCGTTCCCGCGGCGGGCCCCGGCATCCGCTGCGATTCAGCCTTTTCTCGCGTCATTTGCTGCACCCATCCTAATCAATTGAGGGGGTCGGTGCAATGCGGCAAAAGGAATGTGCGGACGCCGATTACGGTGCTTTTTCACGGCCTTGGCGCGCTTCGCCGCAAAAGTGGCGGCTCTTGACGACACTTCCGCGGCCGCGTAAAAGGCGCCTGTGTTTGGATTCAGGCTGTCTGTTTCGCCAGGTGGCTCGCAGTGGCTAAGGGCGGCGGGGTCGAAGTTCCAGGCATGGCTCGGGCCAAGAAATGCCCGGCCGCTCATCAATCGAAATAGGGAGAGCAGCAACATGGCAACAGGCACCGTGAAGTGGTTCAACGACGCGAAGGGCTACGGCTTCATCACGCCGGACGACGGCTCCGAAGACCTTTTCGCGCATTTCTCCGCCATCAACATGTCGGGCTTCAAGACCCTCAAGGAAGGCCAGAAGGTCAGCTTCGACGTCGTGCAGGGGCCGAAGGGGAAACAGGCCTCCAACATCCAGAAGAGCGGCTGAACCGGCTTTCTTGAAATGAAAAAGGCCGCCCTCGGGCGGCCTTTTTTTTGGGGCCCGGGCCCGCCCGCTACTGGCTTCCCCAGGGCTTGATCGCGGCCTTGAGCTGCTTGTAGCCGTCCAGATACCGGGGCCGCCGGCCGCCGTAGACCTTGTCGAAGGTCTCCAGCTGGGCGTCGAGCCACTGCGCCAGCGCCGCGTTGCCGGGATTGGCGGCCTTGTACGCCTCGTTGATGAGCACGAAGTGGATGCGCGGGTCGTAGGGCTGCTTGGTGCCCCCCTCGGTCTCGTCGCCCTTCAGCAGGCGAAGCAGCATCGCGTCGGCCGAGCCGAGGGTCTGCTCGTAGATCGGCTCGCCCTGCATGCGATACATGACGCTCGTCATGTCCTTGCCGTTTTTCATCGTGAAGCCCATGTCGGCCCACACCTTGTTCATGTCGGTCCCGGGCTTCACCTTGTCCAGGACCATCTGGCCCCAGGCGCGCAGGAAGTCGGGCGCGTCCGCCATGAGGTCGGTCAGCCGGTCGCCGTCGAGGTCGGTGGCGTAGACGATGGTCGGCCGTTGCTGCGCCATGTCGTGCAGCAGGATGCCGAAGTTCGTGTCGGAGATGTGCTCGTAGATCTCCCCGCCCCAGTTCTCCATGCCGGCCTTGAAGTCCTTGGGCAGCAGCGCGGCGATGGCATCGATGTTGTCCTTGTGCTCCTCGTAAGCGTCGACCGAGTAGCGGCGCTTGAGCTGGAACTTCGTACCCTGCATGAGCCAGCGCAGCACGCCCGCGTTGACGGCGTCTTCCTGCGCCTGGGTGGGTTTGGTGGCGATGCGGCCGACGCTGCCCGTCTCGTGCACCATCTTCAGGAACAGGCGCGCCGCGTAGGCCATGCGCACCCCCGGCGTGTTCATCTCGGAGTGGATGTTCCCGGTCGCGCGATCGACGCTGAATTTCTTCTTGTCCTGCGAGTAGGGCAGGCCGGGCATGAAGCGCACGTTGGTGATGGACCCGTAGGGCCGGACGTTGCAGTACACGCCCGCCGCGGTGCGCAGCGGCGCGTTGGCGGACTTGCCGTTGACGACGACCTTCTTCCCGTTCTCGTTCACGAGGAAGTCGCCGGCCGTGGACCACTTGAGCGCCGTGTAGTCGAGCTTGCCGAACCAGTCGAGGGACTTCAGCTTCGTGTCGTGGCGGAACTGCGCCATCATCGGCACGCCGAGGAACGGGAGTCCGAGGACGTCGAGCGCCATCAGCGTCCCGTTGAGCGCGAACATGTCCGTGAAGGCGTGGGCGACGGGCTTGACCCCCCCGGCGGGGTTGCCGCCCTCCCAGATGATGGCGTCGGTGTGGCCGCGCGGCTGGATCCTGGAGCGTTTGTAGATGCTGTCCAGCAACCTGAACAGGTCGCCGTTCTGCTCTTCCTGCGCGATTTTCAGCAGATCAAGGGTCATGGAGGGGCTAGGCCTGTAAACCGTGTGAAAAACGGGGAGTGAAAAAGGGCCTGATTATAAAGGCTTACGCCGTTCGTGCACCAGGAAGGTGGAGCCGGTCAACCGGATGGCCCGCCGTGCGTTAATCGCGCGGGAGCGCGAGGTCGCGCCGCCCGTGTTCGAACACAAACAAGGAGAAGGAAATGAGCAAGCTGCTGTCCGTGATCGTTGCCGCGATGTTCGCGGTTTCCAGCGCCTCCGCATTCGCGCAGACCAGCGCGCCGGCGAAGGACGACAAGAAGATGGAAAAGAAAGCCAAAGGCGAGAAGAAGGCCAAAGCCTCGAAGAAGGCGGCCAAGAAGGACGAGAAGAAGTAACC
>DASPMF010000082.1:0-2918 GCA_035627155.1 Burkholderiales bacterium | reverse complement strand
CTGGAAGCGCCTCTACCTGCGCCGCGGCGAGCCGTTCGCGGTGTCCTGGGTCTACCTGTCCCCGGCGCTGCGTCCGTCACGCGAGCAGGTGGCGCAGTACTCCACCTACCAGCTGTTCGAGAAAATCCTCGGCGCCAAGGTGAGCCACGCCGACCTTTCGCTGCGCGCCCGGGCGCCCAGCCCGGAGCTGCGCCGGGTGCTGCGACTGCGCGCCGGCGTGCCACTCATCGCGCTCGAGCGGGTTTCGTACGACGCGGCGTCCATGCCGCTCGAGTACACGCTGTACTGGGCCAACGCCGAGAGCTACGAGTTCGTGCTGCGGCTGCGCGGCCAGGTCCCCATCACGTCGTCCATCCAGGGAATCAGATGAAACTGAACGCGTTGGAAAGCGCCATGCTCGCCGGCGAGCACGGCCCGGCGGTGAAGAGCGCCATCGAGCACCAGGTCAAGGTCGGCGACTTCTTCGGCGCCCAGGATTTCGTCGAGGTGACGCAGGCGCACATCATGGCCGACACCGAAAGCCTCGGTGAAGAAGGCGTGCGGTGGGTGGAATCGCTGGCCCCTGCCAGGGTCCGGATTCCCACCATCATGGATCCGCGGGGTACCGACTTCGCGAAGGCTTCGGTGCTGAAGCACACCGACCGCATCCTCGCCCTCGAGCGGCGCGCCATCGGCGCGTTCACGCGCCTGGGCATCCTGATGACCGACACCTGCATCAACTACCAGACCATCCAGGCGCCGGCGCTGGGCGAGAGCGTCGCCTTCGGCGACACCGGAGTCGTCATCTATTCCAACTCCGTCTGCGGCGCGCGCTCCAACTTCGAGGGCGGGCCGTCGGCCGTGGCGGCGGGCCTCACCGGGCGCACGCCGCGCTACGGCTACCACCTCGACGAGAAGCGCAAGGCGACGGTGCGATACCGGGTGGACTGGACGCCGGTCACGCTCAACGACTGGGGCGCGCTCGGCGGGCTGGTGGGGCGCCTCGCCGGGAACTACTGGGCGGTTCCGGTGGTGGAAGGGCTGTCGAAGGTGCCGACCTCGGACGAGCTCAAGCACTTCGGCGCGGCGATGGCAAGCTTCGGCTCGAGCGCGCTCTTCCACCTCGCCGGCATCACGCCGGAAGCGGTGCGCATGGAGGACGTGGCCGGCGACAAGCTGCCGGTCGCGAAGCGCATCGGCGAATCCGACGTGCGCGCGCTGCAGGGCGCGTACGCCGGGGAGAAGGCGATCGACGTGGTGGTGTTCTCGGCGCCGCAGCTCAGCCTCTACGAGCTGCGCGACCTCGCCGCGCTGTGCGAGGGCCGGCGCTTCACCAGGCCGCTGCTCGCGATCACCAGCCCGCAGGTGAAGCCGGACGCGGACCGGTTCGGCCTCACGCAGAAGATCGAGCAGGCCGGCGGCCACGTGCTCGCCGGGATGTGCTTCTACCAGTCCTACGCGCGCGAGATCGCGGAGGCGAACGGCTGGAAGCGCCTCGCCACGAACAGCGTCAAGATGGTGAACATCCTCGGCGGCTACGGCTACGTGCCGCTCCTCGCGTCGATGGAACAGTGCGTGGACGCCGCCGAGACGGGGAGGCTCGCATGAAGCGGCTCGTGGCAAGGCAGGCGATGGGCCGGAAGGTGCGCGGCCAGGCGCTCGTCGCCAAGGACGGGTTCTCCGCCCGCTACGACCTCGACCGCATCGCCGGCGTCTTCTCGCGCCCGGCGCACAAGCTCGCCGGCCAGTCCTACGTGGGCAAGATCCTCGTCCTGGACACGGCGAAGGGCGGCGTCGCCAGCGCGTGGATGCTGCGCGAGATGGCTTCGCGCGGCGTCGTGCCGCTCGCGATCGTCTTCAACAGCGTGAATCCCATCCTCGCGCAGGGCGCGGCGTTCGGCGGCATCACGCTGCTCGCCGGCTTCGAGACCGACGTCACGGGCGAGATTCCGCACGCCGCCACGGTGGAGATCGATCCGGCGGCGCGCACGCTGCGCGTCGTGGAATGACCTTCGACTACATCGTCGTCGGCGGCGGCTCGGCGGGTTGCGTGCTCGCCGACCGCCTGACCGAGGACGGCCGGCATTCCGTCCTGCTCCTCGAGGCCGGGCCGCCCGACCGCAATCCGTGGATCCACGTGCCGATCGGATACGGCAAGACGATGTTCCACCCGGTGCTGAACTGGGGCTTCCACACCGAGCCGGATCCGAACATGAACGGGCGGCGGATCTACTGGCCGCGCGGACGCACGCTGGGCGGCTCGAGCGCGGTGAACGGCCTGATCCAGATCCGCGGCCAGCCGGAGGACTTCGACGGCTGGGCGGCGCAGGGCGCCGAAGGCTGGGGCTGGAAGGACGTCGCGCCGTTCTTCGCGAAGAGTCGCCTTTCGGTCGAGGCGATCTCGCAACGCAACGAGCTCGTGGACGCCTTCATCGCCGGCGCCGGCGAGCTCGGCGTGCCGCGCAACGACGATTTCAACGGCGCCGAGCAGCAGGGCGCCGGCTACCTGCACCTCACCACGCGCAACGGCCGGCGCTGCTCCGCGGCTGTCGCCTACCTGCGTACGGCGCAGGCTCGCGCCAACTTGAAGATTGAAACGGATGCTTACGTCACGCAGGTCGCGTTCGACGGCCGCCGAGCTTGCGGGGTGAAGTACAGGAAAAGCGGGATCGAGAAGGAAGCCAAGGCGAATCGGGAGATCATTCTCGCGGCCGGGGCATTGCAGTCCCCGCAGCTGCTGCAGCTCTCGGGCATCGGCCCGGGGGCGCTCCTGCAGCGGCACGGCATCCCCGTGGTCGCGGACCTGCCCGGCGTCGGCGAGAACCTGCAGGACCACCTCGCGCTGCGAATCATCTATCGCTGCACGAAGCCCGTCACGACCAACGACGACCTGAAAAACCTCTGGCGCAAGGCGCGCACCGGCCTGCGCTACATCCTGT
>DASPMF010000081.1:0-23359 GCA_035627155.1 Burkholderiales bacterium | reverse complement strand
CGAACGCGCGTGGCAGCGTGTCTCGCAGCTCCTCCATCGGGTCGTAGCCCTTCAGCGCCTGGCGCAGCTCCGCGGAGAAGAAGCGCATCGCCCGCTGCGCCAGCAGGAAGCGCGGCAGGTGCGAGAAGAGCGGATCGTGCGCGCGGTCGAGCCCGTTGCGGAAGAACGCCGCGAGGTACGCGGTCGATTGCGCCTGCATGCCGCCGAGGTACGGATACAGGCGGCGCAGCAGCGCCGGGCGCCAGGCGGAGGATGGTCGGCGCGACCAGAAGCGCCGCACCGCCGCTTCCTTGAAGATGTCGTAGCCGCCGAAGACTTCGTCCGCGCCTTCGCCCGTAACCACCACCTTGAAGCCGTTCTCGCGCACCAGGCGCGCGAGCATGTAGAGCGGCGCGGGCGCGGTGCGCAGCATCGGGCGCTCGGTGTGGCGCACGACGTCGGGGAAGCGCTCGCCGATGTCGGTCGTGCGGCAGAGCAGCGACGAATGCTCGGTGCCGAGTGCGCGCACCACGGCTTCCTGGTAAGGCGTCTCGTCGTACTCGGCGCGCTCGAAGCCGACGGAGAAGGTCCGCAGCCTTCCGGACGTATTGCGCCGGGCGAGCGCCGTGGTCGCCGAGGAGTCGAAGCCTCCGCTGAGATAGGCGCCGACCGGAACGTCGGCGCGCAGGCGGATGCGCGTTGCGTCGTCGAGGAGCGCCTCCAGCGCTTCGGCCACCTCGGCTTCCGTGCGACCGTCGCCGCGGTGCGCGTCGGCCTCCGGAAACGCGAGCCTCCAGTACGGCGCGACGGTGAGCGCGCCGCGCTCCGCGATCAGCTGGTGTCCGGGCGGCAGCTCGAAAATTCCCTTGTACGGCGTGCGCGGCGCCAGCGGGAACCAGAACGTGAAGCACTGCGCAAGCGCGAAGGGGTCGAGCTCCGCCCGCACGCCTGGGTACTCGAGGAGCGCCTTCACTTCCGAAGCAAAGACGAGCACGCCATCGGCGATGGTGTAGTAGAGCGGGCGTACGCCCATGCGGTCGCGCGCCAGGACGAGCCGCTGGCCGCGCCGGTCCCATAGCGCGTATGCGAAGTCCCCGTTGAACGATTCCACGCAGCGCGGTCCGTCGGCGGCGAATGCCTGGACGATGGTCTCCGTGTCGGTATGGGTGCGGAAAACGTGGCCGCGCGATTCAAGGCTGCGGCGCAGCTCGACGTAGTTGAAGATCTCGCCGTTGAACGTCACCCACAGGTTGCCGTCGGCGCTGCGCAACGGCTGGTGGCCGGCGGAGGAAAGATCGACGATACTCAGGCGCCGGTGGCCGAGGCCCGCGCGCGCGTCGAGATAAGTGCCGCCGTCATCCGGCCCGCGGTGGCGCACCGCCTCGACCATCCGCTCGAGCACCGGGCGCGTCGCCACCTCCCGGGGCAACTCGCCCTGCACTGAGAAAAATCCCGCGATTCCGCACATGAGGGTGCGTGCATTGCACCGCACCCGGCTGGCCGGGCGTGCGGGGGACGACTAGGCCGAAAGAGCTACGCCCGGCGCGCCGCGGCGCCGAGCTCGCGTGTCAGCTGAGCCGCCGGGAGCTCCCGGTAGCGTCCGGGGTACTGTCCGCACCAGAGGGGCGAGAACTCGCCGGATCCGGCTTTCTCCGCCGCCGCGCGCAACGGCGCGATCGCGGCGGTCGCGAGCGGAAATGCCGGCGCCGAGGGGCTGAGCGGACCCGCTTCGCGCATCAGGCGGTTGACGATTCCGCGAGCCGGGCGCCCGGTGAAGAGATTGGTGAGCGCGGTGTCGCGCCGCTCCCGCCGCAGGGCCGTGCGGTGGACTTCGCTGGTGGTCGCCTCCGGGCACAGCAGGTAGGCCGTACCGACCTGGACGCCGGCGGCTCCGAGCGACATGGCTTCGCGAACGCCTTGCGCGTCGGCGATGCCGCCCGCCGCGATGACAGGAACCTTCACCGCCTTCAGAATCCCGCGCAGCAGGTCCGGCATCGCCGGCTGGCCGTCGAGATCCTCGCCGAGAAAAATGCCGCGGTGCCCGCCGGCTTCGACGCCCTGGGCGATGATGGCATCCGCCCCACGCGCTTCCAGCCATCGCGCTTCGTCGACCGTGGTGGCGGAGGCCATCACCTTCGTGCCCCACCCCTTGACGCGCGCGACGAGCTCGGGTGCGGGCAAACCGAAATGGAAGCTCACTACCGCGGGACGGAACGGCTCGAGCGCGTCTGCAGCCTCGCTGCTGAACGGCGAGCGCCCCGGTCCCGCCGGAATGGCCGCCGGGTCGATGCCGAACTCGCGATAGAAGGCGCCGAGCACCTCTCGCCAGCGTGTCTCTCGCACGGAATCAGGAACCGGCGGCGCGTGGCAAAAGAAGTTCACGTTGTACGGCTTGTCGGTCGCCGCCCGGATCGCCTCGAGCTCCTTCTTCATCGCCTCGACGCTGAGCATCGCGCACGGAAGGGAACCGAGCCCGCCGGCTTGCGAGACGGCGATGGCGAGCCGGCTTCCCTGCGATCCGGCCATCGGCGCCTGCACCACCGGATACTCGATGCCCAGCCAGCGCTCGAGCTTCACGCGCCGGCCCTGGCGGCATGGAGCGCCTTCCAAACGCGGTGCGGCGAAGCCGGCATGTCGAACTCCTCCACGCCCGCCTGGCGCAGCGCATCGAGGACCGCGTTCATGAGCGCCGGCAGCGAGCCCGTCACGCCGGCTTCGCCGACGCCCTTTGCGCCGAGCGGGTTGGATTGCGTTGGAACCGGATGCTCGATGACGCGCAGGTTGTTGACAAGCACCGCACGCGGCATCGCGTAGTCCATGAAGCTGCCGGTGACGAGCTGGCCGCTCTCGTCGTAGACGGCGAGCTCGGCGAACACCTGCCCGGCGCCCTGCGTCACGCCGCCCTGCACCTGGCCTTCCACGATCTGGTGGTTGATCACGTTGCCCGCGTCGTCGCACGCAAGGTACGACGCGATCTCCGCCTCGCCCGTTTCCGGATCAATCTCCACCTCTGCGATGTGGCAGCCGTTGGGGAAGGTGCTGCCGAATTTGTTTTCGTACCGCACGCTCATGCGGGCGGGATGCTTGCGCGCGAGGGCGGCAAGGCTGATCGCGCGATCGGTGCCCTGGATGCGGTATTGGCCGTCACGGAACTCGATGTCCTGCGCCGCGGCCTCGAGCTCGTCCGCCGCCACCTGCCTGCCCTTCTCCACGACCTCCTTCGCGGCGAGCTGCATGACGCTGCCGACCGCGAGCAGCGAACGCGAGCCGCCCGTGGCATTGCCGACGACGAACTCGTCCTGGTGCGCCGTGCGCAGGCGGATCTGCTCCATCTGCACGCCGAGCACGGACGAGACGATCTGCGCGTACGTGGTCTCATGGCCCTGGCCGTGGTTATGCGTCGGCGCAACCAGCGTGACGGTGCCGTCGCTGGCGAAGCGCACGTCGACCTGGTCGACCGGCGCAAAACCGGCGCCCGTCGCCTCGATGTAGGTCGAAAGCCCGCGCCCGCGAAGGCGGCCCTTCTTCGCAGATGCTTCGCGCCGCGCCGCGAATCCGCGCCAATCCGCGGCCTGCATCGCGCGCTCGAGGCAGCCGGCGAAGTCGCCGCTGTCGTACTCATAGCCGCTTGCAATGCGATACGGAAAGGCGTTCTCGTCGATGAAGTTGCGCCGACGCAGCTCGGCCGGATCCATGCCGAGCTCGAACGCCGCCTGGTCTACGAGCCGCTCGAGCACGTAGGACATCACGGGGCGCCCGGCCCCACGGTAGGCGGCCATGGGTGCTGTGTTCGTCACGGCAAGGCGGGCGCGCGAATAGATCGCCTTCACGTCGTAGACGCCGCCCAGCGCGTTGATGATGCCGACCGTGTTGATGAATGGCCCTGTCGGGCATAGGTAGGCCCCAAGGTTTACGGTGAACCCGAAGCGCATGCCGAGGAAGCGGCCGGACGCGTCCAGCGCCAGCTCCCCGACCGAAACCACGTCGCGCGCCTGCTCGTCCGAGAGGAAAACCTCGGAGCGGCTGCCGACCCACTTCACCGGCCGGCCGAGCGTCTTGGCCGCGAGCATGGTCGCGCAGTACTCGGGATAGATGTTGAAGCGGACGCCGAACCCGCCGCCTACCTCCTCCGCGACAATCCGCACCTTTTCCGGTCCCACGCCCAGGACGCCCGCGAGCTGCGTCCGCATGCCCGCTGCGCCCTGGGTGCACGCGTAAAGTACGTTCATGTGGTTCGCCGCGTCGTAGTGCGCGAGGCAGGCGCGCGGCTCCATCGGGTTGCCGACGACGCGCGTGTTGTCGACGGCAATGCGCACGACCCGCGCCGCCCTGCCGAATGCTTCGGCCGCGGCCTTTTCGTCTCCCGCCTCGAAGTCGAAGACGCAGTTTCCCGGCACGTCGTCGAAGAGCTGCGGCGCGCCGTCGGCAAGCGCATCGTCGGCGCGCACGACGGCCGGCAGCTCCCGGTATTCGATGAATATGGATTCGGCCGCGTCGGCTGCGGCCGCCACGGTCTCGGCGACGACGATCGCCACCGGCTCGCCGACGAAACGCACCTTGTCCTGGGCAAGTGCTGGACGGTGCGGCTTGAGGAGCTCCGCGCCGCCGCGGCCTTTCACCGGCACCGCGCAGGGAAGCGACTTCAGCCCCGCCGCCGACACATCCTTCCCCGTGAGAACGGCCAGCACGCCCGGCCGGTCGAGCGCGGCCGAGACGTCGATCGATGCGATTTCGGCGTGCGCCCGGTCCGAGCGCACGAAGTGCGCGTAGGCCTGTCCGGGCAGGTTCCAGTCGGAGACGTAGCGTCCCCGGCCCATGAGCATGCGGTCGTCTTCGAGCCGGCCTTTGAGCATCCGCCGGATTGTAGAAACAAAAAGGCCCGCCGGAGCGGGCCCTTTCGCGGGAAGGACGAAACGGCTACTTCGGCTCGTTCCTCACCTTGACGTAGTCGGCCATGACGGCCACGTCCGGGTTGGACGGCTGGCGCTTCTGCATCTCGGCCACGACCTGTTGCATGTCCTTGTACAGCAGGTGGTCCTGGAGAACCGAGTACAGGTACAGCTCGGGCGTGATGTCGTCCGCAGCCGATGCCTTGCGAAGCTGCTCGTACGTGGCCTTCGCCTGCTTGACCTCGGCCTGCTGCTGGGGCGTCAGGCGGCGATCGCTGTTGACGCCGCGCACGGCCACGCCCCCGGAACGCCCGAGCCGGGCGATCTGGATGAGCTCGGGCGTCTGCGCAATCTTCTGCGGTACGCCGGAGGGCAGCGTCGAGACCTGCGGTTGGGCGCCGCTGTGCACGGTGCTCTGCTGCGAGCCCGCCGTGAAGGCCGCCGGCCCGGCGAACGTCTCCTGGCGGCCACCCTGGAAGTAGACGATGCGGACCTGACCGCCGGACGGAACGGAGAACCGGTCGCCCGCGCGGACCTTCATGTACGGCTTCGCTTTGGCGCTCGTGCCGCCGCTGGTGTACGAAACGTCGCCCGACAGATGGTTGATGAGGCCGGCATCCGCCGCGATCGCCGCAGCTGCGCTGCTTGCGAGCACGACCAGCGCAAGGCCGAAGTTCCTAATCGTTTTCATTGAGATTCTCCCCTGACTCAAAGTGGCACAAGGCTACTCTTACCGATGTCGGCGTGCGAGGACTTTTCTCACGCCGGAATCGTCCTAAGACGTTGACGTCACAAGCTATTTTGACCGCCGCCCCCTTAACCATGCAGCAAGGCTCCTGACTTCCTCGGCACCGGGCTGCTTTTTCTGCATCTCGTCGACGAGCGGCGCCATTTCTTCGTAGAGCTCATGATCGTAAAGGGCGGAGAAGAGGTAGAGCTCTGCCGTGATGTCGTCAGGGCCCAGCCGCGTGCGAAGCAGCTGGTAGGTGCCCCGTGCGTCGGCGAGCGACTCGGCGCCCGGGCGCCGCGCCGGACCCGTGCCGCGCACCTGCACGCCGCCGAGGCGCGCATGCTGGATGAGGTCGGGAAGGCGAGCCATCCGCTGGGGGACGTGGACCGGCAACGCCTGCACTTCCGTCGCCGAACCCTGCACGGCAATTGCCTCCGATCGGCCTGCACGGAAGCTCGCCGGTCCCTGCCAGCGCTCCTGGCGCGAGCCCTCGTAGAAGACGATGCGCATCTGTGCGCCCTGCGAAAGCTGGAAGCGATCGCCCTCCCGGACTTTCATGAAATTGCGGACCTTGCCCGGCTGGCCGACTCGCGGGATGAAGGCGACGTTGCCGGAAACGAGATTGACCAGCCCCACGTCGGATTGCGCGTAGGCCGCGCCCGATACAGCCTGCGCGGCAAGGAAAAGCAGTACGAGGAAGGAGCGCATGTTATTTCGCATTGATTCTAAAGAACTTCCGGGAACCGTCTGGCGGCCCTGAAGCTTTCTTACAAGTTGTCTACGCCGACGACTTCGTAAACACGGATCGCCTCGGACCTGCCTTTGACCCGCAGCGTCTCCATCTTCCCGGTGCGCACGCCTTCGCCCGCGGCCTTGACGGTGGATTCGGCAGCGGCGATGACCACTCTGAGCTCCTTCGTCACCCCCTCAAGCCTCGAAGCGGCGTTTACCGTGTCGCCGATCGCGGTGAACTCCTTGCGCTTGGGCGTCCCGATGTCCCCGATCACGGCCTCGCCGGTAAAGAGCCCGACGCCAATCCCGAATTCGGCGAGCCCGCGGTCCGGAAAGCGCGTCGCCATCCATTCCTTGAATGCCGCCGCCTCGCGTGCCATTCCCAGGGCGGCGCGCACGGCGCGGCGCGCATGATCGGGGTGGGGGACCGGCGAGCCGAAGACCGCCATCACCGCATCGCCGATGTACTTGTCCACCGTGCCGCCTTCGGCGAGGATCGGCTCGCACACGCGAGTGAAGTAGGCATTGAGCATCTCGACTACTTCGTGGGCGCTCAGTTTCTCGGAGAAGGTCGTGAAGCCGCGGATATCGGAGAACAGCACCGTGACCACCTTGGCCTCCCCGGCAAGATCGGGCTTGCGGTCGTCGGCGAGCAGCACCTTCACGACCTCGTCGGAGACATAGCGGCCGAAGACCTGCCGCATGCGCGAGCGTTCGCGTTCCTCCCCGGTAAGGCGCAACCCGAGTGTCATGAGGAACGCAAAGACGAGCGCGGCCTGCGGCTCCGCGACCGGCACGATCCAGTCATGCTGGAACGCCAGGTACGCCGGCGGCGCGACGGCGATGAACAGCGCCGCGCCGAGCGCCGCGCCGCCTCCCACACTCCAGGTGAGGAAGAACCAGGCTGTCGTCGCGATGAGCATCACGACATACGCGGCTTCGGCCCACTCGGGGAGCGGCCGCGGATAGCGTCCGCCGAGAATCGTCTCGACGATGTTCGCGTGAATTTCCCCGCCAGCCATCTGATCGGCTTGCGCGCCGCGCGAGTACGGCGTGAAGTGGACATCCGACGTACCGGCGTTGTTGGCCGCGATGATGGCGACCTTACCCTTGAGCGCCTGGACCTGAGGGTTCTGGAGCGCCTTGGGATCCAGCAGGGCCTTCATCGAAACCGTGGGGATCGTGCCCGGCGGCCCCGCGTAGGCGATGTGGCGCTTGACTACGTCGCGCGTAAGGCGCCGACCCGCGATGTCCCACGCTTGCGCGGCCGGATCTGCATTGATGGCGCGCAGCGCGAGCTGCATGCCGAACCCCACGCCCGCCGCCTCGGGCCGCGGGTCCATCAGCGCGTAGAACTGACGCACGTGCTTGTCCGGGTCCGGATGCAGGTTCGCGACGCCCAGGTCGAACACGCCCTTCGGAAGGAGGACCAGGTGGTCCTGCGGCGGGAAGAGCTGGTCGAACTGGCCCGCGTTGTTGATCACCGCATGCGTGATGAGGATCTTGTTGCCCTGCGCGAGGGCGGCGCGGAGAGGCGCGTCGTAGTTGCGGCTGATCTGGCTGTCCGGAAGGTCGAGCTTGCGCAGCCACTCCTCGGCGCTCACCTGGTAGATGAAGTCCAGGCCGACGACCTTGGCCCCGACCTCGTCGAGCACGCGCATGGCCTCCCCGAAGTGGGGCGCCCAGAAGGCGAGCGGATCGTCCTTGAGCAGGAGAAGCGTGTCGTCGTCCATCGAGATGAACGCGGTGTGCTGCGGAACGAAGCGCTGCCCGTCCAGGACATGCCAGTAGTCGTAGTAGAGGTTCTCGAGGCTGGCGTGCCATTCGCTGCGCGCCGTGCCGAGCGCGAGCGCGCTTGCCGCCGCGACGACGGCCAACCAGCGGAGCAGCTTCTTGCGCAAAGGCGTCAATCGCCTACGTAGACGAACGGCGCCCAGAAGAAAGGATGGGCGCGCGAAAAGTGGAACGCACCGCGGCTGTAACCGCCGCGCAGCAGCTCGCCGCGGGCGGCGCTCACCGCGGACAGCGCGGGCATCCCGGCCTTGATGTTGCGGAACGTTTCCGTCATCAGCGCCTGGGTGGAAAGGCTGTCGACGCTCCAGTGCGAGACGAGGAGGCTTTTGGCGCCGGCGTACATGAACGCGCGCGTAAGGCCCGCGAACCCTTCGCCGCTGTTCGCCTGGGCGCTTTCGCCGGCGGTATTGCAAGCCGAGAGCGCAACCAGCTCCGCATTGAGCTCTACGTCCTCGATCACTTCCTTCATCGTGAGCAGTCCGTCCTCCCCCTTCAGGTCGCCGACCAGGGTCAGGGCGAGCGCCGGCTGCGCCTGCGGACGCGACGGCGAGCGGCGCGCTTCGGCGTCGTCCGCGGGAAGGTCGCTCGCCACGTACTCGCCCCCGAGGAAGCCGTGGGTCGCGAAGAGGACGAAGCGCGCCGTACGCAAGCCGCCCGATTTGGCCACGCGCTCCTGCGCACGCTCGCCGACGTAGAGCTCGCTCGGCCCGCCGAGCACCCGGGCGATTTCCCGCGCCTCGTCGGCCGTCTCCGCCAGGCGTGGGATTGCCGGCACCCCGCTCGCCGTGCGGCCGAACCCCACGTTGAGCTGGCTCAGCGCCTTCACGGTGTCGCCGGGCATGCCAGCCTCGCCCTCAACGCTGAACACCGGGTCGGCGAAGGCGACAAGATCCAGCCGGGCGATTGCGCTGCGCTTCGGATAGAGCCGCTGCGAGGCGAGCGCCGACAAGCTGGGCAGGTATGCGAACTGATGCGTGGCACCGAGGTACGCGAGTTGCGCATACTCCGCCAGGTACGGTCGTGCGGCGCTTCCGTCCCCTTGCGACTTCGCCTGCTCGAATGCCGCGCGATCGCCCTCGCCGTAACGGGTGATGAAAAGCTCGAACGGAATCGTCTGCAGCGGACCGTCGGCCACGATGAACACCTTCTTGCGACCGGCGACCAGCGGCGCCACCGGGGCAAAGACGTCGCGGTACAGCGCATGCAGCGTTTCGGGCTCGATGTCGCGCAGGACCAGGACCGACTCCCCCAGCGCGACCTTCTCGATTGCGCGGCGGATGCCGTGCACGCGCTCGCCCAGCGTTGCGCGCCGCGCCGGCGTGACGAACATGCGGAAGGCCGACGGCGTGACGGCGAAGATCACCGTTTCCTGGGGCAACAGGACGTACGAAACGAGCGCCTCGCCCTCCTTGAGCAGGCGCTTCTGCAGGTCCTCGACCGTAACCGGGCGGGGGTTCGCCAGCTCCATGAACCGCGGGTATTCGCGCCACAACTGGTCTTCGCTGGATGCGAGGTCCTTCACCACGCCCGCGATCTCGCGGTCGAACTCCGCAACACGCTCGGCGGCGTTGGCCAGCGTGACGGGCACCGTCGCGCGGCCTTGGCGCAGGTACGCCAGGCGCTCCTGCAGCTGCTCGCGCCGCTCTCTCAGCCGCACGAACGCCGGCTCGCCGGAAAAGCGGGCGACGTCGGCCTGGCGCATCATCTCGGTGAAGACGCGGCTCTGGTTCCTCGAAGCGATGGCGAGCGCCTCTCGGTCGTAACCGGCGTCAGGGCTCTGCCGGTGCAGGCGCAGCAGGATCCGGATGGTCTCGCGGTAGATGGCGGAGAACTGCTGCAGGAAGGTCGCGCGCGTCTCTTCGGAGTAGCCGCGCGTCTGCGAATAAAGGAAGTCGACCGTCTCCACCGCTTCCTTGTAGTACGGCAGCGCCTCCCGGTACCGCCCGCGCTTCGCGAGCGAGAATCCGAGGTTCGCCGCATTGATGAGGAGGTTGCGCGGATTGGCGGTCTTCCTTGAGATTTCCACCGCGCGCTGGAACGACGCCTCCGCTTCGGCGATCTTTCCCTGGCGGTCGAGCGCCAGGGAAAGCGACGTGAGCACGGCCGCCGTGTCGGGATGCTGCTCGCCGAACACCTTTTCCATCGTGCCGAGCGCCGAGCGCTGCATCTGCTCGGCCTGGCCAAAGTCACCACGCAAGGCGAGCAGGCCGCCGAGGTTGTTCAGCGTCAGCGCAGTGGATGGATGCTCGCGGCCCAGGGCCTTGTCCTGGATCGCAAGTGCACGCCGGTACATGCTTTCGATTTCGGTCGCCGCGCCGACGGTCGCGCCCACCCGGGCCCGGGCCCTCGCTTCCGACACGCTGAGCTGCTGGTCCTTGCCCAGCTCTTGCAGCACCTTGGCGAGGTTGTTGAGCACCGTCGCCACGTCGGGATGGTCACGCCCCAGGACGCGCTCTCGCACATCCAGCGACCGGCGGTAGACGGCTTCCGCATCCGCGTATTTTCCCTGCAGGTCGAAGACCCGGCCGAGGTTCGAGAGCGAGGTCGCGGTCGTCGGGTGGTCCGGACCCAGCGTCTTTTCGTGGATTGCCAGCACCTGGTGATGGAGGGTTTCCGCCTCGCCGAACTGCCCGCGCCGCATCGCCTCTTCCGCCCTGGCGGCAAGCGCGGCCGCGTCCGTACCACCCGGGACCGGGTTCGCGCTCGGACGGGTCGCCGCGAACTTGCCCTGGCTGTCGAGCACGCGTGCCAGATTCGAAAGCACCGTGGCCGTATGCGGATGATTGCGCCCGAACTTGCGCTCGAGGATCGAGACCGCGCGCTTCAGCAGCGATTCCGCGCCCGGGTTGTCGCCCTGCTTCTCGAGCACGAGGGCGAGGCTGTTCAGCGCAGCCGCGGTGTCCTCGTGGGCCGGCCCGAGGCGCCGTTCATAAATGGCCAGCATCCTGCGGAAATCCCCTTCCGCTTCCGGGAACTTGCCCATGCGCAGGTGCGCGGCGCCCAGCAGGCTGAGCGCGGTGCCCACGTTCGCGTGGTCCGCGCCGAAGAGGCGGATGTTTTCCTGGAGAAGGCGCAGGCTCGCCGCCTCGGCGGCCGGATAGTCGCCGCGCTGCAGGGCCGCCTGCGCCTGGTCGAGCAGCTGGCGCGCACGCGTGTCGTCCACCTGCCTTGCCGCCGGCGGCTTGCGCGGCGCCTGCGCCTGGGCGAGCACCTGCCCTGACGCAAAGCACAGCGTCAGCACCAGGGCGACCGCGCGCATCAGTTTCTGGACAGCGCGATGAGGATGCTGCAGGGCGCGTAGTCGAGGAGCGTGGCGCCGACCGATCCCTTCCACCAGCGGGCGGCGAAGGAGGTGTTCTGGTTGTGGCCGACGACGACGAGATCCGCACGAATGTCCTTCGCCATCCGGCAGATCTCCTCCACCGGCTCACCGACGGCGAGCTGGCCGGAGGCGTTGAAGCCCCGCTCGCGCAGCATGCGGATGCCTTCCTCGAGGACCGCCTGCGTGCGCTTCTTCTCCTCCTCGAGAAGCTCCTCGGGAACGAATCCCTCGGTGAGGAAAAGGCTCGGCGGCATCGTCGCGACGGCGAGCAGGCACGTCTCCGCCCCGAGGAAGCTCGCCAAATCCGCGCACTCGAGGAGGGCCCTGCGGCCCTCGTGCGAGCCGTTGTACGCCAGGAGGATCTTGCGGTATTTCATGGCCTCCTCCTTCCCTGGGGCTACTTGAGCAGCAGGCCGACGCGCTCGATGGTCGCGCGCTCCGCCTTGAACGTCTCGGCGGCCCACTTGCGATAGTCCTCGCTCGACTTGTACCAGGGCGGCTGGTCGAGCTGCTGCAGCGTTTTCAGGTTCTCCGGGTCTTCGGACGCGGACTTGAACGCGTCATGCAGTACCTTGACCACCTCGGGCGGCACGCCCTTCGGGCCGACCAGGCCGTAGGGAGAATTCGAGACCGTGTCGATGCCCAGTTCCTTCACGGTCGGCGCGCCCCAGCGCGTTCTCCTGTCGCCGAGGGTGGCGAGCAGCCTCAACACGCCGGCATCGACCTGCCGCGCCCAGCCGGTGGAGTCCACCTGCGCCATGACGTGGCCGCCCATGAGCGCCGCGACGCCCTCGGCCTGCCCTTTGAACGGGATGTGCAGGAACTGCACGCCTGCCCTCGCCCCGATTTCCTCCATGGCGAGGTGCAGGGACGTGCCCGTTCCTGGCGTCGCGTACGACAGCTTGCCCGGATTCGCCTTCGCGTAGGTGATGAGGTCGTTGAACGTCTTGAACTGCGAATCGGCCTTCACGACGATGCCGAACGTGTAGCCGGCGAGGCCGACGATGTAGGTGAAGTCGTTGAGCGGATCCCAGTCCACCTTCTGCATGTGCGGCACGCGGAAGGCGGTGATCGCGAGCTGCGAGATCGTGTAGCCGTCGGGCTTCGCCGTCTTCGCCATGGTCGCGGGGCCGTTCATCCCGCTGCCGCCGGGCCGGTTCTCCACGATCACCGTCTGGCCGAGCCGCTTGCCGGCGAGCTCGGCGAGCTTGCGCAGGTGGATGTCCGTGCCGCCGCCGGCGGGCCACGGGCAGATGAGCGTGATGGGCTTCGCCGGGTACTGCTGCGCGAAGGCGCCCTGCGCGACGACCGCTGTGGCGAGAGCAGCGCAGATGACTGCCAGAATGCGTTTCATTGTGGTCCTCCTCCTCGGAACGATTATAGCCAGCGACCGGGCGTCTAGAATACGATTTTCCCCTTCCATGCCCGATCCCCTTGCTGGACGCTAACCGTACCGATCTCGTGGCCGCCGTCGTCGGCGCCGGCACGATGGGCCGCGGCATCGCGCAGGTCCTCGCGCAGGGCGGCGCGCGCACCCTGCTCCTCGACGCGCAGCCCGGCGCCGCCGCCAAGGCACGCGACGCGATCGCGAGCGCGCTCGACAAGCTCGCCGAGAAGAGCAAGCTTCCCGCAGCCCAGGCCAGGGCGATCGCCGGACGGATCGAGGTCGTCGACTCGCTCGACGCCTTCAGCGCCGCGCACGTCGTGATCGAGGCGATCGTGGAGGAAATCGGAGCGAAACGCGCGCTTTTCTCGTCGCTCGAATCGATCGTCGGCGAGCAGTGCATCCTCGCCACGAACACGTCGTCTCTCTCCGTGACCGCGATGGCCGCGGCGTGCAAGCGCCCCGGGCGCGTTGCCGGCTACCACTTCTTCAACCCGGTGCCGGTCCTCAAGATCGTCGAAGTGGTCGATGGCGTGCGGACCGAGCCGTGGGCGACCGACGCGCTGACCACGCTCGCGAAGCGCTTCGGTCACACGCCGGTGCGCTGCAAGGACACGCCCGGATTCATCGTCAACCATGCGGGGCGCGCTTTCGTGCCCGAGTCGCTGCGCGTGCTCTCCGAGGGCGTTGCGGATTTCGCGACCATCGACCGCATCCTCGTGGACGCCGCGGGCTTCCGCATCGGCCCGTTCGGCCTCATGGACCTCGTCGGCCTCGACATCGCGCACGGCGTGATGAAATCGATGTACCAGCAGTACTTCGAGGAGCCGAAATACCGGCCCACGTTCCTTGCCGAGCCGCGCGTCGCCGCGGGCCTGCTCGGGCGCAAGACCGGCCGCGGCTGGTACGAGTACGGCAAGGACGGCGCCATGGTTGCCGTGCCGGAGGCCCCTGCACCCGCGAGAAAGGCCGATGCGGTGTGGGCAGTCCCCGAGCTGAAGGACCTTTTTCCCGGCGCGAGGGCGAAACCCGACGACACGACGGTCAACTTCGTCGCGCCGCTCGGCAAGGACGCCACCACGGCGGCCCTCGAGCTCGGCCTCGATCCTTCCCGCACCGTCGCGGTGGACCCGCTGTTCGGATTCGCCAAGCGGCGCACGCTGATGACCACTCCCGTCACGCGGCCCGAAGTGCGCGACGGCGCGCACGGCCTGCTGGCTTCCGGCGGCGTGCCGGTTTCGGTGATCAACGATTCCGCCGGATTCGTCGCGCAACGCGTCGTGGCGCACATCGTCAACGTCGGCTGCGACATCATGCAGATGCGGATCTGCAGCCCCGAGGACCTCGACCGCGCCGTCATGCTCGGCCTCGGCTATCCGAAGGGCCCGCTCGGCATGGGCGATGCGATCGGGCCGAAAAGAATCCTCGCCGTGCTCGAAGCCATGCACGCGATCTACCAGGAGCCGCGCTACCGCCCGAGCCCCTGGCTCCGCCGCCGGGCGCAGCTCGGCATCTCCCTCCTCACCCCGGAGTAACGCCATGCTCGACGCCTACATCTACGACGGACTTCGCACCCCCATCGGCCGCCACGCCGGCAAGCTCGCGCCCGTGCGGCCCGACGACCTCGCCGCGGAAGTGGTGAAGGAGGTCGTGGCGCGCAACAAGATCGCGCCCGAGGAGATCAGCGATGTCGTGATGGGCTGCGTGACGCAGGCCGGCGAGGACAGCCGCAACGTCGCGCGCTTCGCCGCCCTCCTCGCCGGCTTGCCGCCCACCACGCCGGGCGTCACGGTGAACCGGCTCTGCGCGAGCGGCCTGCAGGCGGTCGTAGACGCGGCGCGCGCCATCACCTGCGGCGAAGGCGAGCTCTACATCGCCGGCGGCGTGGAGAGCATGAGCCGCGCGCCCTACGTGCTCGGCAAGTCCGACACGCCGTTCAGCCGCGAGGTCAAGATGTTCGACACCACGATCGGGGCCCGCTTTCCGAACCCGCGCGTGGTCAAGCAGTTCGGCAACCATTCCATGCCCGAAACCGGCGACAACGTCGCGAAGGATTTCGGCATTTCGCGGGCGCAGGCCGACGAGTTCGCGCTTGCCTCGCAGCAGAAGTACGCGACCGCGGAGAAGGAAGGCTTCTACAAGGGCGAGATCCTGCCGTTCGCACTGCCTTCCAGGAAGAAGGACGCCCCGCCGGCCATGGTCGAGGCCGACGAGCATCCGCGCCGCGACAGCTCCATGGAGTCCCTCGCCAAGCTGAAGCCGCTTTTCGAAGGCGGCGTGGTGACGGCGGGCAACGCGTCCGGGGTGAACGACGGCGCAGCGGCGCTCGTCGTGGCGAGTCGAAAGTGGGGCGAAAGGAACGGCCGCAAGCCCATCGCGCGCGTGCTCTCGGCGGCGAGCGCCGGCGTCGAGCCCCGCATCATGGGCGTCGGCCCGGCGTACGCGATCCCCAAGGCGCTCGAGCGCGCGAAGCTGCAGCTCAAGGACATGGACATCATCGAGATCAACGAAGCGTTCGCGAGCCAGGTCCTCGGCTGCCTGAAGCTCATGGAGGTGGACTTCAAGGACCCGCGCGTGAACCCGAACGGCGGCGCCATCGCCATCGGCCACCCGCTCGGCTGCTCGGGGGCGCGCCTTGCGCTCACCGTCGCGCGCGAGCTGCAGCAAACGGGCGGCAAGTACGCCGCCGTGTCGCTGTGCATCGGCGTCGGCCAGGGCCTCGCCGTGATCCTGGAAAGGATGCAGTGATGAACGCGCCGATGAAAGGAAAGGCGAAGGCCCAGTTCTCGTGGGAAGACCCCCTGCTGCTCGACGCGCAGCTGAGCGAGGACGAGCGCATGGTGCGCGACGCGGCGCGCAGCTATTGCCAGGACAAGCTGGCGCCGCGGGTGCTCGAGGCCTTCCGCCACGAGAAGACCGACGCCGCGATCTTCCGCGAGATGGGGGAGGTCGGGCTGCTTGGACCGACGATTCCTGCGGAATACGGCGGCCCGGGTCTCAATTACGTCTCCTATGGCCTGATCGCGCGCGAGGTCGAGCGCGTGGATTCCGGCTACCGCTCCATGATGAGCGTCCAATCTTCGCTGGTCATGCTTCCGATCTTCGAATTCGGCAACGAGGCGACGAGAAAGAAGTACCTTCCGAAGCTCGCCTCCGGCGAGTGGATCGGCTGCTTCGGCCTCACGGAGCCGAACCACGGCTCGGATCCCGGCTCCATGCAGGCGCGCGCGCGGAAAGTCCAGGGCGGCTACAGCCTCACGGGCTCCAAGATGTGGATCTCGAATTCCCCCATCGCGGACGTCTTCGTGGTGTGGGCGAAGGACGACGAAGGACAGATCAGGGGTTTTGTTCTGGAGAAATCCTTCAAGAATCTTTCCGCGCCCGCCATCCACGGCAAGGTCGGCCTGCGAGCCTCGATCACCGGGGAAGTGGTGATGGACAACGTGTTCTGCCCGGAAGAGAACGCCTTTCCAGAAGTGCGCGGCCTCAAGGGTCCTTTCACCTGTCTCAACTCCGCGCGCTACGGCATCGCCTGGGGCGCGCTCGGCGCGGCGGAGGATTGCTTCCACCGTGCGAGGTCCTATGTGCTGGAAAGAAAGCAGTTCGGCAGGCCGCTCGCCGCCAACCAGCTGGTCCAGAAAAAACTCGCTGACATGCTGACGGAAATTGCCCTCGGCCTGCAGGGCTGCCTGCGGCTGGGGCGCATGAAGGACGACGGCTCGGCGGCGGTGGAGCTCACTTCGATCATGAAGCGGAACTCCTGCGGCAAGGCGCTGGACATCGCGCGCACGGCACGCGACATGCTTGGCGGCAACGGAATCTCGGACGAGTTCGGCGTGATCCGGCACGTGGTGAACCTCGAGGTGGTGAACACCTACGAGGGCACGCACGACATCCACGCATTGATCCTCGGCCGCGGCATCACGGGCATCCAGGCATTCAGCTGAGGCGCCCGAGCGCCGCGCTATACTGGTCGCGACATGAAAAGGCTCCTCGCGCTGCTCGGTTTCCTGTCAGCACTGCTCGCGTTTCCGGCGTTCGCCCAGGAAGACGCGATGTTCCTCGTCGCGCATCCCGCGTTCCGGGACCTGGAATACCGCCAGACGGTGCTCCTCGCCGCGCCGGCGCCTAACGGCGGCCATGTCGGCGTGATCATCAACCGACCCACGCGCCGCTCCCTGGGAAGCCTCTTCCCGGAGCACGAGCCCTCCAAGAAGGTGGTCGACCCCGTGTACTACGGCGGGCCGTTCTCGCGCGGCGCCCTCGTTGCGCTCGTCCGGGCCGACCAGTCGCCCGGTCCCGGCACGGTCCCGCTCATGAAGAACCTGTACCTCGCGTTTCGCGCGAATACGATCGACCACGTGATCGAGGCCACGCCGAACGAAGCCCGCTACTACGTCGGGTACGTCGGCTGGCGGCCGGGCGAGCTCAAGACCGAGCTCGACCGAGGCATCTGGTCCGTCCTGCACGCCGACGTGGAAACGGTGTTCCGCAAGGACACCGACCGCCTTTGGGAAGAGCTCCACCAGCAGACGAAGCGGATTCGCGCGCACGCTGAACCCTCGCTCGCCGTCGCCCGCTAGCGACGCGCCGGAAGGCTTAGCCGCGGCCAAGGCTGCCGCGCCGGAACTTTCGACTCCGGCCGCTATCCTTCCCGCATGGATGCCGAATCTGGAAGCCGCGCCCTCAGCGCCGTAAACGACCTCGTCGAGCTGCTCCGCCTCGCGCAGAGCTCCGCGGAGCGCGTGGAGCACGAGGTCCACGGGCCTGCGTACGAAGTCACCGACCTCATCGCCCGGGACCTGCACCGGCTGCGCAGGCTCGCCGAGCGGCTTCGCACGGACACCGAGCGCCTGGTGAGCAACGAAAGCGCCGCGAACGCAGCGCGCGGCCACCCGCTGCGCCGCGCGAGCGACCGCGGGTCGGGCCGGACGCCGATGTCGAACTAGGCCGCCCTAGGCGGCGGCGCGCGCCGGCTTCTTGTCGAAGACCATCTTCCCGCCGCGCCAATCGACGTAGATGGCGTCCTTGGGCGCGAAGCGTCCTTCCAGGATCGCCTTCGCGAGCGGGTTCTCCAGCTCCGACTGGATCGCGCGCTTGAGGGGCCGGGCGCCGTACACGGGATCGAAGCCCGCCTTGGCGAGCTCGGTCAGCGCCGCATCGGAGACCTCCAGCTCGTAGTCCATGCGCGCGAGGCGTGCCTTGAGCGTCGCGAGCTGGATCTTCGCGATCGACTTGATATGTTCCTCGCCGAGGGCGTGGAAGACCACGATCTCGTCGATGCGGTTGATGAACTCGGGACGGAACTGGGTTTTCACTTCGGCCATTACGGCGACCTTGATGACCCCATAGTCGCTGCCCGCCATGCTCTGGATCATCTGCGAGCCGAGGTTCGACGTCATCACCAGCACGGTGTTCTTGAAGTCGACGGTGCGGCCCTGGCCGTCCGTGAGGCGGCCGTCGTCGAGCACCTGCAGCAGCGCGTTGAACACGTCGGGGTGGGCCTTCTCGACTTCGTCGAAAAGGATGACCGAATAAGGCTTGCGACGGACCTGCTCCGTCAGCTGCCCGCCCTCGTCATAGCCGACGTATCCCGGGGGCGCCCCGATGAGGCGCGACACGGAGTGCTTTTCCATGTACTCCGACATGTCGATGCGGATGAGGTGCTCCTCGGAGTCGAAGAGGAACGTCGCGAGCGCCTTGCAGAGCTCCGTCTTGCCGACGCCCGTGGGTCCGAGGAACAGGAACGAGCCATACGGGCGGTTCGGGTCCGAGAGGCCCGAGCGCGAGCGGCGGATCGCGTCCGACACGAGGCGCACGGCCTCGTCCTGGCCGACGACGCGCTCGTGGAGCTTCTCCTCCATCCGGATCAGCTTCTCGCGCTCGCCCTGCATCATCTTCGAGACCGGGATGCCGGTCATCCGCGAGACCACCTCGGCGATCTCCTCCGCGCCGACCTGCGTGCGCAGCAGCTTCGGCCTGGCCACGGGGGTCCCCGATGACTCCGCCTTCTTCATCTGCGCTTCCAGCTGCGGCAGACGGCCGTACTGGATCTCCGACATCTTCTGCCAGTCGCCCTTGCGCCGCGCCTCCTCCATCTGCAGCTTCAGCTTCTCGATCTCCTCCTTGATGTGCTGCGTGCCCTGGACGGCGGCCTTCTCGGCCTTCCATTCCTCCTCCAGGTCGGAATACTCCTTTTCGAGTCGCTGGATCTCGTCCTCGATGAGCGCCAGCCGCTTCTGCGAAGCATCGTCCTTCTCCTTGCGCACCGCCTCGCGCTCGATCCGCAGCTGGATGAGCCGGCGCTCGAGGCGGTCCATGGCCTCGGGCTTGGAATCGATCTCCATCTTGATGCGCGCCGCCGCCTCGTCGATGAGGTCGATGGCCTTGTCCGGCAGGAAACGGTCGGTCACGTACCGGTGGGATAGCTCGGCCGCGGCCACGATGGCCGGGTCCGTGATCTCGACGCCGTGGTGCAGCTCGTAGCGCTCCTGCAGCCCGCGCAGGATCGCGATGGTCGCCTCGACCGTCGGCTCGCCGACCTGCACCTTCTGGAAGCGCCGTTCCAGCGCGGCGTCCTTCTCGACGTACTTGCGGTACTCGTCGAGCGTCGTGGCCCCGATGCAATGCAGCTCGCCCCGCGCGAGGGCCGGCTTGAGCATGTTCCCCGCGTCGATGGCGCCTTCGGCCTTGCCGGCCCCTACCATGGTGTGGAGCTCGTCGATGAAGACGATGGTCTGCCCCTCGTCGCGAGCCAGCTCCTTGAGCACGGATTTCAGCCGCTCCTCGAATTCGCCGCGGTACTTGGCGCCCGCGAGCAGCGCGGCCATGTCGAGCACGAGCAGCCGCTTGCCCTTCAGCGACTCCGGAACTTCCTCGTTCACGATGCGCTGCGCGAGCCCCTCGGCGATGGCGGTCTTGCCGACCCCGGGTTCGCCGATCAGGACCGGGTTGTTCTTGGTGCGGCGCTGCAGGATCTGGATGCAGCGGCGGATCTCGTCGTCGCGGCCGATGACCGGGTCGAGCTTGCCCTGGCGCGCGCGCTCCGTGAGATCGAGGGTGTACTTGGCGAGGGCCTGCCTTTGCGATTCATCGTTCTGGGAGCCCACGGGCTGGCCGCCCCGCACTTCCTCGATCGCCTTCTCGACCGCCTTGCGGCTGACGCCAGCCTCCTTCAGGAGGCGCCCGGCGTTGCCCTTGTCGCCGGCCGCGGCGAGGATGAAGAGCTCGGATGCGATGTACTGGTCGCCGCGCTTCTGCGCTTCCTTGTCCGCCACGTTCAGGAGCTGCGCGAGGTCTCGCGACACGTGCACTTCGCCGGGCGTGCCTTCCACTTTGGGAAAGCGGTCGACCGCCTCCGCCAGGCCTTTGCGCAAGGTGTTGACGTTGCCGCCGGCCTTGTTGAGCAGGCCCGCCACGCCGCCGTCCTCCTGGGTCAGGAGCGCAAGCAGCAGATGCTCCGGCTCGATGTACTGCTGGTCCTTCCCGAGCGCCAGGCTTTGCGCCTCGGCCAGGGCTTCCTGCAGCTTGGTGGTGAACTTGTCGAATCGCATCGTCTTGATTCCGCGTGGGGTTTTCCGGCTTCCGGTGCTTCTCACATGGGGGCTGGGCAGCGCAGGTTCAAGCCGCCCGTTTCTTGCTCCGCAGCCCCCATATAAGGGCCATGGAAAAGCGCACCCAGTTCAACGTCGCCTACCTCGTCTTCGCGCTGGTCGCCATGCTGCTCCTGCAGCAGTGGTGGCAGCAAGCGCAGACCGTGGAGGTCGTTCCCTACAGCGAGTTCGAGCAGCTGCTGGCGGAGCAGAAGATCGAGGAAGTCGTCGTCTCCGACCAGAGGATCACCGGCAAGCTGCGCCAGGCGGAGAACGGCAAATCCGTGGTGGTCGCGAACCTCGTCCAGCCGGACTTGGCCGAGCGCCTGTCGCAGTACGACGTGGAATACACCAAGACCGTCGAGAGCACGTTTTTCCGAGACCTGCTCTCATGGGTGCTTCCGGCGCTGGTTTTCTTCGGCGTCTGGTACCTGCTGGCGAAGCGCATGGCGAGCGGGCTGGGCGGCGGCTTCATGAGCATCGGCAAGAGCCGCGCCAAGGTCTACGTCGAGAAGCAGACCGGCGTGAAGTTCGCCGATGTCGCCGGGGTGGACGAAGCCAAGGGCGAGCTCCAGGAAGTGGTCGAGTTCCTGAAGGATCCCAAGCGCTACGGCCGGCTCGGCGCGCGGGTCCCGAAGGGCGTCCTCCTCGTCGGGCCGCCGGGAACCGGCAAGACGATGCTTGCGCGCGCCGTGGCCGGAGAGGCGGCCGTGCCGTTCTTCTCGATCTCGGGCTCGGAGTTCGTGGAGATGTTCGTCGGCGTGGGCGCGGCGCGCGTGCGCGACCTCTTCGAGCAGGCCCGGCAGAAGGCGCCGGCGATCATCTTCATCGACGAGCTCGATGCGCTCGGACGCGCGCGCGGTGCAAGTGCGGTGGGCGGGCACGACGAGAAGGAGCAGACGCTCAACCAGCTGCTCGTCGAGCTGGACGGGTTCGATCCTTCGACAGGGCTCGTGCTGCTGGCCGCCACCAACCGGCCGGAGATCCTGGATCCTGCGCTGCTGCGCGCCGGGCGTTTCGACCGGGCCGTCGTGGTCGACCGGCCGGACAAGGTCGGGCGCCTCGCCATCCTCCAGGTGCACGCGCGCAAGGCCAGGCTCGCCCCCGGCGTCGACCTGGAAAAGGTCGCGGCCATGACGCCCGGTTTCACGGGCGCGGATCTCGCCAACCTCGTCAACGAGGCGGCGCTCATGGCGACGCGGCGCGGCGCCGAGGCCGTCACCCTGGACGACTTCACCCGGGCGGTGGAGCGGCTGGTGGCCGGACTGGAAAAGAGGAACCGCGTCCTGAACGCGCTCGAACGCCGCGTCGTCGCGCACCATGAGATGGGCCATGCGATGGTCGCCATGGCGCTCCCCGGCACCGACCCGGTGCACAAGATCTCGATCATCCCGCGCGGCGTCGCGGCGCTCGGCTACACGATGCAGCGGCCGACCGAGGACCGCTTCATCATGACGCGCGAGGAGCTGGAGAACAAGATGGCGGTGCTGCTCGGCGGCCGCGCCGCCGAGGAAGTCATCTTCGGCCACCTCTCGACCGGCGCCGCGAACGACCTGTCCAAGGTGACCGACATCGCCCGCAGCATGGTCATGCGCTACGGCATGGTGAAGAGCCTCGGCCATGTCGCCTACGAGGAAGAGCGCGCGCCTTTCCTTGCCGGGCCGCTGCCCCAGGGACACCGCGAGTTCAGCGAGCAGACCGCTCGAGAGATCGACCTTGCGGTGCGCGAGATCGTCGACCGCGTCTACGAGCGCACGCGGAACATCCTTGCGCGGGAGAAAGCGCTGCTCGAACGCTGGTCGCAGAAGCTGCTGGAGAAGGAGACCCTCGGGGAGGACGAGCTCGGCGAGCTCAGGTCTTCCCTGCGCTCTTCGCGGAAGGCGGCTTGAGCTGCCAGCGTTCCGCCGCGGCGTCGTCGGAAGCGCGCGCTTCGACCCAGCCTTTGCCGGCTTCCTTCTTCCAGAACGGCGCCTGCGTCTTCAGGTAGTCCATGATGAATTCGCACGCGGCGAATGCGTCGCCTCGGTGCGGCGACGCGACGGCCACCATGACGATCTGGTCGGTCGGCTGCAGGGCGCCATAGCGATGAATCACCGTGCAATCCAGCACCTGCCACCGTCCCTGCGCTTCCTCGACGATGCGGCGCAGCGCCTTCTCCGTCATGCCGGGATAGTGCTCGAGCGTCATGGCGATCTCGCGCACGACGCCGACGAAGGTGGCGATGGCGCCGATCGCAGGGTTTGAGAAAGCCCGCGTTTCAGCGCCGAGGTCGAAATCCTCCTTCTGGACGGAGATCTTCATCCGCCGGTCACCGGCGGGAAGAAAGCCACCTCATCGCCTGACTTGATGCCGGCCGATGAAGGAACCATGTCCTGGTTGACCGCCGCCTTCACGAGGCGCTTCTCCGCAAACACCTCCTCGTAGGCGCCTCCGCGCGCGCGCAGGTGCGCGCGCAACGCGGCGACGGTTGAAACCGCCGCGGGCAGCTCGAGCTCCTCGGCTTCCGTGCCGAGGCGCTCCTTGACCGATGCGAAGAAAAGGACCTTGACCTTCATCGATACAGCTCCGAGTACGGGAGGAAGCGCACGGTATCGCCCTTGCGGATCGGCCGCTGCGCGGGATTGTCGAGCAGCCCGTCGGCCCACGCCGTGGAGGTCAGCACCGCCGAGTCCTGCGTCGGGTAGAGGTCGAGACCGCCCTGCGCGTTCCATTTTACGCGCAGGAACTCGCGCCGCGCGTCGGGCTCGGGCCAGTCGAAATCCGCGCGCGCCGCAATGGCGCGCGGCGCGACGTCGGTCATGCCCTGCGTGCGGCGCAGGAACGGGCGCACGAAGATGAGGAAGGTGACGAAGCTCGACACCGGGTTGCCCGGCAGCCCGATAAAAAAGGCGCGGCCGGCGTAGGCCTTGCCGGCGCCGCCGGCCCGGTCGACCTCGC
>DASPMF010000080.1:0-5302 GCA_035627155.1 Burkholderiales bacterium | reverse complement strand
CTGCCGCCCGATACTCTCCGCGTCGAGTGAGCGCGCCGGTTCCGCTCGCGGGCGTTCGCGGCCTGGAATGGCCGCCGATTCCAGGGCCGGCCGGCGCGGCGATGCTCGCGCTGCAATGGCAGCTCGAGCGCAGCCAATGGCTTTCCGCGGAAAACGTCCGATCCGCTCAGTCCCGGCAGCTCGGCTTGCTGCTCGAGCATGCGGCGCGCAACGTGCCCAGGTATCGCGGCCTTGCGCCGGAAAGATTCGCCGACTGGCCGGTGCTGCGCGCCGCCGAGGCGCGCGCAGATCCCGCGTCGCTTTTCGCCTTGCGCTATCCGAAGGAGCACGGCCGGCTGGTGGAAACCCAGACCACCGGCTCGACCGGCCAGCCGTTCCGTGTCTTCCACACCGAGGCGGCGCAGTTCTTCTCCCACGGGATGGTGATCCGCGATCACCTGCTGCACGAGTGGGAGCTTTCGCTCAAGCTCGCCACGACGCTCGGCAAGCTCAAGCGCGGCGCGCAGCCGGGCTGGGGCCTCATGAACGGCGTCTTCCCGACCGGACCGGCGGTCACGTTGGGCACGGCGGAAGGCGTCGAGGCGCAGCTCAGCTGGTTGATCGCCGAGCGGCCCGCATACCTGATCGCGCACGCGGCAAACCTGCGCGCCCTGCTTCTTCACAGCCGGGCGAGCGGCCGCGCGCCCGCGGGGCTGCGGCAACTGCTGTCGCACGCCGGCACGCTGCCTCCGGACGTTCCCGCGCTCGCCCGCGCCCTGTGGGGTGCGAAGGTCGTGGATGTGTACAGCACGGAGGAGTTCGGCCCCATCGCGTCCCAATGCCCGGCCGGCGAGCGCTACCACGTCCACGCGGAGCACGTGCTGGTCGAGGTGGTGCGCGAGGACGGCACGCCGTGCGAGCCGGGCGAAACCGGGCGCGTCCTGGTGACGGCGCTGCAGAACTTCGCCATGCCGCTGATCCGCTATGACGTCGGCGACTATGCGCAGGCGTGCGAGCCCTGTCCGTGCGGCCGCGGCTTGCCGACGCTCGGCAGGATCGCCGGGCGGGCGCGCAACATGTTCCGCGCTCCCGACGGCAGGACCTTCTTCCCCGCGATGGCCGCCGACGTGTGGCTCGACATCGCGCCGCTGCGGCAGTTCAGGCTCGTGCAGGGATCGCTGGACTGCCTCACGCTCCACTACGCGATGGACCGGGAGCTGACCGCGTACGAGCGCTCGGCGCTCGCCGCCGAGATCGGCGGGCGCTTCGGCTATCCGTACCGGTTCGAGTTCGTCCGGGTCGACTCGCTCCCGCGGGAGCCCGGGGAGAAGTTCGAGGATTTCCTCTGTTTGGTGGAGCCGCCGTGGTGAGCGAAGTCCCGTACGCCGAATCCTGCGCGCCCGGCCTGGCATGGCCCGGCGTCCCGGCGGCGGCGGGCGCTGCGATGCTCGCGATGCAGTGGCAGCTGGAGCGGAGCCAGTGGTTCCCATCGGAGCGCCTGGCCGAGCTGCAGTTCCGCCAGGTGCGCGCGCTGCTCGCCCACGCCATCACCCAGGTCCCCTTCTACAGGGCGCATCTCGGCCGGGCCGGCGTTGCTTCGGTGTCGGAGATCACGCCCGCCACCTTCTCGCGTTGGCCGATCCTCACCACGCCGGAACTGCAGAGCAATTCCGGGGCGCTGCAGGCCGCCACTTGCCCGGACGATCACGGTCCGGTGGTCGAGCGCTTCACCAGCGGGTCCACCGGAACGCCCAAGCGCATCCTCGACACCCACGCGGCCTCCTTCTACAAGGACGCGCTGGTGCTGCGCGATCACCTCTGGCACCGGCGCGACTTGTCCGCCAAGTTCGCCGGAATCCACTTCTTCGCCGGCCAGGGAAGGCATGCGGGGTGGAGCCCTGCGATCAACGCGGCGCTGCGCACGGGACCGGGGGTGGTCAACGGCGTAGGCACCGACGTGGCGGAACAGTGGGCCTGGCTGCGCGAGGAGGAGCCCGGCTACCTGCTGACCACGCCGAGCAATCTCGCCGCGCTCGTGCGCCATGGCGCGCGCAAAGGCGAGCGGCTCGCCGGCCTGCGGCAGGTCCTCACCTACACCGAGCCGTTGCCCGTTTCGCTGCGCGCTCAGGTGAAAGAACACTGGGGCGTCGGGCTTGCGGATACCTACAGCTGCACCGAAGCGGGTGCGCTCGCCCTGCAATGTCCGCAAGGCGATGCCTATCACGTGCAGTCCGAGAACGTGTACCTGGAGGTCCTGAGGGCGGACGGAAGCCCGTGCATGCCCCGGGAGACCGGGCGCGTAGTGGTCACGCTGCTGCATAACTTCGCCATGCCGCTCATCCGCTACGAGCTTGGCGACTACGCCACCGTGGGCGAGCCGTGCGCGTGCGGCCGTTCGCTGCCCGTGCTGCACGCCATAGCCGGGCGCGCCCGCAACATGGCGCGCGATCCCCAGGGAAGGGTCTTCCAGCCGGGCTTCGACGCGGCCCTCGACGAGTCGCGGCTGCCGGTGTCGCAGTTCCAGTTCGTGCAGGAGACGCCCTCCCTGGTGGAGATGTCCTACGTGTGCGAGCGCGAGCTCTCCGCCGAGGAGAAGCGGCGCTTCTCGGACATCGTGAAGGCCCGCCTTCCTTACCCCTTCGAGTTGCGCTACCGCCGGGTGCCGCGGATCGAGCGCGGACCCGGCGGAAAGTACGAAGGATTCATCTCGAAAGTCGCCTAGCGCCGCCGCAGCTGAAGGCGCGGAAAGCACTCCCCGAGCGGCCCTGGCGAAGCATCGACGCGCACGACTTCGAAGGACCCGGACACGATGTCGCGCAGCCGCTCGAGCGTCGGGAAGGCGTAGCGCGCCGACTCGCCGCGCCAGCGCTCGAAGCGCTGGACCTCCGCCTCGGTCCAGTCGAGCCTGCGGGCGACGCGCAGCCGGTCGGGCACGCGCGACCAGGCTTCCCACGCTTCATGCAAGGCGAACCCGTAGCGCGCCGCGCCGTGCACGGCCATCGCCAGCCGCCAGCGGAAGAGATGCGCCGGTACGGCGCTGCCGTCCAGCGCTTCCAGCACCTCGGCGACGCTCGCAGGGCCCTGCGGCTGCACGAAGCAGCGCATCCAGACCTCCCCGTGCGCGTGCAGGACGCGGCGCATTTCGGTCGTGAACAGGACCGCGTCCTCGGCCGAGCCGAGCGCGGAGTAGCACCCGTCGCCGATCAGGACGTCCTGCGTGGCGGCGGCGAGCGGCATGCGGCGCCAGTCTCCCGCGACGCGCGCGGCGTTTCCCGGGCCCAAGGCCCGCGTCAGCATGCCGGTGCTCCAGTCGAGCGCCGCGAGCGCGGCATGGCGCGGCCATCGAAGGGACGCAAGCGCTGCCGTGGCGCCGAGCAGCAGCACGCGCCGGCACTCGCGCTCGGCGATGCGTGCGCCGAACCACGCAAGGTCCGATTCCGCGGGCGACAGCGGCGGCGGGACCGACCAATAGGTCGATAGCCGGTCCCAGTACGCGATGTCGCTGCGGTCCACCCGGCTAGGTTAGCCGAGCAGCCACTCGTGGCCGCACTTGCGGCACTGCACTTTCATTTGCGGCTTCTCATCAAGTGCACGGAAGCGCGCGTACGTCTGGCAGGCGGTGCAGGTCGAGTTAGCGGCCACTTCCTCGGCAAGCACCATGAGGTCGCGATAGCGCTTGAACCCGTGCAGGATGATGAGGCCGGCGGTGAACACGAAGGCGAGCGTCACGAGGGCCGTGCCGGCCTCGCGGAAGTTGACCATCTCCAGCGTCGCGGCGATGGCGATGCCGCACAGGAGAACGGTGATCAGCCAGGCATGGCTTTCGATCAACTGGCGCTCGTACCAGCGCTTGAAGCCCAGCTTGGCGATGGAGCGCGCGGCCTCGATCGGCATGGGCAATCCTAGGAAACTGCGGCTAGGAGAAGTCGGCGACCACCGGCGCGTGGTCCGACGGGCGCTCGAGCGCGCGGGGCGCCTTGTCGATCCGGCAGGCGATGCATTGCGCCGCCAGCGCGGGCGATAGCAGGATCTGGTCGATGCGCAACCCCCAGCCGCGCTGGAAGGCCATGAGGCGATAGTCCCACCACGAGAACTCCTTCTCCGGCTGCTCGAAGAGCCGGAATGCGTCCGCGAGCCCTGTCGCAAGAAGCTTGCCGAACGCCATCCGCTCTTCGAGGGAGACGTGGATCTGGCCTTCCCAGCGCTTCGGGTTGTGGACATCGCGGTCTTCGGGCGCGACGTTCGAGTCCCCCGCGAGGGCGAGCCGCGGCCGGCGCGGCAGCTCGCCTGCAAGCCAGGCCGTCAGCGCCTCATACCAGCGCAGCTTGTACGCGTACTTCTCCGAGCCGGGCGCCTGGCCGTTCGGCGCATACATGCAGACCACCCGGATGTCGCCGACCGTCGCGGCGATCAGGCGCTTGGGATCGTCGGCGAAGCCCGGTATCCCGTGCTGCACATCGGTGATCGCGCTGCGGGCCAGAATCGCCACGCCGTTGTAGGTCTTCTGCCCGCAGTAGACGGACTCGTAACCCGCGTCGCGCAGCGCCTGCACGGGAAAGTGCGCGTCCTCGATCTTGGTTTCCTGCAGGCACATCGCATCCGGCCGGGCTTCGGCCAGCCAGTCCAGCAGGTGCGGGAGGCGGATCTTGAGGGAATTGACGTTCCAGGTCGCGAGCCTGAACGTCACTTTTTCTCGGGTCGCTGCGTGGCGCGCTGCGGCGGCGCGCCTGGCGCGTACGGGCCCTTGGGCATTTCCGGCTCGGCGGCGGGCTTGGGCTTGCTCGCGGCCTTGGACCCGGTCGCATTCGCGGCGACATAGCCTTCGGGCGGCGGCGGCGCCGCCTGCGACCTCGCGGGCAGGATGCCGGCCTTCGGATAGCGCGCCGAGTCGAGGAGCGCGTCGTAGGCGCCCTGCTCGAAGCCGCTCTGCACGCTGCGGCCGACGACGAGCGTCGGCACCTCGGCGCGCCCGGCGACCTTCCTCAGCTCCGCGCCGGTCTCCGGGTTCCAGACCTGGACTTCCCGGAACGGCACGCCGCGCCGGTTGAGCGCAGCACGCGCCCGCTCGCACGCGTCCTTGCAGCTCGGCGCGGTGTAGAGCACCACCGGGAATTCCTTCATCGCGACGGCGAGCTCGTACGGCACCTGGCCCTGTCCGCCGGAGCTCGGCGGCAGCGCCTTCTTCTGCACTTCGCGCGCCGAAGCGGGCGGCGGCGTGTCGGTGACGTGCACGCGTCCCTTCTCGTCCGTCCAGCGATAGAGCTGCTGCGCCGAAACCGACGCCGCGGCGAGACCGAGGGCGAGCAGGGCGGCGAGTGCTTTC
>DASPMF010000079.1:0-2889 GCA_035627155.1 Burkholderiales bacterium | reverse complement strand
GTCGTCGGCCACCTCGCCGGCGGGCTGCGCGGCGGCATGGCGCTCGGCATCATCGCCGTCGGCGTGCTGATGGGCGCGACGACCGGCATCGTGGGCGCGACGGTCATCACGCTCGGCCTGCTCACCCTGCCGACGCTGCTCAAGCGCGGCTACAGCCCGGCGATCGCCTGCGGCGCGATCTGCGCCTCGGGGACGCTCGGCCAGATCATCCCGCCGAGCCTGATCCTCATCCTGCTCGCCGACATCCTGCAGCTCTCGGTGGGCACGCTGTTCGCGGCGGCGGTCGTGCCCGGCTTCCTGCTGGCGGCGATCTACTGCGTCTATATCGTCATCGTGGGCATGGTGAAGCCAGAATGGGTGCCGCCGGTGCCGGCGGCCGAGCGCGACGCGGTGTCGCGGCGCCAGCTCTGGATCCGCTTCTTCAAGGTGGTGGTGCCGCCGGTCCTGCTCGTCTTCGCGGTGCTGGGCTCGATCATCGCCGGCGTCGCGGCGCCCACCGAGGCGGCTTCGATGGGCGCGCTCGGCGCGATCCTGGTCACCGCCTTTGCCGGGCGCTTCTCGATGACGGTGCTGCGCGAGGTGATGCGCTCGACCACCAAGATCACCGCCATGATGATGTTCATCCTCATCTGCGCGCAGGTGTTCTCGCTCGCGTTCCGCGGGCTGCGCGGCGAGGACCTCATCAGCGACATGTTCCAGTTCCTGCCCGGCGGCGTGGCGGCGGACATCTGGTTCCTGATGCTGATCATCTTCATCCTCGGCTTCTTCATCGAGTGGATCGAGATCAGCTACATCGCCGTGCCGCTGTTCCTGCCGGTGTTCGTCGCGCAGGGCGTGGACCTCGTCTGGCTGGCGATGCTGATCTGCGTGAACCTGCAGACCTCGTTCCTCACGCCGCCGTTCGGCTGGGCGCTCTTCTTCCTCCGCGGCGTCGCGCCGCCGGAGGTGACGACGCGGGACATGTACCTGGGCGTGCTGCCGTTCATCGCCATGCAGATCGTCGCCATCGCGCTGGTGTTCTTCTTCCCCCAGCTAGCGCTCTGGCTGCCGAAGGCGATCGGCTGGTAGAAAAAGGGTCCTGACCCCTTGTTCTCAGGGCCGGATGTAGGCCCAGCCTTCCTGCTGGCGCTTCATGAGGTGGGTGACGCCGGCCATCACGAAATCGATGCCGCCGTACAGGTCGTCCTTCGACACCTTGGTGTTGCGCATCGTGTTCTCGCAGGCGAGCAGGCGCACGTTGCTGTCGAGCGCGCCGGCGAGGCGCGCGGCCACCGGCGAGTCGGCCTTCAGCATGGCGAGCCCCGGCCCGTAGGCGACAATCTCGATCTCCACCTTGTCCGCGCCGAGGTCCTGCTGGACGTTGCGCGCGTTGTTGAGCGCGAGGTTCCACTTCGCCGGGTCTTTGTCGCTCACCTGGAAGACCACTCGCTGCTTGGCCTGGCCGAAGGCGTTCAAGGCGAAAAGGGCGAGCACGAGGACCAGCAGCTTTTTCATGAGGTCATTCCAGTTCGTCGATGTTGCGGGGCCAGCTTTTCTTCAGAAGCCGCGAGAGCGAGCGGTCGGCGAGCACCTTGCCACCGGTCTGGCACCTCGCGCAATAGTTCGTCTCGTTGTCGGCGTAGCGGATGCGCTGGACCGGCGCCCCGCACACCGGGCAGGGCTCGCCGAACCGGCCGTGCACCGCCATGCCTTCCCGGAACGCCGTGACCTTCTCCGGCCAGGCTCCCGTCCTGAGTCGTGCGATCCAGTCCTGGAGCGTCGCGCGGGTCGCCTCGTAGAGCGCCTGGACTTCCTCGCTGCTGATTTTCCGGGAAAAGGCGATGGGAGAAAGCCGCGCACGGTGGAGGATCTCGTCCGAGTAGGCGTTGCCTATCCCGGCGAATAGATGCGGATCGGTCAGGGCGCGTTTCAGCGTATGGTTCTCGCTCCGCAGCCTTGCCTCGAACTGCGCCTTGGTCAGTGAAAGCACTTCGAGGCCGCCGGGATCCATCCGCTTCAGGTTCTCTTCGCCCTCGACGACATGCAGCGAGGCGCGGCGCTTCGTGCCCGCCTCGGTGAACGCGAGCGTTCCGGTCTCGAACTCGAAGAGGGCGAGCGTGATGCGCCCCGGCGGCTTCGCGCCGCCTTCGAGCCAACGCAGCCGGCCAGCCACCATGAGGTGCAGGACGAGGTACAGCCCCGCTTCGAGCTCGAAGACGATTCTTTTCCCGAGCCGGCTCAACTGCCTGACGGTCCGTCCTTCCACGCGCTCGACCGGCGGCACCGCGGTGCGCAGCAGGAACGGATTCAGGAGCTTCAACCGGAGGAGCTTCCTTCCCCGCACCCGGGCGTCGAGCGCTTCGATGTAAACCTGCAGGTCCGGCAGTTCGGGCATTGCGATAAATTAGCGCACTCATGCGCACGTTCCGCCAGCGCCTTCCATATACCGCCATCGTCGACCGCCCGAAGCTCGCGCTGCCGGGCGGCGCCCGGGTCGCGGTCTGGGTCATCGTTAACGTGGAGGAGTGGTCCGAAGAGCGCGCCATGCCGCGCACGGTCCTTCCGCCGCCTTTCGGTCAGCCACTGCTTCCGGACCTCCCGAACTGGGCCTGGCACGAGTACGGCATGCGCGTCGGGTTCTGGCGCTTCCTCGACTCGCTCAAGGCGCTCGACGTGCGCGCGACCCTCGCGATCAACGGCTCGGTGTGCCGCAGCTATCCCAGGGTGGCGAAGGCGGCCATGGATGCGGGCTGGGAATTCATGGGCCACGGCTTCGTGCAGCGGCCGATGCACCACGTCGAGGACCAGCGCGCCGCGATCCGCGACACCCTCGCGGCGATCCGCAAGTTCACCGGCAAGCGCCCGCGCGGCTGGGAAAGCCCGGGCCTCACGGAGACCTTCGAGACGATC
>DASPMF010000078.1:0-4482 GCA_035627155.1 Burkholderiales bacterium | reverse complement strand
CTATATCTACCTGCACGGGACCCACGAGTATGCGGAGCTTGGGAAGCCCGGCTCGATCGGCTGCGTGCGCATGCGCAGCGCGGACATCGCGGAGCTTTTCGACCTCGTGCCGCCCTACACCGAGGTCGAGATCAACGCCTGAATCTTCTGCCGGTCGGGGGCGAGCACCACGCCCTTCTCGGTGATGATTCCGGTGATGAGGTCCGCCGGCGTGACGTCGAAGGCGGGATTGCGCACTTCGACGCCTTCCGGCGCCCAGCGCGCTTCGCGATACCCCGTCACCTCGGCCGCCGGACGCTCCTCGATCGGGATGTGCGAGCCGTCCGGGATCTTCGCGTCGAAGGTCGAGAGCGGCGCCGCGACATAGAACGGGATGCCATGGCGCTTCGCGAGCACCGCGAGGGCGTAGGTGCCGATCTTGTTTGCCACGTCGCCGTTGGCGGCGATCCGGTCGGCGCCGACAACGATCACGTCCACGTCGCCGCGGCTCATGAGATGCCCGGCCATGTTGTCCGTGATGAGCGTGCAGGGAATGCCCTCCTGCACCAGCTCGTATGCGGTCAGCCGCGCGCCCTGGAGGTACGGGCGCGTCTCATTGGCGATGACCGAAATGCCTTTCCCCTTGGCGGAGCGGATGACGCCCAGCGCCGTGCCGTAGCCGGCCGTCGCCAGCGCGCCGGCGTTGCAGTGGGTCATGACGCGCGACTTGTCCGGGATGAGCCTGGCGCCGTGCGTGCCGATTGCCTGGTTCCCCGCAAGATCCTCGGCAAAGATGGCCTCGGCTTCCGCGCGCAGGTCCTTCGCCCCGCGCATGCGATCGAGCGCCCAGAAGAGATTGACCGCCGTAGGCCGGCTCTTTGCGAGCACCTCGTACGCCGACGGGGCGCCTTTGGCGAGCACGACGCCGAACGCCGCGGCGCAGCCGATCGCCGGTGCGCCGCGCACCACCATGTCGCGGATCGCCGCCGCGACTTCCTCGGCAGTCCTGCAGCTGACGTAGATCGTGCGGTCGGGCAGGGCGCGCTGGTCGAGGAGCTCGAGCGCGTCTCCCTTCCAGCGGATGGGCTCGACGGTCACTAGACGACGCGCTCGTTGCCGCCGTCGACGGGGATCTGCGCCGCCGTCGTCTTGGCGAAGAGCGGACCGCATAGCTCGGCGGCGAGCTCCGCGACGTCCTTCGAGGCGACCTCGGTCTTCAGGAGGTTGTTCCTCTTGTACTGCTCGACCGTCAGGTTGTAGGCCTTGGCGCGCGACGCGAGGACTTCGTCGGTCCAGAGCGCCGTGTCGTACACCGCGTTCGGGTGCAGCGAGTTGATGCGGATGCCGTCCTTGCCCCACTCGAGCGCCGCGACGCGCGCGAGCTGGTTGAGCGCCGCCTTGGAAGCCGAATACGCCGCGGCGCCCGGACCGGGCGCCGGAACGTTCTTCGAGCCGATGACGACGATGCGTCCGCCGCGAGGCGCGAGCTTCAGCAGGGCGTGGCAGCGCTGCATGACGAGCAGGTTCGCCTCCACGTTGACCGTCATGGCGCTTCGCCAGGCGCCTTCCGAAATGTCCTGGACCGGCTGCGAGGCAGGGAAGATGCCGGCGTTGAGGACCACCATGTCGGCGCCGCCGAAACGCTTCACCGCCTCGTCGAGCGCCCGCTCGATCGCCGCGGCGTCGGTCAGGTCGCAGGCGACGCCGAGGAAATCCGGCCGCTTCCACAGCGCTGAAATGGCGGGATTGCGGTCCAGGCCCACGACCGCCGCCCCGCGCCGGAGGAACGACTCCACGCAAGCCTTGCCAATACCCGAGGCGGCGCCGGTCACGATGGCCACTTCGCCTGCGAACGCCGGCGCCGCGCCGCCTTTCTTCAGCTTCGCCTGCTCGAGGTCCCAGTACTCGATGTCGAAGGTGTGCTGCTCGTCGAGGGCCTTCCATGCGCCGAGGGCCTCGGCGCGCAGGATGACGTCCACGGTGTGCTCGTAGAGCTCCTCGACGATGCGCGTGTCCTTCGCGGTCCGGCCGAAAGCGGCGAGGCCGAGCTCCGGATCGAGCGCCATGCGCGGCGCCGGGTCGAGGATGGTCTTGGGCTCCTTCGCCTTTGCGGCGTTGCGCTCGAAGTAGGCGCGGTAGGCCTCGGCGTAGGCCTTCGCGTCGCGCCCGAGCATCGGCACCGGCTTGGTGCGGATGACATGGTCCGGCGTCGCCGGACCGCGTTGCGAGATGCGCGCGACATCCGGATGCCGCGCGAAGCCGAGCAGCCGAGGCGAGTCGTTGCACAGGCACAGCATCGGGAAGCCTGCGGTTCGCGACACCTCGTGCCGCAGCTTCGCGACTTCCTCGCGCCTTACGGGCGAAGGGGAGGCGGGCGAAAGCCCGATGCTCCACGCCTTGCGCGCCTCCAGGTACTTCTCGGACATGGAGACGAGCTCGATCATCAGCTCATACGATCGGCGTGGATCCTCGGCGAAGGAGAAGACGCCGTGGGAGAGCAGCACCATGCCGACGGTCTTCTTCGTCGCCTGCCGGGGAAACTCGCGCGCGCAATAGGCCGCAAGATCGAATCCCGCCATGATGTAGGGAATGACGACGACGCGATCGCCGTAGATGTCGCGGATGCGCTTGTCGCCATCGGGGGAATTGGAGACGGACAGCACCGCGTCGGCGTGCGTATGGTCCACGTACTTGTAAGGAAGCAGGGCGTGGAGCAGCGTCTCGACCGACGGGGCCGGAGCGCCCGGGCGCAGGCTGTGGACGGCGAGCTCGCTGACCATCTGCGGATCCGACAGCTTCTCGAGCCGCGCCAGGCGCTGCATGTAAGGCAGGTCGACGGGCGTGAAGCCGGCCGGCTCGATCGTCTCCAGGTCCCAGCCGCTTCCCTTGACGTACAAGACATCCTGGTCTTCGCCGAAGAGGTTCTTCTCCCGCAGCTTGACCGACGTGTTGCCGCCGCCGTGCAGGACGAGCGACTTGTCGCGCCCGAGCAGGCGCGAGGTGTAGACGCGCGGGCCGAGCACGCCGAGCTTCGTGTACTCGGCCGCTTCCGCGTCGCTCCAGAGGCTTTTCATCCGGCGATTATACTTTTCGCTGCATGGTGGAGATCCGCTTGATGCCGTGGAACGAGGCGCGCGAGGAGGCGAGCCGCATCCGCTTCCTCGTTTTCGTGGAGGAGCAGCGCGTGCCGAGGGAAGTCGAGCTCGATGCGCGGGACGCCGAATGCTTACACGCGCTCGCGCGGCTCGAGGGAAGGGTCGTCGGAACGGGCCGGCTGCTGCCCGACGCGCATATCGGCCGCATGGCGGTGCTCAAGGCGTGCCGCGGGCTCGGCGTCGGCGGGCGGATCCTGGAGAGCCTGGTCGCGAAGGCCGCGGAGCGAGGCGACCGCCAGGTCGTGCTCGCCGCGCAGGTGCACGCCGTTCCCTTCTATGAGCGGCACGGCTTCGAAGCGTTCGGCGCCGTGTACGAGGAGGCCGGCATCCCGCACCGGAACATGCGCAGGAAGCTCTAGAACCCGTACTCCAGCGTTTCCTGCTCCGTTCCGTCGTCGGAATAGCTGCGCTCGGCGTAGCGCAGACTTCGCTCCCCCTTGAGAAGCACGGTGGTGCAACGCGTTCCGTACAGGGCGTTGACGATCCGCCAGCGGGCCAGCACGCCGACCAGCACCTCGATCGCCGGCGTGGCTGCGACGACGTCGGCGAAAGCACCTTTCGCGTCGCTGACTTCGTCGGCGTCCAGGAGCGTATTGCCCAGCCCATAGATGCCGGGGCTCAAGGAGCGGGCCGCGCCGCCGCGGTTCGAGAGCCACCAGAGCGACGTATCGTCGGCCACGAGCAGGTTGAAGCCGCTGTACTCGGCCGCACGGCGCTCAACGCCGGCAATGAAGTCCGCAGGCGCGGAACCGAGCAGGGCGCCGGTGACCAGGGCGCCGCGGGATTCGCTCGCACGCGCCTCGCGCGCGCCCCGATAGTTCGTCACCGCGGCGAAGCGCCGGCTCCTTGAGACGCCCATCCAGGTGCCACCCGCTTCGAGGTCGCGCCCGGCGAGGATCTCCGGACGGTCCTTCCACCACGCGCAGCGGGTAGCGGGCCGGGCGTGGAACTCGTCGCGATTGGCGGCGACGACGAGCGGCAGGTCCGGCCGCACGCGCCAAGCTACGAGGATCAGGCAAATATGAAGCGCTCCACCTTGCGCGCGAAGCCGAAGGCCGCGCCCTCCCGCTCGAGCAGCGATTCGAACGCCTCGGCGTCCTGCACGTCCTCGTAGACCTCCATGAAGGTCTCCGGGTCGTCGCGCCGGCGCATCCAACGCCCGCGCACGCCGCAGGCCCGCTCCACGCGCTCAAAGAGCGACTGCACGTCCGCCCGCAACGCTTCCGCGCGGGCGGGCTCGACCTTGTAGTACACGTAGTAGTTCAAGCGCCTTCGACCGGGACCACGGCCAGGACCTCAACGGCATGCGCCGTCGACGCCGCGTCGACGACCGTGCCGCCTTCGTAGT
>DASPMF010000077.1:0-13713 GCA_035627155.1 Burkholderiales bacterium | reverse complement strand
CCAGCTCAACGCGTTCGCCTCCGAGGTCTCGCGCGTGGCGCGCGAGGTGGGCAGCGAAGGCAAGCTCGGCGGCCAGGCGCAGGTGAAGGGCGTGGGCGGCGTGTGGAAGGACCTCACCGACAACGTGAACTCGATGGCGGCCAACCTCACCGCCCAGGTGCGCGGCATCGCCAGCGTCGTGACCGCGGTGGCGAACGGCAACCTGAAGAGCAAGCTGACGGTGGAGGCCAAGGGCGAGATCGCGGCGCTCGCCGACACCATCAACGGCATGATCGAGACGCTCGCCATCTTCGCCGACCAGGTGACCAACGTGGCGCGCGAGGTGGGTACGGAGGGCAAGCTCGGCGGCCAGGCGCGCGTGCCCGGCGCCGCCGGAACGTGGCGCGACCTCACCGACAACGTGAACCGCCTCGCGGCGAACCTCACGAGCCAGGTGCGCGCCATCGCGGAGGTGGCGACGGCGGTGACGAAGGGCGACCTGACGCGGACCGTCACGGTCGAGGCCTCGGGGGAGGTTGCGGCCCTCAAGGACAACATCAACGAGATGATCCGCAACCTCAAGGACACGACGCGCAAGAACACCGAGCAGGACTGGCTGAAGACGCACCTCGCGCGCTTCACGCGCATGCTGCAAGGGCATCGGGACCTCGTGACTGTATCCAGGTTGATTCTTTCTGAATTGACACCCCTTGTTAACGCCCAGCAGGCCGCCTTCTACGTGGCCGACTACCGCAGCGGCGAGTCGCAGCTCGAGCTGCTCGCCGGCTACGCGCAGCGCCACGGCAAGGGCCTGCCGCGCAAGATCGCCTTCGGCGAGGGGCTGGTGGGACAGTGCGCGTTCGAGAAGAAGCGCATCGTGCTCGAGGCGCCGCCCGACTACGTGCGCATCGGCTCCGCGCTCGGCGCGGGGGCGCCGGTCAACGTCATCATCCTGCCGGTGCTGTTCGAGGGCCAGGTGAAGGCGGTGATCGAGATCGCCTCGTTCCAGCAGTTCAGCCCGATCCACCAGAGCTTTCTCGACCAGCTGACCGAATCCATCGGCGTGGTGCTGCACACCATCTCGGCGAACATGCAGACGGAGTACCTGCTGCACCAGTCGCAGTCGCTGACCGCCGAGCTGCAGGCGCAGCAGGAGGAGCTGAAGAAGACCAACGACCGCCTGGAGACCCAGGCCCTCAACCTGCAGAAGTCCGAGGCCCTCCTCAAGGGCAAGCAGGAGGAGCTGCGCGCCGCCAACGAGCAGCTGCAGGAGAAGGCGCGCCAGCTCTCCGAGCAGATGCGCCAGGTGGAGTTCAAGAACCGCGAGATCGAGCAGGCGCGGGCCGCCCTGGAGGAGAAGGCGGAGCAGCTGTCGCTCTCGTCCCGGTACAAGTCCGAGTTCCTCGCGAACATGTCGCACGAGCTGCGCACGCCGCTCAACAGCCTGCTCATCCTCGCCCGCCTGCTCGCCGACAACCTCGGCGGCAACCTGACGCCGAAGCAGGTCGAGTTCGCGCGCACCATCCATTCCTCGGGCGCCGAGCTGCTCGCGCTCATCAACGACATCCTCGACCTCGCGAAGATCGAGTCGGGCACGGTGACGCTCAACGTGGCGCCGGAGCCTTTCACCGACATCCGCGACGGCGTCGAGCGCACCTTCCGGCAGGTGGCCACCGACAAGAACCTCGAGTTCACGGTAGACATCGACCCGTCGCTGCCGGCCGAGATGGAGACCGACGCCAAGCGCCTGCAGCAGATCGTCACCAACCTGCTTTCCAACGCGTTCAAGTTCACCGCGCGCGGCAGCGTGAGGCTTTCGGTCTCGCGCGCCGCATCGGGCTGGAGCCTGGGCCATCCCATCCTGGACGACGCCCCGACGGTGGTCGGCTTCGCGGTGCACGACACGGGGATCGGCATCCCGGTGAACAAGCAGCGCCTGATCTTCGAGGCGTTCCAGCAGGCCGACGGCACGACCAGCCGCGAGTTCGGCGGCACGGGCCTGGGCCTGTCCATCAGCCGCGAGCTCGCGCGCCTGCTCGGCGGCGAGATCCGCCTCGAGAGCACGCCCGGGCACGGCAGCGTCTTCACGCTCTACCTGCCGCTGCAGTACAAGGCGCCTGCCGAGGCCATGCCCCCGGCGCGCGAGGTGAGCCTGGCCCCGCAGCTCGCTTCCATCGAGCCGGCGGAGGTGCCCGCGCCGATGAGCATCGACACGGCGGCGGAGATCGCCCCCGACGCGGCAGCGGGCCTCGCGAACAAGAAGGTCCTGGTGGTGGACGACGACATCCGCAACGTGTTCGCGCTGACGAGCGCGCTCGAGGTGCACGGCATGCAGGTGATGCACGCGGAGAGCGGCAAGGAGGGCATCGACATCCTGAAGCGCGAAGGCGGCGACATCGACGTCGTGCTGATGGACGTGATGATGCCGGGCCTCGACGGCATCGACACCATCCGCATCATCCGCCAGCTCGACGGCTACCGCGACCTGCCGATCATCGCCGTGACGGCGAAGGCGATGCTGGGCGACCGCGAGAAGTGCATCGACGCGGGCGCGAGCGACTACGTCGCCAAGCCGGTCAACATGGACGTGCTCCTCGCGACGCTCTGGCGCTGCCTGCGGCAGCGGGAGCACGCGTGAGCGGGCGCATCTCCCTCACCGTCGACCCGGCCCTGCGCGAGCTGATCCCGGGCTTCCTCGCCAACCGGCGCAAGGACCTGGAGGCGATCGCGCGCGCGCTGCATTCCGGCAACCTGGAGGCGATCCGCGTGGTGGGCCACAACATCCGCTGCTTCTCTCGCGTCTACGGCTTCGACGAGCTCACCGCGCTCGGCGAGGAGCTGCAGCAGGCCGCGGCCGAGCAGAGCACGCTGCGCATCGTGCACGCGCAGACCCAGCTCGCCGACTACCTCTCGCGGATCACCTTCGATGCAGAGTGAGTTCGAGTCCCTGCTGGAGACCATCGCCGGGCTCGCGGCGGCGAACATCGTGATGATCGAGACGCTCCATGAGCAGGGCGTGGTCGACAAGCGCCATTTCGCCCACGCCTTCGCCCGCGCGCTCGACACGCTCGCGCCGGAGCACCGCGGCGGCATGGTGGAGCTCACGCTGCAGAACCTGCGCGACCGCTGCATGAACCTGCCCGCCGGCGGCGCGCCGTCGGACGCGCAAGCCTGGCTGCGCAGCTTCATCCGGTGAAATTCCGCATCGAGCGGCGCGACGGGTACCTCCACGCGGAGCTCTACCAGCGCGACACCTCGGCGGAGATGCGCGCCTTCCTCCAGGCGGTGAAGGAGGCTTGCCTCGAGCACGCCTGCCCGCACATCCTGCTCGCCATCAGCGCCTCGCGCGCGGTGTTCAAGCCGGAGGAATACGGCCTCGGCACCTACGCGTCGGCGATGGCCACGCCATCCTGCCGCGTCGCGCTCGTCGGCGACTCGAGCGAGCTCAACCACGCCCACGAGTACATCGAGCTCGTGGCGCGGCAGCAGAACCTCAACGTGCGTGCGTTCCGCGAAGTGCAGGGCGCGGTGCGCTGGCTCCAGTCCAGGGACGAGGGCGTGCCGGGTGGCCCTTCAAACGCCCTTAAGCCAGCTGGGCCTTCGAAACTCGCCGAGTAACGTCCCGGCGCCCGCCTCGCGGCCCTCGGCGTCGAAGAGAATCTCGCGGTTTCCGAACGGCAGCGAATCGCCGGCGATGACGAGCCGCGGCCGTCCGTCGTTGCACTCGAACTGGAGGACGAGCCCCGTCGCCGGGTCCTCCACGATCTGCTCTCGGATTGCGCAAAGGGCACCGTTGGGCTTCAGCGCCATCGCGCGCCTCCATGGTCTTTCGGCTGTTTTGTGTCCATGGCAGGTGGTGGCAAGGCGTGTGCCGTGTAGGCAACGCGCTACAGTCGTGGAGGAGGCGGAAGTAAGGCCGCTTCGGATGAAACGCCGCAATCCGGTGCCCCCAAGGTTCCGCCGCACCTCGAGCGCAGGAAAATCTAGCGCGACTCGCTAGTGCTGTTCCCTGTTTTTCTTGTCCTGCTGGAGGACGAAGCGCTCGAACTGCTGGACCACGCGCTTCTGCGCCTCGACGGCTTCCCTGAGGTATTCCGCCTTTTCGGCGGTCGTGAGCCGCTCGAATTCCTCCATGGACAGGACGCGGAAGGGCTTGGGGATGGTCATCCGGCATCCACCAGGGCGCCCTTGATGGCCTCGAGGCCCAGCTGCATGTGGTTGATCCGGTCCGAGAGCGCGATCGGCGGCAGCTCGCACACGATCTCGACCGACCGGGCCGCGACCTTGGATCGCTCCAGCAATACTTCGAGCGAATAGATCGCCGACAGAGCAGCAGCGCGGTTGCTGGGATCCAGAATGCTGGCCACTTGGAGGTCTCCCCTGTTGTTAGCGGAATCTGACACCCGCCCGGCGGCTTGTCTGTAGTAATCCGGTAAACCCATGTTAAGGGTTGTAAAGCCGGCAGGGCGCGGTCCAGCCGGCTTTCGCCGGGATCACCGGAAGGCGGGTTGAGCCGGAGCGCATTGGGTGGGCAACCGTTCGCGTAACGGTGTAGAGCTAAAACGGGTCTCTCTGAAGGAGCCTTTAGTGGACGCCAGCGCCCTCACCCTGATTGCGGTTCTCTTGGCAGGGCTTTTGATCTGGCGCTACTTCCCGGACCTCGACGACCCGGCGCCACCGGAGACGATGCCTGCTGCCCACGCGGACTTCTACGCGCGACTCGTCAGATCCCTTCCCAAACACCTCGTTCTTTCCCGGGTCCCGCTCACCGACCTCATCGAGGCGGAACGGCGCTACGGCGTTTTCGCCCAGGACGACGTGCAGCAGCTCAAGGTCGATTTCGCGGTCTACGGCATGGACGCCAAGGTGGTGGCCGCCATCGATGTGCACGGCGGCGCGTTTCACAGCACGTCCGAGGATGAGCGAAAGGGCCGGATGCTCCGGGCCGCGGGGATTGCGCTGCTCCGCTACTCGTTGCAATCGCCGCCGTCCGCAGAAGAGCTACAGACTGCGCTCGGCTATCAGCGCGACCGGCCGGTGTCGTTGGCGATCGTAGCTTCTGCGATAGCGGCGGGCGCCATCGTGGAGCTTTAGTCGTCCGCCTGATAGCGCGCAGAAGCCTTCGAGGCCGCGGCGGCAGCTAGGCGCGACGCGGCGCGCTCTCGCAAGCCTCTTCGATCGTGGCCTTGATGAGGCCATAGTCCGCCGGCTTCACGATGTGGGCATCGAACCCGGCCTTGGCGGTCTTGGTCCGGTATTCACGATCGCCGTGTCCTGTAAGGGCGACGAGGAAGATGCGGTCGCCGAACTCCTTCCTCAGCCTGCTGCCCAGTTCCAGGCCGTCAAGCCCCGGCATCCCCAGGTCGAGGAACACGATCTCCGGCTTGAACTCGCGTGCGGCGCTCGACGCCGCGAACGGATCCGTAACGCACCGAGTGACATGTCCTTGTTCTCTCAAGAGGATAGCAAGCGTGTCACAGGCGTCTACGTTGTCGTCGACGATCAGGATGTGGCATGTGCGCGTCATCGAATCCTTTTGCAGCAGCGTCTTGCGGACCCCGCTGCTTATTGTTCTCGTGGCCGGCTTCTGCCCAGGGTGGTTGCGCCCAGAACTATGGCTCGCCGCAGCATAGCCCTGTCAGGGCAAGACGCGTATATACGACAACGGCAACGATATGGATTGGAGCGCGCCGCTCAAACGACTGGCACCCGAGCCGGGCGGTATCGCCGCCACCCAAGGCATGCGCTTTGCTGCTCGAGGCAAAAAGGAGTTGTGATGGCCGACGACCCGAACGAAGCCGGAACGCAGGACGACGCGCGGATCGACGTCGAGCAGGACCAGCAGCTCGGCTACTGGAGCGAAAAGCTGGGTGTGTCTCGCGAGGAGCTACGCAAGGTCATCCAGGCAACTGGCCCCATGGTCAGGGATGTGCAGCGGCACCTGCGGCGCGGGACCGACCTGGTGGGCGGCCAAGCGCCTTAGAGCACGCGACGGTGATTGGTGGGTCGTACTGGGATCGAACCAGTGGCCCCTGCTGTGTGAGAGCAGTGCTCTACCGCTGAGCTAACGACCCGGCCTTGATCGAACAACTGCGGGGAAACAGCAGGCGGGATTCTACAATACGCCCGGTGACCGTCCGCACCCGCTTCGCTCCCAGCCCCACCGGCTTCCTGCACATCGGCGGCGCCCGCACGGCGCTCTTCTCCTGGGCGTACGCGCGCCGCCACGGCGGCACGTTCGTCCTGCGCATCGAGGACACGGACCTCGAGCGCTCCACCGAGCAGTCGGTGAACGCCATCCTCGAGGGCATGCGCTGGCTGGGCCTCGAATGGGACGAGGGGCCGTTCTTCCAGATGCAGCGCCTCGCGCGCTACCAGGAGGCCGCGGACCAGCTGATCGCCGCCGGCTATGCCTACTACGACTACATGCCGAAGCAGGACCTCGACGCCCTGCGCGCCGCGCAGGCGGCGCGCGGCGAGAAGCCGCGCTACGACCGGGCGATCGGCCAGAAGTATCGCGGCACCGGCCCGGCGCCGGTCCGGTTCAAGACGCCGCAGGAAGGCGAGGTGGGCTGGATCGACCTCGTAAAGGGCCCGATCACCTTCCCGAACGCGGAGCTCGACGACCTGGTGCTGCTGCGCGCCGACGGCGTGCCGACGTACAACTTCGGCGTCGTGGTCGACGACCTCGACATGAACATCACGCACGTGATCCGCGGCGACGACCACGTGAACAACACGCCGCGCCAGATCCACATCTTCAACGCGCTCCGCAGTTTGCATTCTGCGCCGCTTCCGCACTTCGCCCACGTGCCGATGATCCTCGGCTCCGACGGCGAGCGCCTCTCGAAGCGCCACGGCGCGGTGAGCGTCATGCAGTACCGCGACGACGGCTTCCTGCCGGAGGCGCTGCTCAACTACCTCGCGCGCCTCGGCTGGTCGCACGGCGACGAGGAGGTCTTCTCGATGCAGCAGTTCGTCGAGTGGTTCGACCTCGGCCACGTCTCGCGCTCGCCGGCGCAGTTCAATCCCGAGAAGCTCTCGTGGCTCAACCAGCAGTACATCAAGGCGGCTTCCGACGGCCGCCTTGCCGGGCTGGTCGCGCCCCTGCTGAAGATCGGCGGGGACGCCCGCCTCGAGAAAATCGTGGCTCTCCTCAAGGAGCGCGCCGACTCGATTCCGCAGCTCGCCGACGAAGCCGCGCTCTTCTACCAGGTGGAGGTTCCCGCCGCGCCGCCGCAGGACATTGCCGTCGCGCAGGCGCTGCGCACGCTGAAGGCCCGGCTCACCGCGACGAACTGGTCCCGGCCGGCGATCAGCGACGCGATCAAGGAGGTCGTCAAAGGCAGCGGGCTGAAGATGCCGCAGGTCGCCATGCCATTGCGGCAGATCGTCACCGGACGCACGCAAACCCCCTCCATCGACGCGGTGCTCGAGCTCCTGGGGCGCGACGTCGTGTTGCACCGCCTCACCCGTTCCCTCGACTCCGACTGACGGGTATAATTCGCGCCCTCGGTCGGGGGTATAGCTCAGCTGGGAGAGCGCTTGCATGGCATGCAAGAGGTCACCGGTTCGATCCCGGTTACCTCCACCAACCGACCCGCATCAGAAGTGGAAACGCTGCACCGCCTCGCAGTCCCCATCGTCTAGAGGCCTAGGACATCGCCCTTTCACGGCGGTAACCGGGGTTCGAATCCCCGTGGGGACGCCAACTTCGGCTCATTCTCGCGAAGCATCAGCGACTTACGGCCGCGTGGTTCCTTGGTCATCTAACCATACGCCGGTGGTCATGCAGAGAATGAGGGCCTTGCAAGGCGGGCGTGGCATCGGATCCCGAGGCGAAGCGTCGCCGGATAACATACGTCGCGTGGCCGAGCGCGAAGCAAACTGCATCGTGAAGTGGCGGCAGGGCGAGTCAATCCAAAAGCACAAGAGTTCGCGAGAGCAGGGTTCCAATGAGTGATGTGGTTGCAAAGGTGAGTGCGATTCCGGGCGCGGGCCAGCAGTTCACCGGGATCCTGCCAGGCCAGTGGATAAGGGACGCGATCGCAGCTGGAGACATTGTCGGTTCGTCTTTGGATCGAATCGAAGACGATCAAGTGCAACCGGCGAGCATTGACCTTCGCCTTGGCCGCTATGCCTACCCTGTTCGTACAAGTTTCTTGCCCGGTAAGGAACTGCGCGTACTCGAGAAGCTCAAGCGCCTCGATCCGGAGTTCGAGAACTTCAAGATCGACCTCCGGGAGGGCGCGATGCTCAGCAAGGATCGCATCTACGTCATCCCGCTACTGGAGTTCGTCAACCTTCGAAATAGCGAGATCACGGCGTTTTCCAATCCCAAGAGCTCGACCGGGCGATTGGACATCCTCACTAGATTGATCGCCGACCATGCCACGCACTTCGACCAATTGGAACCGGGATACAAAGGGAATCTATTTCTGGAAGTGGCGCCCCGAAGTTTCAATGTCGTAGTTAAGACGGGGACCCGCCTCAATCAACTTAGATTTTCGCGAGCCCGCGGCGAGGGGGCGAGAGGCGTCACGGCCAGTGAGTGGAATGCCCTGCTGGATCAGGGCCAGATTTGCGACCCTCTGCCGATCGACAGGAAACGTACGGGTTATCTTCCATTCACCATCGACCTTGAGGGTTCGCGCACAGAGGGGAAAATTGTCGGTTATCGCGCAAGAAAATATGCAAACCGGATCGACATCGACAGGCGCGACTACGATCCGCTGGAGTTCTGGGAGCCGCTTAGGTTCCACAAGTCCTCGCCGCTCATTCTGGAGCCGGACGAGTTCTATATATTGATGACGCGAGAATCCATCGCTGTTCCGCCTGAATATGCGGCTGAGATGATGCCGTACGATACGCGAGCGGGGGAGTTCAGGGTTCACTACGCGGGCTTCTTTGATCCAGGTTTTGGCTGGAATCCGACAACGAAACGAGTGGGCGGCAGTCGCGGGGTTTTGGAGGTGCGCTCCCACGAAGTGCCGTTCTTGTTGGAGCACGGACAGATCGTCGGGTGGCTGCGGTACGACCGCATGGCGGCCCCGCCCAGCTTTCTCTATGGGCAGGATGCAGCTTCCAACTATCAAGGCCAACGCCTAAAGCTTTCCAAGCAGTTCGCTGTACTCGACGAGTAGCGGTGAAACGCCCCGGCCGCGGGGGACGCCGGCAACGCTTCAGCGGGGCGGACCGCCCCGCTTCGCATCGAAGTCGTGCCGGATCCGCCGCACGTCGCCGGGCTCGACCGTCATGTACGTGAGATACGGCCTGCGCGATCCGTTGCGCACTTCGACGCGGTGCATTCCCGGCTCGAGCTCGAAGGTGGTGATCGGCGGCGTCGTGCCGCGGTGCTCGCCGTTGATGTAGAGCTCGCCGCGCGGCGACACCGCGAGGATGAGCCGCGCCGTGCCGCCGGGCTGCTGCGGTGGAAGCTTCGCCTTCGGTTGTGCCGTCCGCGGCAGTTGCTTGGGCGCGGCGAGTGGCTCGGGGGCGGTCGCGACCGATGGCTCTGGTTGCGTTTCGCTTTCGGACTCGCTCTGCGCCGCAGGTTGCGTCGCAAGCGGCTGCGGCATCAGGTCGCGGACGGACGGGATTTCAGGTCGCCGGGGCGCCTCGGCCATCGGCTGCGGAGCGTGCGTGGGACCCGCCGCTGCAGTTGTGGGCCCCACGGGCTCGGACGTGGACGGCATTGCAGGTTGCTTGGCGGCCTCCGCTACCGGTGCGGGCGCGTGGCGAACGCGATTCGCAGCGGTGTCGCCGATACCGCGGCCCGACCAGTCGTCCATGAACCGCGTGACACCCATGAACTCGGCCATTCCGAATCCGAGAACGGCGAGCACAAGCGCAAGCCCCGCAAAGGTTGCGATCCCCGGGCGCGAGGAGCGCGGCGGCGGCCCTGCGCGGGCGGCGCGCATCGCGCGTTCGTATTCGAGGATCTCGCGCTCGGTGATCTGGCGATGCTGGAAGGCGTCGGCGGGGGAGGGTGCCGGCGCTTCGACTTCGGGCTCGTTCGCCGCCTGCGGTTCGAAGCGGGCGAGAGATCCGAGTCCGAGGCCTTCCTCGAGGCGCTGCAGCTCGGCGAGCAGCACCGGGACGCCGGGCATGCGGGCGGCCGGTTGCGGGGCGAGCATGTGCAGGACGAGCGTGTCGAGCGCGCGCGGGACGAGCGGGTTCAGCTCGCTCGGCGGCCGGGGCGCGCCTTCGGAGGCGCGCGTGCCCGTGAGCATCTCGTAGAAGAGGGCGCCGAGCGAGAAGACGTCGCAGCGATGGTCGACCGGGCCGCCCTGCGCCTGCTCCGGGGCCGTGTAGCCCGCGGCGGCCTGGCCGGTGCCGAAGCCGGTGATCTTCGCTGCGCCGGAGTCGGAGACGAGGATGCTGGACGGCTTGAGGCTGCCGTGCACCATGCCTTCGAGATGCGCGTGCGCCACGCCGCCTGCGACGTCACGGAGGATCCGGATCGCCTGGGCGACGGGGAGCGGCCCTTGGTCGAGGAGGCTGCGCAGATTCCGGCCCTCGACCAGCTCCATCGCGACGTAGGCGGTTCCGGCGGCTTCACCGGCGTCGTGGATGCGGACGATGCTGGGGTGTTTCAGGCGCTGCGCGGCGCGAGCCTGCTGGACGAAGCGCTGGGCGACGGTGGCGTCGGGCTTCGACAACGCGGGGTCGAGGCGCTTCAGCGCGGCCGGCGCGCCCGTCGTGCGATCGCGCGCCGCGTACACCGCGCCGGTCGCGCCGCGTCCCAGCTCATGGAGGATCTTGTAGCGTTCGAGCATGGTCCCTCGCGGATAGCTTACGCGCCGGCTCTCGCGCGGCACGCGCCGCAAATGGTCCCATCGGCGTAACCCCCAAGGTAGAATCGCGGCGAACTGCGAAAGCCACCCCGTCTCCTTCCATGGAGACGTCACCCTGGTCATCCATGAGCGCCCTAGAACCCGAACGCCCCCGTAGCAAGCTTCCCCTCGTCCGCATCCTCTTCGTCGTCGTCCTCGCCGCCCTGCTCGCGGCGGCGTTCGCCTATCGCGCGCGCCTGGAAGGCGAGCCGCCGCAGATCCGCGTCACGCCGGAAGCGGACATGGTCGGCACCGCGCCGCTCGAGATCAGCGTCAGCGATCCCGGCGCGGGCCTGAAATCGGTGACGGTCACGCTGTCGTCCGGCGGCAGCGAGACGCCGCTTCTCAACGAGCGCTTCGCGCAGGCGGTCGGCGAGAAGAAGCTGAGCGTGGAGCTCGCGAAGGTGGCGGGCATCAAGGAAGGCCCGGTCACGCTGCGCATCGTCGCGCGCGACGCCTCGCTGCGCAGCTTCCTCGCCGGCAACGAGGCGAGCCTGCAGAAGCAGCTCACCGTGGACCTGACGCCGCCCACGCTCGAGCTCATCGCCGACGACCGCTACATCAACTTCGGCGGCGCCGGAGCCATCGTCTACAAGGCCTCGCCCGACACCGCGACGAGCGGCGTGAAGATCGGGCGGCACTTCTTCCCCGGCTTTGCGGGCCAGGTCGACGGCAAGCCGGACCACTCCTTCGCGCTCTTCGCGCATCCCTACGACACGCCGCAGGACGCGAAAGCCATGCTGGTCGCGACGGACAAGGCGGGCAACACGCGCCAGCTGCCGCTCGTGTACGAGCTGAAGAGCGTGAAGTACCGGAAAAGCACGATCGCCATCTCGGACAGCTTCCTGCAGGGCAAGGTGCTGGCGCTGGTGCAGGACGCGGCCGCGAAGCAGGGCACGCCCAAGGACGCGTTCGTCGCGGTCAACGAGGCGCTGCGCAAGGCGAACGACGAGAAGATCGCGGCCGTCACCGCCAAGGCGACGCCGGCCATGCAGTGGAAGGGCGCCTTCGTGCAGCTCAGCAACTCGAAGGTCGAGGCGAATTTCGCCGACCAGCGCACCTACGTCCACAACGGCGCGCCGATCAGCAGCTCCTACCACCTCGGCTACGACCTCTCGGTGACCAAGCGCTATCCGGTCGAAGCCGCCAACAGCGGGACGGTGGCCTTTGCCGGCGATCTCGGCATCTACGGCAACACAGTGATCCTCGACCACGGCCTCGGGCTCTTCACCCTCTACTCGCACCTGAGCTCGATCGACGCGAAGGAAGGCGACAAGGTCCAGCAGAGGCAACCCCTCGGCAGGACGGGCGAGACCGGCCTCGCGGCCGGCGACCACCTGCACTACGGCGTGTACCTGCACGGCGTCGCGGTGCTGCCGGTGGAGTGGTGGGACGGCAAGTGGATCCGCGACAACGTCGAGCCGAAGCTGCAGGGCCGCGGCAGCGACGAGATCGCCGTGTCGCAGCAGCCCAAGGCGCGCGCGGCGCGGACGAAGCGCGGCCGCTAGCGTGATCCCCGCGAAGGCGGGGACGTTTCATGCGAAATGCGCGGGGCCGCAGTCATCGGCACGCTGCGCGGTCCGTCGGCCGGCTGCTTCACGGTTGAATGCCGGCGTCGCAGCGTACAGAATCGGTGCTGCATGGAACGTCTGAAGCGAAGGCACGCCGACCGGCCTGACGCCGATTTTCAAGCGCGCGTGCACCGCCTGTTCGACCGCGCCGGCGTGGGCATCGCGCAGATCGACACGAGCGGCCGCTATCTGCTCGTGAACGACTGGTACTGCAGGCTCATCGGGCGCCAAGGCGAGGACGTCCTGGCCGCCAGCATCCAGGAGTACACGCACCCCGACGACCTGGCCACAAGCCTCGATGCCTTCATTCGCGTAATCGAGACCGGCGTTCCGGCGACGGTCGAGCATCGCCACGTGCGCGCCGATGGCTCGGAAACCTGGATCAGCAACACCGTTTCGCTGGGCCGGAACGAAGCGGGCGAGGCGGAGTACGTGCTCATCCTTGCGCAGGACATCGCGGCGCGCAAGGAGACCGAGCGAGCGCTCGTCCGCGCGCAGTCGGACCTGCGCATGCTGCTCGACTCGGCGGCGGACGGTTTCTACTGCATCGACCGCGACGGCAGGACGACCCTGTGCAACGCCGCCTTCCTGAGAATGACCGGCTTCGAGCGCGAGGAGGACGTGCTCGGCCGGGACATGCACGACCTGATCCATCGCTCTCTCCCCGAAGGTTTCTCCCACTCCAGGGACGATTGTCCGGTACTGAAGACGGCCCGCACCGGCACGCACGCCCACGTCAGCGACGAGCACTTCCTGCGCCGCGACGGGAAGGGCCTGGCGGTCGAGTACTGGGCCCGGCCGATCGTGCGCGACGGCCAGATCCAGGGCGCGGTCTGCACCTTCGTGGACGCTACCGGGCACCAGCAGTCGCAGGCGCGCCAGCAGCTCATGAACCGGGAGATGGCGCATCGCATGAAGAACACCCTGGCCATGGTGCAGGCGATCGTCGGCCAGACGCTGCGCCGGGCGCGCAATCCGCAGGACGCGATCCAATCGGTCAACCAGCGCCTCGCGGCCCTCGGGCATGCCCACACGGCGCTGACGCGCACACGGTGGGGCAACGCGTCCATCATGGAGGTTGTCGAGGCCACGGCCGCGCACGCGGAGCGCGGGCGCGTGCGCATCAGCGGCCCGAAGATGGACCTGGGCGCCAAGGCGGTGCTGGCGATTACGCTCGCGCTCCACGAGTTGTCCACCAACGCCGCCAAGTACGGCGCGTTGTCGAACGAGAACGGCACCGTGACGATCGAGTGGGCCGTGACGGGCGGCGCGGCCGACTCGCGCTTTCGCCTGAGCTGGACCGAGCGCGGCGGCCCGGCTGTCTCCCC
>DASPMF010000076.1:0-9428 GCA_035627155.1 Burkholderiales bacterium | reverse complement strand
TTTTCCGGCTTCCAGTCCCCCATGTCGAACTGGTGGGAGACGATGCGCGTGCCGGGCTTCAGCTCGCGCCACAGCTTGGGACGCAGCTTCACGTTGAGGTCGGGCAGGAGATACAGCGTCACCACCGTCGCGTCCTTGAAGTTGGTCTTGAAGAGGTCCTCGTTGCGGAACGTCACGAGCTTCTCGACGCCGTTCTTCTTCGCGTTCTCGCGCGCTTCCTGGATGCGCACCGGGTCGATGTCGATGCCCACCGCGCGGATGCCGTGCAGCTTCGCGGCGGTCACGGGGATGCGGCCGTCGCCCGAACCCAGGTCGTAGAGGACGTCGCCCTTCTTCACGTCGGCGACCTTCAGCATCGCCTCGACCACATCCTGCGGCGTGGGGACGTAGATGACGTCGGGAGAGCGCGAAGGCGGGGCCTCCTTCTGGGCGAAGGCGGGGAACGCGAACGCAAGGACGAGAAGGGCGAGCGGCAATCTCATGGTTTCCTCTCAGTTACCGGCGATGGTCATGCTGTCGACGAGGATCGAGCCGCAGCTGCGGCCGCTGCGGACCAGCACGTCGGAGCCGACGGCCACGATCCCCTTGAAGATGTCGCGCAGGTTGCCGGCGATGGTGATCTCCTCCACCGGGTAGCGGACCAGCCCGCCTTCCACCCAGTAGCCCGCGGCGCCCCGGGAATAGTCGCCGGTGACGAGGTTCACGCCCTGCCCGAGCAGCTCGGTCACGAGGAGACCGGTGCCCATCTTTCGCAGCAGGCCGTCGAGGTCCGGGCCTTCGGAGCGCACGTAGAGGTTGTGATGCCCGCCGGCGTTGCCGGTGCTCTGCATGCCGAGCTTGCGCGCGGAATAGCTGCCGAGGAAGTAGCCCTGCACCACGCCCCCCTCGACGACGGCGCGCTCGCGCGTCGCCACGCCCTCCTCGTCGAACGGGGAGCTCGACGAGGCGCGCGGCACGAGCGGCCGCTCGTCGATGCGCATCCAGTCCGGAAACACCTGCTTGCCCAGGCTGTCGACGAGGAACGAGGTCTTGCGGTACAGGTTGCCGCCGTTCACGGCGGAGAGGAAATGCCCGAGCAGGCCGATCGCCACCGGCGCCTCGAAGAGCACCGGCGCGCGCGTAGTCGCGATCTTGCGCGCGCCCAGGCGGGCGACGGCGCGCTGCGCGGCGTAGCGCCCGAGCGCCTCGGGGTCCGCGATCTCGCCCGGCACCCGCGAGGCGCTGAACCAGTCGTCGCGCTGCATCAGGCCTTTCTCCTCCGCGATCATGGAGCAGGCGAGGTAGTGGCGCGACCCGGCATGGCCGCCGATGAAACCCAGGCTGTTGGCGAACACGAACTGGTTGTGCTGCGCCGACACCGTGGCGCCTTCGGAATTGCGGATCTTCTTCGACGTGGCGAAAGCGGCGGCCTCGCAGCGCCGCGTGATCTCGATGGCTTCCTCCGTGCCCAGGCGCCAGGGATGGAAGAGGTCGAGGTCCGGCAGGTCGCGCGCCAGGAGCTCGGCGTCTGGCAGGCCTGCGCAGTTGTCCTCCGCGGTGAAGCGGGCGATGGCGGCGGCGGCCGCCACCGTCTGCTCGAGCGCCGCGCGCGAGAAGTCCGAGCTGCTGGCGTGGCCGCGCCGCACGCGCGGCCGCTCGCCGAGGTAGACGGACACGCCGACGCTGCGGTCGCGGTTGTGCTCGATGACGTCCGGCTCGCCCTTGCGCACGGTGACGGTGAGCCCGTATCCCTCCGACACGTCGCAGTCGCAGCCCTGCGCGCCGTTCCTGCGCGCTGCTTCGAGCACGATGCGCGCGACATCGCGCAGCTCTTCCTGGGTGCAGGAGAAACCGGCGGGGGACTGTTTGGCGGGACGCGCCAGGACCTTCGGCATCGCGCGCTATCATACCTTCGTGGATGAAGAAGAGATCAGCAAGACCAAGCGCAAGCAGGCGATGCACGAGCTCCAGGCGCTCGGTGTCGAGCTGGTCGCGCTTTCGGAGTCATTGTTAAGCGACATGGCGCTCGAGCCGGGGCTCCTCAAGGCGGTCCTGGAGGCGAAGCGGATCAGGAGCCACGAGGGAAAGCGCCGCCAGCTCCAGTACATCGGCCGCCTGATGCGCGACGTGGACGCGGCGCCGATCCGCGCCCGGCTCGCCGACCTGAAGGGGGAATCGGCGCAGTCCGCCGCGGCGCACCGGCGCACCGAGGCCCTGCGCGCGCGCCTCATGGAGGACGACGAGGCGCTCACCGGCTTCGCCGCCGAGCATCCCGGCGCCGACCTGCAGGCGCTGCGCGCGCTGCTACGCAACGCCCGCAAGGAAGCGAAGGAAGGCAAGCCGCCGCGCGCCTATCGCGAGCTTTTCCGGTTCCTGCGCGACGCAGAATCACAAAGGCAAGATGCCTCCTCTCAAAGCGCTGCTGAAGGCTGAGATCACGCTCGCCGCGCCGCTCGAGCTCGGCGACACCCCGCAGGGCCGCCGCCGCATCATCGAGATCACCGGCGGAACCTTCGAAGGGGAGCGCCTGCGCGGCGAAGTGCTGCACGGCGGCGCCGACTGGCAGGTGATCCGCCCCGACGGCGTCGCCTACCTCGACACGCGCTACACGCTGCGCACCCACGACGGCGCGCTCATCTACGTGCGGAATGTGGGCTATCGCCATGGGTCGCCGGAGGTCATCCAGCGCCTTGCGCGCGGCGAGGCGGTCGATCCGGCGCTCTACTACATGCGCACCACGCCCTGGTACGAGACCGGCGACGCGCGCTACGCCTGGCTGAACCGCATCATCTGCGTCGCCACCGGCGCGCGCCGCGCGGCCGCAGTCGAACTGGAGGTCTTCGAAGTCCTATGAGCGAAGAACTGGTTGTCGGGCTGGTTTCCATCAGCGACCGCGCTTCGGCGGGCGTCTACAAGGACGAAGGCATCCCGGCGCTGAAGGAATGGCTGTCGAGCGCGATCGCCTCGCCGGCGTGGCGCGACGAAACGCGCCTCATCGCCGACGAGCAGCCGGTCATCGAACAAACGCTGAAGGCGCTCGTGGACGAGAAGGGCTGCCACCTGGTGCTCACCACCGGGGGCACGGGGCCGGCGAAGCGCGACGTGACGCCGGAAGCGACGCTCGCGGTGGCGGAAAAGGTGATGCCCGGATTCGGCGAGCAGATGCGGGCGGTGAGCCTGAAGTACGTGCCGACGGCGATCCTCTCGCGCCAGGTCGCGGTGGTCCGCAGGCAGTGCCTGATCATCAACCTGCCCGGCCAGCCGAAGGCGATCCGCGAGACGCTCGACGGCGTGTTCGCGGCGGTGCCCTACTGCGTGGACCTGATCGGCGGCCCGTACATCGAGACGAACGAGGCGGTGATCAAGGCGTTCCGGCCGAAGTCCGCAATCCGTCCGAAGAAGCCGTAGCGCGGGCCCCGGCTGCGGTGCGGCGCACGCGGAACCACGCGGCATACAGCGCGGGAACGAAGAGGATCGTCAGCACGGTCGCCACGATCAGCCCGCCCATGATGGCGTAGGCCATCGGCCCCCAGAGGACGCTGCGCGTGAGCGGGATCATGGCGAGCACCGCCGCCGCGGCCGTCAGGACGATCGGCCGGAAGCGGCGCACCGTCGCCTCGCGGATGGCGACCCACGGCGCCGAGCCGGCGGCGATGTCCTGCTCGATCTGGTCGACGAGGATCACGGTGTTGCGCATGATCATGCCGCCGAGCGCGATGGCGCCCAGCATGGCAACGAAGCCGAACGGCTTGCCGAACACGAGGAGCGCGAACGCCACGCCCACGATGCCGAGCGGCGCGGTGAGCACCACCATGAAGGTGCGCGAGAAGCTCTTCAGCTGCAGCATCAGCATGCCGAGCACCACCGCGACCATGAGCGGCATGCCGGCGGCGATGGAGGCCTGCGCCTTGGTGTTCTCCTCGAAGGCGCCCCCCGGCTCGATGCGGTAGCCCGGCGGCAGGGAAGCGGCGATGTCCTGCAGCGCCGGCTGGATCTGCATCGTCACGTCCGGGGCCTGCACGCCGTCGACGATGTCGGCGCGCACCGTGAGCGTGAGCTCGCGGCTCTTGCGCCACAGGATCGGCTCTTCCAGCTTCTCCTCGATGCGCGCGACCTGCGCGAGCGGCACGGACCGTCCCGAGGCGGTGGCGACCGGCAACTCGCCGAGGGCCTGCAGCGAGCCGCGTTCCGCAGCTGGGGCTCGCAGCACGACGTCCACCAGCCGGTCCTTTTCGCGGTACTGCCCGATCGGCACGCCGCTGACGGCGCCGGCGAGCGAACGCGCCACGCCACTCGACGACACGCCGAGCGCGCGCGCGCGTTCCTGGTCGACCTCGACCTGCATGGCCAGCACCTTGTCGCCCCAGTCGAGGTTCACGTCGACGGTGGAGGGATTGGCGCGCACGCGCTCGGCGACGCGCTCGGCCGCGGCCTTGAGCACCGCGGCGTCCTCGCCGACGATGCGGAACTGCACCGGGTAGTTGACCGGCGGTCCGAGCGGCACGCGCAGCACGCGCCCGCGCACCCCCGGGAACTCGTTCTCCAGCGCGGCGCGCAGCTTGCCGACCAGCCTTTCGCGCGCGTCGATGTCCTTGGTCAGCACGACCACCTGGGCGAAGTTGGTGCGGAAGAGCTGCTGGTCCAGCGACAGGAAGAAGCGCGGCGAGCCGTTGCCCACGTAGCTCACGTAGGTGCCCACGTCCGGGTCGTTCGCCAGCAGCGCCTCCACGCGCGCGACTTCGCGTTCCGACGCCTTGACCGGGCTGCCCTCGGGCAGCCAGAGCTCGACCATCAGCTCGACGCGGTTCGAAGACGGGAAGAACTGCTTCTCGGTGAGCTGCATGCCGGCGACGCCCAGCACGAAGGTGGCCGCGGTACCCGCGATCACCGTCTTGCGGTGCACGATGCACCACTCGATCAGCCCGCGCAGGCGGCGGTAGAAGCGCGTCTCGTAGACGTCGCGCGGCTTGCCGTCGGCCGCGCGATGCTCCTTCAGCAGCGCGGCGCCGATGAACGGCGTGGCGATCACCGCCGCGAACCACGAAATCACGAGTGCGATCACCGTGACGGCAAAGATGCTGAACGTGTACTCGCCGGTGGTCGACTTGGCAGTGGCGATCGGCAGGAAGCCGGCCGCCGTGATGAGCGTGCCGGAAAGCATCGGGAAGGCGGTGCTCGAGTAGGCGTAGGTCGCCGCCGTGAGCTTGTCGAAGCCCTCCTCGATCTTCCTCGCCATCATCTCGACCGCGATCATCGCGTCGTCGACCAGCAGGCCGAGCGCGATGATGAGCGCGCCGGTCGAGACGCGCTGCAGGTCGATGCCGAAGGCGTACATGGCGAGGAACGTGCCCGCCAGGACGAGCGGGATGGTGAGTGCGACGACCAGGCCCGTGCGCACGCCGAGCGACAGGAAGGAAACCACCAGCACGATGATCACGGCCTCGCCGAGCGAGCGCATGAACTCGCCCACCGCGTTCTTCACCACCGCCGGCTGGTTCGAGACCTGCGCGAACTCGATGCCGGCGGGCAATTCGTCGCGCAGGCGGGCCATGGTCGCCTTCAGGTCCTCGCCGAGGCGGATCACGTCGCCGTTGCGGACCATCGAGACCGCGAGGCCGATCGATTCCCGCCCCTGGAAGCGCATGCGCGCCACAGGCGGGTCGATGTAGCCGCGCCGCACCTCGGCGATGTCGCCGAGGCGGAAGGTCTGGCCGTTCGCGCGCAGCAGCAGGCCGGAGACTTCCGCAACCGAGTCGAGCTGCCCGGTGACGCGCAGCGGGACCGCGTGGCTGCGCGTCTCCACCGCGCCGGGCGCGGCGAGCGCGTTCTGCGCCTGCAGCGCCGCGGCGATCGCCTGCGGGTCGAGGCCGAGGGCGGCGAGCTTTTTCGGCGAGAGCTCGACGTAGATGCGGTCTTCCTGCACGCCGACCAGGTCGGCCTTCGACACGTTCGGCAGGCGCAGGATCTCCTGGCGCACGCGCTCGACGTAGTCGCGCAGTTCCGAGTGCGTGAACCCGTCCGCGGTGAACGCGTAGATCGAGCCGAACACATCGCCGAACTCGTCGTTGAAGAACGGGCCGAGCGCCTCCGGGGGGAGCGTATGGCGGATGTCGCCGAGCTTCTTTCGCACCTGGTACCAGATCTCCGGCACCTCGGCGGCGGGCGCCTGGTCGAGGAGTTCCAGCACGATGAGCGACTCGCCGGGCTTCGAGTGGCTGCGCGTCCACTTGTAGTACGGCGTCTCCTGCAGCTTCTTCTCGATGCGGTCGGTGACCTGGCGGTCGACCTGCTCGGCGGTCGCGCCCGGCCACAGCGTCCGGATCACCATCGCTCGGAAGACGAAGTCCGGGTCCTCGCGCTGCCCGAGCTCGAAGAAGGCCGCGGCGCCGCCGATCGCGACCACGATCAGGAAGAACAGCGTCAGCTGGCGGTACCTGAGCGCCGCCGCCGAGAGGTTGAAGCTACCTTTCATCGAGGATGCGCAGCTTCTGGCCGGGCCGGAGGAACTGCGCGCCGGCGGCGACGACCACGTCGCCGGGCTGCAGGCCGGACTCGATTGCCACGCGCTCGCCGCTCACGCCGGCCGTTTTCACATCGCGAAGCTGCGCGGTGCCGTCCGCGCCGACCACGAACACCTGCGGCTTCTCGCCGCGCGAGTAGAGCGCCGCGATCGGGACCTGGATCTGCGTCGCGGCGCGCTCCACCACGAGCGCCGCGCGCGCGCTCATCCCGAGCTCGACGTCGTCGCCCGCGCCGAGGATCGAGGCGCGCGCCGTGTACGTGCGCGTGACCGGATCGGCCGCCGGGGAGAGCTCGCGCAGCTTCGCCTTCCAGGTGCGACCCGGACGCGCGTTGAGCGACACCTCGATCTCCACCGGGCGCTCGAAGAGCTCGCGCTGCGACTCCGGAACGGCGAACGCGACCTCCTTCTCGCCCGGGCGCGCCAGCCGCGCCACGGTCTGGCCGGCTGCGACCACCTGCCCCGCTTCGGCCTCGATGGCGGTAATCACGCCCGGCGTGTCGGCGACGAGGGCCGCGTAGGCGGCCTGGTTGGCGGCCTGGCGGTGCTGGGCGCGCGCCGCGGCGAGCCGCGACTCGGCCGTGTGGAAGGCGTTGGCGCGCCGGTCGTACTCGGCCTGGCTGATGAAGCTCTTCGCCCGGAGGTCGGCGTAGCGCTTGAAGTCCGATTCGGCGAGGTTGCGCTCGGCCTCGACGCTCGCGAGCTGCGCGGCCGCGCTTTTCTCGGCCAGGCCGAGGTCCGCGGCGTCGAGGCGCGCGACCAGCTCGCCTGCCTTGACCAGGCTGCCGACCTCCACGCGCCGCTCGATGATCTTGCCCGGCACGCGGAAGGCGAGCCGCGTCTCGTGGCGCGGCCGGATGTCGCCCGCGTACTCGATGCGGCGCGCCGCGTCCGTCGCGCCGACCTTCAGCACGCGAACGGTGCGCACGTCCTCCGGCTTCTTTTCGGCGGCCTCGGTGCACGCAGCGAGCAGCACGACGGACAGCAGGTACGGAAGGATCTTCATGGCTTTCTCCTTGCAGCCGCTTCCCACAGGTCGAGCAGCGCCGCGGTGAGCTGGCGCTCGAAGTCGAGCTTGAAGAGCTGCATCTCGGGACGGTTCATGACCGGGCGCAGGGACAGCGGCGGGTCCGCGAGCTGCCAGAGGCCGACGATCATGGCGTAGCTGTTCATGAGCAGCACCGCGCCCTCGCCGCGCCGCAGGCCCGGGTAGAGCTGCTCGATCCGCGCGCCGAGCGGCTCCAGGCGCCGGCCGAGCGACACCTTGAACGCGAAGGCCGCCTCCGTGCTGACGTTGCGGTCGAGCATGCCGCGACAGCCGGCCGCGAGCGGGTAGAACTCCGGGTGGGCCTTCAGGTAGCGCAGGCCGGCGCGCACCACCTTCCGCGCGCTGGCGGCGGGCGCGGCGAGCGCCCGCTCGACCACGTCGAAGAGCTCGTGCGCGTGCTTCTCGTGCACCGCGAGCAGCATCTCCTCGCGGGTCTTGAAGTAGAGGTAGACCGTGCCCTTGGCGACGCCCGCCTTGCGGGCGAGCTGCTCGACCGAGTAGGAGGCGGACAGGTCGCGCCGCGCCAGCTCGTGCACGGCGTCGACGATGGCGGCGCGGCGCTCCACCTTCTCGTGGGGCGCGACGGCGCGGCGGCGTCGCATCTGACTGGCGGTCATCCGGCGCCGCACTTTAATGACCGGCGGTCAGCAGGTCAAGCCGCGCTACACTACAGTTGCAATGGAAACCATCGTGATCGAGACCGGCGCGAAGCCGGACGCGGCGATTCTCTGGCTGCACGGCCTGGGCGCCGACGGCCACGACTTCGAGCCGATCGTCCCCGAGCTGCAACTGCCGTGCGCCGTGCGCTTCGTCTTCCCGCACGCGCCCATCCGCCCGGTGACGCTGAACCAGGGCATGCGCATGCGCGCCTGGTACGACATCTTCCGGCTCGGCGGCGGCCCGGAAGACGAGGCGGGAATCCGGGCCTCCGAGGCGCTTCTGAACGAGTTGATTACCCGGGAAAAGAAAGCAGGCGTGCCCGCGGCGCGGATCGTCCTCGCGGGCTTCTCGCAGGGCGGCGCGGTCGCGCTGCAGGCGGCGCTGCGCCATCCGGAGCGGCTGGCGGGCGTGCTTGCGCTCTCCACCTACCTGCCCCTGAGCCAGCAGGTCGAGAAGGAACGCTCGAAGGAGAACCAGGACGTGCCCATCTTCATGGCGCACGGGACCCACGACGACGTCATTCCCCTGCACCGCGCCGACGACTCGCGGCGCGCGCTCGAGAAGCTGGGGTATGCCATCGAGTGGCACAGCTACCCGATGCCGCACTCCGTCTGCCCGCAGGAGATCGCGGACATCTCGAAGTTCCTGCTCAGGACTCTCGCACCATCTCCCTGAACCGCACGATGTCGTAGTCGTCGCCGCGCTCGGCGACGCCCTGCGGCATGTACATGTAGCCCCTGCCGCCGCGCTCGGTCTGCAGGTTCTGGCCCGGGATGAAGACCCCGGCGCGAAGCGCGATGGACGCCTCGCCGGTTCCGAGGCCTGGCGCCGGCAGCAGCACCGCGGGCTCCTCCTTGCCGTGCACCGCGAAGCGCACCAGCTGCGGCGCGCGCGAAAGGGTCTGGATGCCCACGCGCGCCTCGTTTGCCGCGGTCTTGCTCACGCGCCGGATCATGCCGACGAGCCAGTTGTTGCCGCCGTCGGGCTGCATCGCGAGCAGCGTGCCGATCTTCAGCCAGTCGCCGCCCTGGCCGCCACGGGCTTGCGGGACTACCGCCCCGAACCCGCCGGCGCTCACGTTCTCCACGATCCAGCTTTCCGGCTGGACGTCGAAGTCGAGCTGCGCCGCCTCCGAGCCCGCGCCGGAAAGCGCGCCGAGCAGGCCGTCGAAGCCGTGGACGATGGCCAGGCGCGACTTCACGTTGTGGCGCGGATGCTTGC
>DASPMF010000075.1:0-6862 GCA_035627155.1 Burkholderiales bacterium | reverse complement strand
GATCTGGGTTGCGGACGTCACGGACGATCCGCGCTTCCGCCTGCAGGAGCTCGCGCGACTGGGCGGGCTGCGCGGCGCGTTCGTGGTGCCGGTGACCTGCCAGGCGGGCGTGATGGGCGTGCTGTCCTTCATGAGCGGGCGGGTGCGCGAGCCGGACCGGCGGCTGCTCCAGAGCATGCAGATCATCGCGAGCCAGGTCGGCCAGTTCCTGCAGAGGAAGGACGCGGAGGCGCGGCGCGCGAAGCACCTCGGCTACCAGGAAACCCTGGCCCGCTTCGCCGCCGCGGCCCTCGGCAAGCGCGCCGCGGACGAGCTCGTTGCGGAGGCGACGTCGACCACGCACGACGCGCTGGAGGGGACGATGGGCGTCGAGCTGGCGACGCAGGCGGCCTGCGCGGTCGTCGCCATCGCGCGCGGCGACGCAGGCGCCCTCGGAAGGGTGCTCGAGAAGTCGGGAGGCGCGTTGTCCGAGGAAGAATGCAAGTTCCTCGACGCCGCGGCGAGCGTGCTCTCGGCCGGGCTGCGGCGCATCGAGAGCGAGAGCCGGCTCGCCTTCCTCGCCCAGTTCGACGCCCTCACCGGGCTGCCGAACCGCGCGCTGCTCGCCGACCGCTTCGCGCAGATGATCGTCCAGGCGCGGCGGCGCGCGTCGCTCCTCGGCGTGCTGTTCATCGACCTCGACCACTTCAAGCTGGTGAACGACTCGCTCGGCCATGCGGGCGGCGACGCGCTGCTGAAGGAAGTCGCGGCGCGGCTGCAGGGCTGCGTGCGCGCCGGCGACACGGTCGCGCGTATCAGCGGCGACGAGTTCGCGGTGCTGCTCGCTGACCTCGCGCGCGCGGAGGACGCGGCGCTGGTGGCGCAGAAGATCCTCGACCGGCTCGCCGAGCCGGTCGCCGTCGCGGGCAAGGAGACGTTCGTCTCGGCGAGCATCGGCATCGCCGCGTTCCCGGCCGACGGCGCCGACGCCGAGACGCTGCTGCGCGCCGCCGACGCGGCGATGTACCGCGCCAAGCAGGCGGGCCGCAACGCGTACCAGTTCTTCACCCCGGAGATCGACCAGCGCACGCGCGCGCGGGCCCAGCTCGGCTCCGAGCTGCGCCGGGCGCTCGAGCGCAACGAGTTCGAGCTCGCCTACCAGCCGAAGATCTCGCTGCGCACCGGCGAAGCGTGCGGCGCCGAGGCGCTGCTGCGCTGGCGCCGGCCCGACGGCGAGGTGGTTTCGCCGGCGCAGTTCATCCCGGTGCTGGAGGAGACGGGCCTCATCGTTGCGGTCGGCGAATGGGTCCTCACCCGCGCGTGCGCCGACCTCAAGGCGTGGCAGGCGGCGGGCCTGCGCGTCGTCCCTATCGCGGTCAACCTCTCCGCGCGCCAGTTCCGCCAGAGCGACCTCGAGGCGCGCATCCGCTCGATCATCGAGGCCGCCGGCGTGGCGCCGGGGCTGCTGGAGCTCGAGATCACCGAAAGCCAGCTCATGCAGGATCCGGAGCACGCGGTGCGGGTGCTGGAGGCGCTGCATGCCGCGGGCATCGGCATCGCCATCGACGACTTCGGGACCGGCTACTCGAGCCTTTCCTACCTCACGCGCTTCCCGGTCTCATCGCTCAAGATCGACCGTTCGTTCGTCGCCGACGTGCTGAGCGACCGCGCCGACGCGACGATCGTGCGCACGGTGGTCGACATGGCGCACAGCCTGGGCGTCACGGTCGTCGCCGAGGGCGTCGAGACCGAGGCCCAGGCGGCGTTCCTCAGCGCCCTCGGTTGCGAGCAGGCGCAGGGCTTCCTCTTCGCGCGCCCCATGCCGGCGGCCGCGCTCGCCGAGCGCATCGCCGCCCGCAGATAGCCGGGGATCAGTCGACGCGGGCGCCGGAGGCCTGCACGAGCTTGCGCATCTTCTCCGATTCCACGGCGACGAAGCGCGCGAACTGCTCCGGCGTATCGCCGACGATCGTCAGGCCGAGCTGCTCCAGGCGCTCCTTCACCTGAGCCTGGCGCAGGGCCTTCACCAGCTCGGCGTTCAGCCGCTCCAGCGCCGGCCGCGGCGTGCCCGAGGGGACGGCGAAGCCGTACCAGTTGCCCACCTCGAAGCCCGGCAGGCCGGTCTCGTCGGCGGTCGGCACGTCCGGCGCCTGCGCGTGGCGCTGCAGGGCCGTCAGCGCGATCGCCTTCAGGCGCCCGGAGCGCACGTGCGGGGCGACGTTGGAGAAGTTGTCGCACATGAGCGGCACGCGGCCGGCCAGCACGTCCTGCAGCGCCGGCGCGGGTCCCTTGTAGGGCACGTGCAGCACGTCGATCTTCGCCGTAGTCTTGAGGAGCTCGCCGCACAGGTGGCTGCTGGTGCCGTTGCCGCCCGAGGCGAAGGTCAGCGCGCCCGGCTTCGACTTCGCCAGGGCGATGACGTCGGCGATGGTCTTCGCCGGCACGTCCGGGTGCGCGACCCACATGTTGGGCGTGGTGGCGGCATTGGTGACCGGCGTCAGGTCCTTCTGCGGGTCGTAGCCGAGCTGCTTGTAGAGCCACTGGTTGGTGGCGAGGATGCCGGAGGTCGCGAGGAGCAGCGTGTGGCCGCTCGCGTCGCCCTTGGCGACGATCGCGGAGCCGACGTTGCCGCCGGCGCCCGGCCGGTTCTCCACCAGCACCGGGACGCCCATCGACTGGGACAGGTGGGGCGCCATGGCGCGCGGGATCAGGTCGGAGCTGCTGCCGGGCGGGTAGGGCACCACGATGGTGATCGGCCGGGCCGGGAAGCCCTGCGCGGCAACGGCTTGCTGGAAAAGGATCCCGATCAGGAGAAAGGCTAGGCGCATTCGGACCTCCGTAGGCTGGCAATCATGGAAATTCGCAGCAGGTACTCGCGCGCCAGGGCCGGGTCGGCCGCGGTGCGCGTCATCTCTTCCTTCCAGCGCCGGTGCTCCCCGGGGTCGCGCGCCTCGAGGTTGCGCTTGTTGGCGATGGTGATCTTGTTCACGTACTCGAGCGCCACCGGCCGGCGCTGGCGCTCGTAGGCGTCGAGCACCGACTCCGGCGCGCCGTCGCGCACGACCTGCACCAGCTTCTCGGCGATGCTGAAGCCGTCGTGGATGCCACCGTTCATCCCCATCCCGCCGAGCGGGTTGTTGAGGTGCGCGGCGTCGCCGGCGAGGAAGCAGCGGCCCTTGCGGTAGACCTCCGCCACCCGCTGGTGCACCGAGTAGAGCGTTCGATGGCGGATTTCATAGGGCTCGTTGGGAAAAACACGTTTCATGCGCGCCTGGATCGAGGCATCGGCGAGCACCTGCTCGTCCTTCTCGTCCTCGCGCACCGGGAACATCGCGCGCCACACGCCGGGTACGCGCAGGAGGAAGAACCATTCCTGCGGATCGGCGAAGTAGCTCACGTCGCAAAGGCCCGGGATGGCTTCCGCGAAGTCGAAAGGCGTGCTCGCCACCAGGAAGCGGTCGGGCCAGGTGAAGCCCTCGAGCCGCACGCCGAGCGCCTCGCGCACCCGGCTGCGCCCGCCGTCTGCGCCGATCAGCCAGCCGGCGCGCAGCTGCCGCGTGCCGTTCACGGTGACGGTGACGCCATCTTCGTCCTGCGCCACGTCCGTGACCGCGCTGGAGAACTCGATCGCGGGCAGTCGCGCGGCGAGCACCTGGTTCAGCTTGTACTGCTCGCACTGCACGCGGAACGGGTGCTGCGTCTCGCCGGCGATGGCGCCGAAGTCGAACTGCGCCACCCAGCCGGCGCGGTCGCGGTACTGCAGGCGCGGGGCGATGCGCCCCATCTCGATCAGTTTCCGGGAAGCGCCGAAGCGCGCCAGCATGTCGAGCGTGGGCGGCTGGAAGGTCGAGGCGCGCAGGTTCTCGGGCAGGCGCGGCTCGGCTTCCAGCACCGTGACCGGCACGCCGGCCTCGGCGAGCACGCTCGCCGCGACCAGCCCGACCGGGCCGGCGCCGGCGACGATGACCGATTGCATGGATCCAATAATAGCTAATTGACAAAGGTATTTGCGGCGGCCGAGAATCTTCCGGATGGCCAAGCGCGACCCGCTCCCGCCCACCGTGTCGCGCGCCGCACTGCTCGCGGGCGGCTCCGACCGCGAGTTTCGCGGCCTCATCCACGACCTGATCGCCTACGGCCACCGCCTCGATGCGTGCCGCGACGCCTTCGCCGCCATCGCCGGCATCTCCGGCGCGCAGTACGAGATCCTGATGCTGGTGAGCCGCACCGAGGGCCTGTCGATCGGCGACATCGCGGCGCGCCTGCACCGCTCGGGCGCCTTCATCACCATCGAGGCGGCGAAGCTCGTCGAGCGCGGGCTGCTCGCCAAGGCGGCGGACCGGCGCGACGGGCGGCGGGTGCTCCTGCGCAAGAACGCGCGCACGCTGCAGCTCCTGCGGCGCATGGCGCCGCACCAGCGGCGCATCAACGACGTGCTGTTCGCCTGCCTCGACGCCCGGCGCTTCCGCTCGCTGCGCAGGCTCGCCTCCGAGCTCGTCTCGTGCGGCGATCGGGCGGTGGCGCTCCTTTGAAAGCCTTCCAGGAGGAAGCATGAAACCGAAAGAGCATCTGGAGTTCGTGAAGGTCGACCTGAAGTCGGGCTGGGAGCGGCCGCCCGGCTATCCGCCGGGGTTCTGGCAGAAGATCCTCGCTTCCGACCTCGACGAGCAGAACAAGACCGGAAGCCGCACGCGGCTGCTGCGCATCGACGCGGGCGCCTTCTCGACCGAGCCGTTCGTGCACGACCACTGGGAAGAGGTCTACGTCGTGCAGGGCGACCTCGTGGTGGGAAACGACGAGCAGGGCCGGGGCGGCGAGCAGTGCGTGGCGCCCACCTACGCCTGCCGGCCACCGGGCGTGCACCACGGCCCGTTCACCTCGCGCGGCGGCTGCATCCTCCACGAGATCCACTACTACCATGCTAAAGACGGGTCGTGAGCACCTCGAGCAGCTGAGGGACGGACGCACCGTCTACATCGGCGCCGAGAAGGTCACCGACGTCACCACGCACCCGGCGTTCCGCAACGCGGCGCAGTCGATCGCCGCGATCTATGACATGAAGCGGAGCGACGCTGCGCTTGCCTTCCAGGAAGGGAACGAGCAGTACAGCAATTACTTCCTCAGGGCGAAAACCAGGGAAGACCTGGAGAAGCGCAAGACCCTCCACGAGAGGATCGCGAAGATGAGCTACGGGCTGCTCGGGCGCTCGCCCGACCACGTCGCGAGCTTCGTCACCGGAATGGCGATGAATCCGGAGGCCTTTGGCTCTTACTCGAAGAATCTTTCCCGTTATTACGAGGAAATGAGGCGGAAAGACCTGTACGCCGCCTACGCTGTCGTCCCGCCGTCGGCGGCGCGCAACCCGGAGTTCTACGTCAAGCAGAACCTGCCGATCCCGACCCTGCGCGTGGTGCGCGAGGACGACGACGGCCTCGTGATCTCCGGCATGAAGATGCTCGCCACCGGCGCGGTGTTCGCCAACGAGATCTGGATCGGCAACCTGATCCCCCTCGCGCCGAGCCAGCTGCCCGAGTCGGTGACCTGCGCGGTGCCGGTGAACGCCAAGGGGCTTACGCTCTGGTCGCGGAAGCCCTTCGAGCGCCACGCCACCAGCGAGTTCGACACGCCGCTCACCTGGCGCTTCGACGAGTCCGACTCGATGGTGATGTGCGACGAGGTGAAGGTGCCCTGGGAGCGGGTATTCGTGCACATGGACGCGGTGCTCGCGCGCGACGTCTACATCAAGACGCCGGGGCACTGCTACGGCAACCATCAGTCGAACGTGCGCTTCCACGCCAAGATGCAGCTCATCGTCGGCCTGGCGAGCAGGATCGCGCACGCCTCGGGGGTCGCCGAGGTGCCGGCAGTGCGCGAGGTGCTGGGGCGCTTCTGCGCGCTGGAGGCGGCGCTCGGCGGGATGATCGCCGGGCAGATCCAGGACGCGGAAGACTGGCCCGAGGGCTACAAGACGTTCAACCGGCGCTACATGTACGCCGCGCTCAACTGGTGCACCGAGAGCCATTCGTCGATCATCGACGCGCTGCGCGAGCTCTGCGGCGGCGGCGTGTTCCAGATGCCGGCCGACATCTCGGTCATGCACGACGCGAAGCTGCGCGAGCAGTTCGAGGCCTACTGGCAGACGCCGCAGCTCGGGGCGCTGGACCGCATGAAGCTCTACAAGCTCGCCTGGGACCTGATCGGCTCCGAGTTCGCCGGCCGGCACCTGCAGTACGAGAAGTTCTACGCCGGCGCGTCGTTCATCGTGCGCAACCACAACTTCCGCGAAGCGCCCTGGGCGCGCTACCACAAGGTCGTCGACGATTTGATGGGGACTTATGACATTCCGTCCAAGTGAACTGATCATCGCGGGCTGGACCGGGCGCGATGAAGCCGCCCTGAAGAAGCACATCCGGGAGCTCGAGGAGATCGGGGTCAAGCCGCCGAAGACCACGCCGATCTTCTACCGGGTGTCCGCTTCCCTGTTTTGCTCCTCGAATGAAATCCAGGTCAGCGGTCCGGACACGTCGGGCGAGGTCGAGTTCGTGCTGATGCAGAAGCCCGAAGGCCTCTTCGTCACCGTCGGCTCCGACCATACCGACCGCAAGGCCGAGACCGTCGGCGTCACCCTCTCCAAGCAGCTCTGCGAGAAGCCCGCCTGCCCGCAGGCCTGGCGCTACGAGGAGGTGAAGCCGCACTGGGAGAGGCTCGTCTTGCGCTCGTGGGCCGACGGCGAGCTCTACCAGGAGGGAAGCGTCAACGCGATGCGCTCGCCGGAAGACCTCCTCGGGAAGTACCCATTGAAGAGCAACTGGGCGATGTTCTGCGGCACGCTCGCCGCGAAGGGCGGCATCCGGCCGGCGAAGCGCTTCCGGATGGAGCTCGA
>DASPMF010000074.1:0-15333 GCA_035627155.1 Burkholderiales bacterium | reverse complement strand
TCTTCATCTTCCTCGGGCTGGCGACGATCTTTCTCGTCTAGTGCCGGAACGCGGCGCGAGCCGCCGCCAGCGTTGCTTCGACCTCTTGCGCGCCGTGCGCGGCGGAGACGAATCCGGCCTCGTACGCGGAGGGCGCGAGGTACACGCCGCGCTCGAGCATGGCGTGGAAGAACCTGTTGAACCGCTCCCGATCGCACTTCATGACTTCGGCGAGGCTCGCCGGCGGCCGCTCGGAGAAGTAGAGGCCGAACATGCTGCCGATGGATTGCGCGCAGAAGGGCACGCCGGCGCTGCGCGCCTCCGCCTGCAGGCCCTTCACCAGCGCGTCGGTAGTGATCTCGATCCGCTGCTGGAAGCCGGGCTCCTGGACGAGCTTCAACGTCGCCAGGCCCGCTGCCACGGCGACCGGGTTTCCGGAAAGCGTCCCGGCCTGGTAGACGGGCCCGAGCGGCGCGAGCTTCTGCATGATCTCGCGCCGCCCCCCCACTGCGCCGACCGGGAGGCCGCCGCCGATCACCTTGCCGAGCGTGGTGAGATCCGGCCGGATGCCGAAGCGCGCCTGGGCGCCGCCCTGCGCGACGCGAAAGCCCGTCATCACTTCGTCGAGGATCAGCACCGCGCCATGCCGGTCGCATTCGGCGCGCAGCGCCTGGAGGAATCCGGGCGCCGGCAGCACCAGGTTCATGTTGCCGGCGACCGGCTCGACGATCACGCAGGCGATCTCGTTGCCGCGCGCGGCGAAAAGCGTGCGCACCGCGTCGATGTCGTTGTACTGCAGGACCGCGGTGTGCGCGGCGGTGTCGGCAGGCACGCCGGCCGAGCTCGGGTTGCCGAAGGTGAGGGCGCCCGAGCCCGCCTTGACGAGCAACGAATCGGCATGGCCGTGGTAGCAACCATCGAACTTGACGATGGCGTCCCGCCCGGTATGGCCGCGCGCCAGGCGGATCGCCGTCATCGTCGCCTCCGTTCCGGAGGACACGACGCGCACCATCTCCAGCGACGGCACGAGCCTGCAGAGAAGCTCCGCCAGCTCGATCTCGCTTTCCGTGGGGGCGCCGAAGGAAAGCGCGCGCGCCGCGGCTTGTTGCACCGCTGCGACGACCGGCGCCGGGTTGTGCCCCGCGACCATCGGACCCCAGGAGCCGACGTAGTCCACGTAGCGCCTTCCGTCGGCGTCCCACAGGTACGCGCCTTCGGCGCGCTCGAAGAAGCGCGGCGTGCCGCCGACGGCGCGGAACGCGCGCACCGGCGAGTTCACGCCGCCCGGAATGGAGCGCTGGGCACGCTCGAAAAGCGACTCGTTCTTCATTGGAAAAGCCTCGCGTAGCTGCGCGCACGCACGGTAATGTCCGGCGCGTCGAAGAGATCGGTGATGACGGCGAGGAGGTCCGCGCCCGCCTCGACGAGCTGCGGCGCATTCTCCAGCGTAATGCCGCCGATGGCCGCGAGCGGAACGCCGAGCGGCCTGGCCTGGCGGAAGAGGGAGAGCGGCGCGCGCACTGCGAGCGGCTTCGTGGCAGAAGCGAAGACGCTGCCGAACGCCACGTAGTCGGCGCCCGCCGCCACGGCGGCGCGCGCGCGGCCGATGTCGTCATAGCACGAGGCGCCGACGATGCCGGTGAAATCCTTTTTCGCCGCAGCGACGGCGGCGTCATCGCGGCCGAGGTGCACGCCGGCCGCGCCGCTCGCGCGCGCGAGCTCGACCGCGTCGTTCACGATCACCGGCACGTCGTACGCGCGGGCGAGCTCGACGATCCGCGCCGCATCGTCGCGGCGCGGCGGCTTGGCGCGGTACTGGAGGAGGGCGATGCCGCCATCGAGCGCGCGGCGCACCTTGTGCAGGTCGACCTGTTCCGGCGTCACTGCGTAGAGGCCGCGTTTCATCGGACCGGGAGGCTTTGCCCGCCGGCGGGCCGGAAGCCGCGTTGAAGCGCCTGCCACGTGTATGCCTGCGCGTCATGCGAGGCCGCCTCGACCGGCAATCCGCGGGCGAGCGCCGCGGCGAGCGCCGCGGCGAGCGTGCAGCCCGACCCGTGGTAGCTTCCCGGCAGGCGCGGCCAGCGCTCCGCGCGGACGAGGCCCGCCGGGCCGTAGAGCGAATTGACCACCTCGGTCGTATCGTCGTGCGTCCCGGTCAGCAGGACGTACCGGCAGCCCAGCGCAAGCAGGCCTCGCACCCCCGCTTCGAGGTCCGCTTCGCCGGAGACGCGCCGCGCCTCCAGCGTGTTCGGTGTAAGCACCGTGGCAAGCGGCAGCAGCTCACGGCGCATCGCCTCGACGAGGGCTTCGTCGGCGAACGGGTCGCCGCGGCCTGAGGCTAGGACCGGGTCCATGACGACCGGAACATCCGCATGCTGCGCGAGGATGCTCGCCACGGCGGTCGCGTTCGCGGCGCTTCCGAGCACGCCGAGCTTGAACGCCGCGACCGGCAGCTCCGCGAGGAGCGCCCGCGCCTGTGCGGTGACGAGAGCCGGCTCGAGCGCATGCATGGCGTGCACGCCGCGCGTGTCCTGCACGGTGAGGGCCGTCACCACCGAAAGCGGATGGCAGCCGCGCGCGCCAATCGCGAGCACGTCGGCGTGCGCGCCCGCGCCGCAGGTCGGATCGGTGGCTGCGAACGTGAGGACCAGAGGCGGCGCGGCGTGTGCCAGGCGGACAGCAGACATGGGGTACTATCGCGCCCGATTCTACTGCCCCTTCTATTGCCCCTTTTTCCTGCAAGCTCCAATGGCCGAAAACACCGTGCAGTACAAGACGTGGATGTGCCTCATTTGCGGATTCATCTACGACGAGGAGAAGGGCCTGCCTGAAGAGGGCATCGCGCCGGGCACGCGCTGGGAAGACGTGCCGATGAACTGGACCTGCCCAGAGTGCGGCGCGCGCAAGGAGGACTTCGAGATGACGGAGATCTAAACTTTCCTCGCCTGCAGGGCTCTAAACCTCCCATGCGGTAAACTGCAGGCGGGAGCGAATGACCTCCATCGATCTGACGCACCACTTCCTGATCGCCATGCCCAACATGGCCGATCCGTACTTTTCCAGGTCCCTCACCTACGTCTGCGAGCACAACGAACAGGGCGCGCTCGGCCTGGTCGTCAACCGCCCGATCGACATGACCCTGCAGGCGCTCTTCGAGCGTCTGTCCCTCGAGATGAAGGCCGGCGAGTTCGCCGACGCGCCGATTTACTTCGGCGGCCCGGTGCAGACCGACCGGGGCTTCGTGCTCCACGAGCCGGCCGGGAACTGGAACTCGACGCTGCGCGTGCGCGAGAAGATCGGGCTCACCACGTCGAAGGACATCCTCGAGGCGGTCGGCCGCGGCGAGGGCCCGCAGCGCATGCTGGTGACGCTCGGCTACGCGGGCTGGTCGGCCGGCCAGCTCGAGCACGAGATATCGCAGAACGCCTGGCTCACGGTGGAGGCGAGCGACGGCATCCTGTTCGAGACGCCCTCGGAAGAGCGCCTGCCGGCGGCAATGGAGCTCCTCGGCCTCGATTTCGCGAGGCTGCAGGACGAGGCGGGGCATGCCTGAGCGCCGCGGGCGCCATGTCTAAGCGGGCGGGCACCGTCCTCGCCTTCGATTTCGGCCTGAAGCGTATTGGCGTCGCGGTCGGAGAACCCGAGCTCCGCACCGCGCATCCCTTGCCCGCGATCAGCGGTTTCCCGCAGATCGAGAAGCTCGTTTCAGAGTGGCAGCCGGCGCAGCTCGTCGTCGGCCTGCCGGTGTCCGAAAAGGGCGCCCATCCGCTCGCCAAGCGGGTCGAGCGCTTCGCGCGCCAGCTGGAAGGCCGCTATAAACTTCCGGTCGCCCGGGTTGACGAGCGCTTTACCTCCGTGGAGGCGGAAAGCCTGCTAAAGGGCCTGAAGAACAAACCGGTCGATTCGGTCGCCGCCCAACTGATCCTGGAGCAGTATTTTCATGAAGCTGCCTGAGGCAGAAGCGCTCTGCGAGCAGCTCGTGCGCGAGCTGAAGCCGCTGGTCGGGCCGAAGACCGCCATGGTGGGTCTGTACACGGGCGGCGCGTGGCTTGCCGAGCGTCTTCACAAGCGGCTCGAGATCCCCACGCCGCTCGGGCTCATGGACATCGCCTTCTACCGCGACGACTACGCGGCCCGCGGCCTGAAGCACGATCCGAAGCGCACGCGCATCCCCTTCGACGTGAACGGCGCCGAGATCCTCCTGGTCGACGACGTGCTCTACAGCGGGCGGACCGTCCGGGCGGCGATGAACGAGCTCTTCGACTACGGCCGGCCGGCGAGCATCCGGCTCGCGGTGCTCGCCGACCGCGGCGGGCGCCAGCTGCCGATCTGCGCGCAGCATTGCGGCGCGAAAGTGGAAGTGCCCGCGGGGCAGCGGCTCGCGCTGAAGCGCGGCGAGGACGGCAAGCTCGCGCTGGCGCTCGAGGTGGACCGTGCAGCGTAACCCGCAGCTGAACGCGAACGGCGAGCTGCAGCACCTGCTGTCCATCGAGGGACTGCCGCGCGAGATCCTGGTGCAGATCCTCGACACCGCCGATTCGTTCGTCGGCGTGACGGAGCGCGAAGTGAAGAAGGTGCCGCTGCTGCGCGGAAAGAGCGTCTTCAACCTGTTCTTCGAGCCTTCGACGCGCACGCGCACCACGTTCGAGATCGCCGCGAAGCGCCTTTCGGCCGACGTCATCAACCTGAACATCGCCGCCTCGTCGCAGACGAAGGGCGAGTCGCTGCTCGACACGGTGGCGAACCTCTCCGCGATGCAGGCCGACATCTTCATCGTGCGCCATGCCGCCTCGGGCGCCCCGTTCCTCATCGCGCGGCACGTGAAGCCGCACGAGCACGTCGTCAACGCCGGCGACGGCCGCCATGCCCATCCTACGCAGGGCCTGCTCGACCTCTTCACCATCCGGCACTACAAGAAGGACTTCACGCAGCTCACCGTCGCCGTGGTGGGGGACATCCTGCACTCGCGCGTCGCGCGCTCGCTGATCCACGGCCTCACGACGCTCGGCGCGCCGGAGGTGCGCGTCATCGGGCCGCAGACGCTGCTGCCGAACGGCGTGGAAAGCCTGGGCGTGCGCGTGTGCCACGACATGCGCGAAGGCCTGCGCGGCGCCGACGTGATCGTCATGCTGCGGCTGCAGAACGAGCGCATGCGCGGCGCGCTGCTTCCCTCGGCGCAGGAGTTCAACAAGCACTACGGCCTTACCGCGGACAAGCTGGCGCTCGCGAGGCCGGAGGCGATCGTGATGCATCCGGGACCGATGAACCGCGGCGTCGAGATCGACTCGACCGTCGCCGACGGCCCGCACTCGGTGATCCTGCCGCAGGTCACCTTCGGCATCGCGGTGCGCATGGCCGTCATGAGCATCGTGGCGGGGAACTGATGAAGCTCCTCATCCAGGGCGGACGCGTCGTCGATCCCGGCACGGACCGGGATTCCGTGGGCGACCTGTGGGTGGTCGACGGCAGGATCGCCGACAAGGCCGGGAAGCCGGACCGGGTGATCGATGCGAAAGGCCTCGTCGTCTCGCCGGGCTTCATCGACCTCGCCGCGCGCCTGCGCGAGCCAGGCGAGGAATACAAGGCGACGCTCGAGTCCGAGATGGCGGCGGCAGTGGCGGGCGGCGTCACGAGCCTCGCGTGCCCGCCGGACACCGATCCGCCGCTCGACGAGCCGGGCCTCGTCGACATGCTGCGCCGGCGCGCGAAGGCGCTCACGCGCGCCCGCGTGTATCCCGTCGGCGCGCTCACCGTGAAGCTGCAGGGCGAGTCGCTCACGGAGATGGGCCAGCTCGCCCACACCGGCTGCGTCGCCTTCTCGCAGGGCAATGCGCCCATTACCGACACGCAGGTGCTGTGGCGCGCGTTGCAGTACGCCGCCACGTTCGGCTTCCCCGTCTGGCTGCGCGCCGAGGACGTGTGGCTCGCGAAGGGCGGCGTTGCGCACGACGGCGACGTCGCCACGCGCCTCGGCCTGCCGGCGATTCCGGCGTTTGCCGAGACGATCGCGCTGGCCACGCTGCTCGAGCTCGTGCGCGCCACCGGCGCGCGCGTGCACGTGTGCCGCCTGTCCACCGCGCAAGGCGTGGAAATGATCAAACGCGCGAAAGCGGAAGGCCTGCCGGTCACGTGCGACGTGGCAATCCACCACGTCCATCTTTGCGATCGCGACCTCGGCTACTTCGATGCGCACTGCCGCCTCGAGCCGCCGCTTCGCAGCCAGCGGGATCGCGACGCGCTCTCGCGCGGCCTCGCCGAAGGCGCGATCGACGTCCTCTGCTCTGACCACGCGCCGGTGGACGAGGACGGCAAGCATCTTCCTTTCGCCGAAGCCGAGCCGGGCGCCACCGGGCTCGAGCTGCTGCTGCCGCTCGCGCTCAAGTGGGGCGCGGCGCACAAGCTGCCGCTTGCCGCCACGCTGGCGCGCATCACCTCCGAGCCAGCCCGCGTGCTGGGCGTGTCGACCGGCCGCATCGCCGCGGGCGCGCCGGCGGACCTCGCCCTCTTCGATCCGGCCGCGGAGTTCCGCCTCACGCCCGAAGCGCTGAAGAGCCAGGGGAAGAACACGCCCTTCATGGGCTACTCGCTCACCGGGCGCGTGCGCTGCACGATCGTCGCCGGCAACGTGGTACACGAAGCTTGAGGCGGCTCGGCCTTACGGCGCTGCTCGTCCTTTCCGCCTGCTCGTCCGCTCCGGAGAGAACCGAGCCGGTCGAAAGCCCGCCGTCCGCGCCGCGCGCCGGCGGCTACTACAAGGACGACGGCCCGGGCGACAACCCGCCGCCAAACCTGTCCGCCATCCCGGACGCCGAGCCGCGGCGCGAGCCGCTGCACCGCTGGGCGAACCGGCCCTATACCGTCTTCGGCAAGGGCTATACGCCGATGTCGACGGTGCAGCCGTACAAGGAGCAGGGCATCGCGAGCTGGTACGGCAAGAAGTTCCACGGGCAGAAGACCTCGAGCGGCGAGATCTACGACATGTACAAGATGAGCGCCGCGCACAAGACCTTGCCCATCCCGAGCTACGCGCGCGTCACCAACCTCGCCAACGGGCGCAGCGTGGTCGTGCGCATCAACGACCGCGGGCCGTTCCATTCCAATCGCATCATCGATCTCTCCTACGCCGCCGCGCACCGCCTCGGTTACATCACCGCAGGCAGCGCGCGCGTCGAGGTGGAAAGCGTCCTTCCGCCCGGCGAGGGCGAGAACAAAGCCGGCGGCGGGGTCTTCGTGCAGGTCGGCGCTTTCTCTTCGCGCGGCAACGCCGAGGACTTGCGGGCGAAGGTCGCCGCGCAGCTCGCGGCGCTGGCCGACAAGGTCGAAGTGCTGTCCCTCGACAACCTCTGGCGCCTGCACGTCGGCCCCTACGACACGCAGGACGCCGCGCGGGCCGTCGCGCAAAGCATCGAAGCCGAGCTCAACCTCAAGGGCTTCCTCGTCGTACGCTAGGGGATGCGCAGTCCAATGCAACGTTTCCTTTCGCCCCTCTTCGCGCTCGCTGTCCTTTTCTGCTGCGAGCTTACGCAGGCGGCCGCCCCGCAGCCGCCCTCCGTGGTCGGGCGCTCGTGGGTCGTGGTTGACCTTTCCAGCAACCAGGTCCTCGCGGCCGAGAAGGCCGACGAGCGCGTCGAGCCGGCCTCGCTGACGAAGATCATGACCGCCTATCTGGTGTTCCAGGCGCTGCGCGAGCGCAAGCTCGCGCTGGCGCAGCCCGTGCCGGTCTCCGAGCGCGCCGGGCGGGCGCCCGGGTCGCGCATGTTCATCCGGACCGGCGCGCGCGTCGCCGTCGACGACCTGATCCGCGGCATGGTGGTGCAGTCGGGCAACGACGCCTGCATCGCGCTCGCCGAGGCGGTGGCCGGCTCCGAGGAAGCCTTCGTGCAGTTGATGAACCAGGAGGCGCAGCGCCTCGGGATGAAGAACACGAGCTTTCGCAACGCCTCCGGACTCCCGGACCCGCAGCACTACAGCACGGCGGGCGACCTGCATCGCCTCGCCGCGGCGCTGATCCGCGACTTCCCGGATCTCTACGGCCAGTACTACGCGCAGAAGGAATTCCGGTACAACAACATCAGCCAGCCGAACCGCAACCGCCTGCTGTGGCTCGATCCGACCGTGGACGGCGTGAAGACCGGGCATACCGAGTCGGCGGGCTACTGCCTGATCGCGTCGTCGAAGCGCGGCGAGCGGCGCCTGCTTTCGGTCGTTCTCGGTTCCACGTCGGAGGCGGCGCGGGCTCAGGAATCGCAGAAATTGCTCAACTGGGGCTTCCAGTCCTTCGACGGCGTCAGGCTCCATGGTGCCAACGAGGCGGTGCGTGCGCTGGAGGTCTGGAAAGGCGCCGAGGACAGCGTGAAGGCGGGATTTCCCGGCGACCTGGTGGTTACGGTACCCAAAGGCGAGGCGGACAAGCTGCGATCCGAGCTGGTTTCGCAGCAGCCGCTCGTGGCGCCCGTCGCGGCGGGCCAGCGCGTCGGCACGCTGCGTGTCACGCACGACGGAAAGCCGCTCGGCGAGTACCCGGTGGTCGCCCTCGAGCCGGTCGCCGCCGCGGGGTTGCTCGGCCGTGCGTGGGATACACTCAGGCTGTGGCTGAAGTAGCGAAAGGCCTTAGATGAGCATGGTTTTCCTCAATGGCCGCTACCTCCCGATCGAGGAGGCGAGCGTTCCGGTCCTCGACCGCGGGTTCATCTTCGGCGACGGCATCTACGAAGTCGTCCCGGTGTACTCGCGCGTGCCGTTCCGCCTGGAGGAGCATCTCGCGCGCATGGAGCGCAGTCTCGCGGCGGTCGGCATCCCGAACCCGTTCTCGCGCGCGCAGTGGCGCGAGACGATCTACAAGGTCATCGACGCGCAGGCGTTCGAGGACCAGGGCGTGTACTTCCAGGTGACGCGCGGCGTCGCGAAACGCGACCATGCGTTTCCGAAGAACGTCCAGGCCACCGTGTTCGTGATGTCGAATCCGCTCGTGCCGCCGGCGCAGGAGCACGTCGAAAAGGGCGGCCGCGCGGTGAGCGCGGAGGATTTCCGCTGGCTGCGCTGCGACATCAAGTCCACCTCGCTCCTCGGCAATTGCCTGCTGCGACAGGTGTCGGCCGAGGTCGGCGCTACCGAGACGATCCTTTTCCGCGACGGCAAGCTCACGGAAGCTTCGTCCTCCAACGTGTTCGTCGTGAAGGACGGCACCATCTTCTCGCCGCCGAAGAGCACGCTGATTTTGCCCGGCATCACCTACGACGTCGTCGTGGAGCTCGCGCAGGCGAACGGGCTGCCCCTCGAATTCCGCAGCGTTTCCATGGACGAGGTGCGCGGCGCCGACGAGCTGTGGGTGACCTCTTCCTCGAAAGAGGTCTTCGCCATCGTGGACCTCGACGGGCGGGCGATCGGCGACGGCAAGCCCGGGCCGCTGTTCCGCCGCATGTACAGGCTGTACCAGGACTTCAAGCAGAAGGTCATGCGCGCCGGCATCCGGGAGAAGGTCTCCGCCTAGGAGAGGGATGGCCGAGGAAGGCTCGCCGCTCGCATTCCCGTGCGACTTCCCCATCAAGGTGATGGGTCGCAAGGAGGCCGGGTTCGCGCAGACCGTCATGGAGATCGTGCTCAGGCACGCGCCGGACTTCCAGCCCTCGACCATGGAGATGCGGCCCAGCCGCCAGGGCACCTACCTCAGCGTAACGTGCGTGATCCGCGCCAACTCCCGTTCTCAGCTCGACGCGCTCTACCAGGAGCTGTGCGACCACCCCTCCGTGGTGATGGTGCTGTGAAGGTCGCCGAAGCGATCCGCTTGCGCGAGCTGGGCAACCGGCCGTACGTCGAGGTCTTGGAGGAGATGAAGGCGTTCACGCGTGCGCGCGACGAGCACACGGAAGACGAGCTGTGGCTCGTCGAGCATCCGCCGGTCTATACGCTGGGGCAGGGTGCGCCGCAGCGCGCGGTCGCCAACGGCATTCCCGTGGTGCGCGCCGACCGCGGCGGCGACATCACGTTCCACGGCCCAGGGCAAGCTGTGCTCTACGCGCTTGTGGATCTCGCGCGGCGCGGCATCAAGGTCAAGCGCTTCGTCTGGCTGCTCGAGCAGGCGGTGATCGACCTGCTAGCGCAATCCGGAGTCGGGGGCGAGCGCCGGCGCGGCGCGCCCGGCGTGTACGTCGGCGGGGCGAAGATCGCCGCCCTGGGGATCCGCGTCACGCGCGGCCGGGCGTACCATGGGCTCTCCCTGAATGTCGCCATGGACCTCGCTCCTTTTTCCGCCATCGACCCCTGCGGCTACCCCGGCCTTGCAGTGGTCGACATGAAAACGCTCGGCCTTCCGCTCACGCAGGCGGCAGAACGGCTCGCGGAGCACCTCGTTTCGCGCATCGACCATGGCTGAGCCGGGCGTCAAGCAGAAGGGCGGGCAGAAGACCTCGCGCACGCTGGAGAAGTACGCGATCAAGGTGGTGCCGCGCCACGACGCGCTGCCCAAGCCGCCCTGGATCCGCGTGCGCGCCGCCGCGCCGGACTCGCGCTTCCACGAAGTGAAGCGCATCCTGCGCGAGCAGAGCCTGCACACGGTCTGCGAGGAAGCGTCGTGCCCGAATATCGCCGAGTGCTTCGGCAAGGGCACCGCGACCTTCATGATCCTCGGCGCGATCTGCACGCGCCGCTGCCCGTTCTGCGACGTGGCGCACGGCCGGCCGCTCGCCCCTGACGCCGAGGAGCCGCGCCACCTCGCCGAGACCATCGCCGCCCTGGAACTTTCCTACGTCGTCATCACCAGCGTCGATCGCGACGACCTGAAGGATGGCGGCGCGGCGCATTTCGTCGCATGTGTTTCCTCCGTCCGGAAGACCTCGCCGCGCACGACGATCGAGATCCTCGTGCCCGACTTCCGCGGGCGCCTCGACCGCGCGCTCGAGATCCTCGCCGCTGCGCCGCCCGACGTGATGAACCACAACCTGGAGACCGTCCCGCGCCTGTACAGGAAGGCGCGCCCTGGGGGCGACTACGCGCACTCCCTTTCACTCCTCAGGACCTTCAAGGCCCGCAACCCATCCGTTCCGACCAAGTCGGGCCTGATGGTCGGCCTTGGCGAGACCGACGAGGAGATCCTGCAGGTGATGCGCGACCTGCGCGCGCACGACGTGGACATGCTGACCATCGGGCAGTACCTGCAGCCCTCGCCGCACCACCTGCCCGTGGAGCGCTACGTGCATCCGGACCAGTTCAAGGCGTTCGAGCGCGAGGCAATCGCCATGGGGTTCCGGCATGCCGCGGTCGGCGCCATGGTGCGCTCCTCGTACCACGCCGACCAGCAGGCCCATTCCCTAGTCGGCTAGGGCACGCTCCACCAGGGCTTCGTACTCCTTCCAGTCCGGCTCGCCGACGAAGCGCTTGAGGACGCGCCCGTTGCGGTCGATGAGGAAGGTGGTCGGCGTGATGCGCACGTTGCCGAAGCGCAGCGCCGCTTCGCCCGCGTCCAGCGCGACGCGAAAGGGCAGGGCGTTCCGCTGCGCATACTCGGCTACGGCTTCCGGGCGGTCGCGCACTGCGATCGCGACCATCTCGTAGCCCTGTGGCGCGTACTTGCGGTGGGCCTCGACCATCTTCGGCATTTCCCGGATGCACGCGCCGCACCAGGTGGCCCAGAAGTTCACCGCAGTCACCTTGCCCTTGAGCGCGGCGATGGACACGGTACGCCCGTCGAGCGTGACGACATTGGCATCGGTGGCCGGCCGGTGCGGCGTGGCAAGGAACGCGGCGAAGACGCCGATTGCCACCACGCCGAGCGCGGCGATAAGCTTCGTCGCAATGTTCACGGTGCGCACGATTCTCGCCCTCGCCCTCTTCGCCGCCGTCGCTCCGGCCATGGCCCAGTTGGACCGCATCACGAGCCGCGATGCCACCGCCGGCCTGCGCGCGGCGCTGGAGAAGGGCTCGCAGGCCGCGGTCGCGCAACTGGGGCGCGAGGACGGCTTCTTCGCCAACCCGCAGGTGAAGATCCCGCTTCCGGAGTCGCTGGCGCGCGCCGAGCGCATGATGCGCCGCGTCGGCATGGGCAAGTACGCCGACGAGCTCGTCCTCACCATGAACCGTGCCGCGGAGGCCGCAGTGCCCGAGGCGCGCAAGCTCCTGGTCGACAGCGTGCGCAAGATGTCGGTGCAGGACGCGAAGGCCATCCTTACCGGCGGCAACACGGCGGCCACGCAGTACTTCCGCCGGACGACGGGCGAGCGGCTGCACGACCGCTTCCTCCCCATCGTGAAGAAATCCACCGCGCGGGTCGGCCTTGCGCGCAAGTACAACCAGTACGCGGAGCAGGGCGCCGCGCTCGGCCTCCTGAAGAAGGAGCACGCGAACCTCGACGAATACGTGACGCAGAAGGCGCTCGACGGCCTGTTCCTCGTCGTCGCCGAGGAGGAAAAAAAGATCCGCCAGGACCCGGTCGGCACCGGGACCTCGATCATCAGGAAAGTGTTCGGCGCGCTGCTCTAGGGACTGGTCTCGTCGGGGGCGAGCTGGAAGCGCTCGAAGCGGTCCAGCGCCTCCTCGATGCGCCGCTTGAGCTCGCGGCGCCGGCCCTTCGCGATCCAGTTCCACTGCTGCACCAGGAGACGGCCGCGCTCGCGGTCCGTCTTGAGATCCAGCACGGCGGCGATCTCGTCGCCCACCAGCACCGGGTGCGTGAAGTAGCCGTAGCGGCGCTTCGGCTTCGGCACGTACGCCTCGAACACGTGGGCATAGCCGAAGAAAAGCTCCAGGCGCCTGCGCTGGATCACCAGCGGGTCGAAGGGCGAGAGGACATGGACGAGCGGTTCGACCTTCGGCAACCGCCGATCGAGCAGCGCGGGGTGCGCCCAGTGCTCGCGCGCGCCATCGATGGCGACCGGGACGAGTTCCCCGCGCCGCACGCGGCGCCGGATCGCCGCCAGGATGCCGGGCTTGCGGGCCGCGTCGAGGTGGCAGATGGAATCGAGGCTCACGACGCCCTGGGAGCGCAAGGCGCGGTCGACCAGGTATTCGAGCGTCTCGCTCGCCGCGGCGGCCTTCGGCGGCCGGTCCCAGCCGAAATGCCGGCTCGCGAGATCGTACGTCTTCAGCATGCCGATGCGCCGGCTCACGGCCACGACGCCGCGATAGAAGAGCAGCTGCAGGGCGCGCTTGGAGGGCTTGCGGCTGCCCCATTCGTGCTGCTTCTCCGTCAGCACATCGTCATCGATGTCGCGGATGGTCAGCGGCCCGTGTGTCCTCAGCCGGCGAAGCACCTTGCGCACGTCGCGCGTCGTGACGCTGCCGAACCACGCGTTGCGGCTGCGCGCCTCGCGGCGCATCGCGGCGACGAAGAAGCGGTAGTCCTTGACGGGCACATAAGACAGGGCGTGCGTCCAGTACTCGAACACCGTCTTGTCCACCGCTTGCGCGCGGTGCAGGTCCGCGCGCCGATACCCCGGAATCCGGGTGTAGAGGATCTGGTGGTGGCAGCGCTCCACGACGTGGATGGTGTCGATCTGCACGTAGCCGAGGTGCTCGACCGCGGCCGCCGTGGCGGCGGGGCCGTCGCCGAACGGGCAGGGCTCGTCGAGCCTTTGCGCATGCAGCCAGAGGCGCCGTGCCTGCGCCTTGGCCAGCGCCACGGCGCTAGTGCGCCTCGTCCCAGTTATGGCCGACGCCGACATCCACAACGAGCGGCACATCCAGCGCGTGCACGCTTTGCATCAAAGCCTTCACCTGAGTGATCACCTTCTGAAGCTCTGATTCCGGGACCTCGAACACCAGCTCGTCGTGCACCTGCATGATGAGGAGCGTCTGCAGCTTTTCTTCATCCAGCCACTTCTGCACCTGGATCATGGCGAGCTTGATGAGGTCCGCCGCCGTGCCCTGCATCGGTGCGTTGATCGCCGCGCGCTCGGCGGCCTGGCGGCGCACCGGGGCGCCGCTCCTGATCTCCGGCAGCCAGAGCCGGCGGCCGAAGACGGTCTCGACGTACCCGTCGGCGCGCGCGCGCTCGCGTGTCTCGTCCATGTAGCGCTTGGCGCCCGGGAAGCGCGCGAAATAGCGGTCGACGTAGGTCTGCGCGGTGGCTCGGTCGATGCTCAGGTTCTGCGCCACGCCGAACGCCGACATGCCGTAGATCAGTCCGAAGTTGATGACCTTCGCGACGCGGCGATGGTCCGGCTCGACTTCGGGCAAGGGCACGCCAAAGATCTCCGCGGCGGTGGCGCGGTGCACGTCCTCGCCTTCGCGGAACGCGCGGCGCAGGTTCTCGTCGCCGGAAAGGTGCGCCATGATGCGAAGCTCGACTTGCGAGTAGTCCGCGGAGACGATCTTTCTCCCGGGCGGCGCGATGAACGCCTCGCGGATGCGCCGGCCCTGCGGCGTGCGGATCGGGATGTTCTGCAGGTTGGGCTCGTTCGAAGACAGGCGGCCCGTCACCGCGGTGGTCTGCGAGTAAGTCGTGTGCACGCGCCCGGTAGCGGCGTTCACCGCCCTCGGAAGCTTGTCGGTGTAGGTCGATTTCAGCTTCGACAGGCCCCGGACTTCCAGGATCAGCTTGGGCAGCGGGTGGTCGAGCGCGAGCTCCGCCAGCACGTCCTCGTCGGTCGAGGGCTCGCCAGTGGGCGTCTTCTTGCGCACCGGCAGCTTCTGGCGTTCGAACAGGATCTCGCGGATCTGCTTCGGCGAGCCGAGGTTGAAGGGGCCGCCCGCGATGGTGAACGCCTGCTGCTCCTTCTCGAGGATCTCCTTGCCGAGCTCGTGGCTGTGGCGCTCCAGCCGCGCCGCGTCGAGCAGCACGCCGTTTCGCTCGACGCGCTGCAGGACCGGCAGCACCGCCATCTCGACCTGCTCGTAGACGAAGCGCAGCTTAGGATCGGTCTCGATCTTCGCGTAAAGGATGTCGTGCAGCGCAAGCGCGCAATCCGCCGCGCCGGCCGCGTACTGCGTCGCGTGGTCCACCGAGACCTCGCCGAAGCCGATGCGCGAGGCGCCCTTGCCGGTGACTTCGTCGATCGTGAGCATCGTCCAGCCGCAATGGCGGGACGCGAGCACGCCGAGCTCGCGGCGCTCGTGCACCTCGAGGACGTAGGACTCGAGCAGCGTGTCGTAGATTGCGCCGCGCAGCGTCACCCCGTGGTTGGCGAGGACGTGCAGGTCGAACTTCACGTTCTGCGCGACTTTCTTCTTCTGCGGATCCTCCAGCCAGCCGCGCAACCTCTCGAGAACCTGCCCGGGCGGCAGCTGCGCCGGCGAGCCGGGATAGGTGTGCGCGAGCGGCAGGTACACCGCTTCGCGCTCGAAGGCGAACGCCAGGCCGACGAGCTGCGCGGTCATCGGCTCCGCGCTGGTGCAGAGCGTCTGCACGCCGACGACCGCGGC
>DASPMF010000073.1:0-9876 GCA_035627155.1 Burkholderiales bacterium | reverse complement strand
AAGCCGGACGCGTATTGCCGGCATTCGTGGTCGTCGAAACGGAAGTGCTCGAAGCTCTTGCCGCTTCCCGGCAGGACCATCACCCCCGGGCCGCTCGGCGCAGAGGCGCATCCGGCCAGCAGGACCACCGGCACCAGGAAGAGCTTCTTCATTGCTGCGGCGTAGGAGGAACCTTCCTCCAGCCTCCGGGGCATTCCTTCACGTACGGGTAGTAGCCGTTGCCGGCGTCGCAGTAGTACCACCAGCCCTGCTGGTCGACGATCGGCGGCTCATGGCGCTCGACGTACACCGGCGGCTGAACGTGGACCACCGACGGAGCGACATAGACGGGCGGTGGCGCGTAGACGTAGTACGGCCACGGGTGCCAGCCATGCCAGTGGTGGTGGAACGGCGCGCCGAAATGCAGTCCGATGCTGACCCGGGCGCGCCGCCCGTGCGCGGAAGCGTCCGGGCTGGCGAGCAGCCCGGCGATGCTGAGTGCGAGCAGGCCGAGGAGCGCTTTCATGCCGGAAAGCCTACTCCCCTGCGCGGACGCAGGGGTAACCGGTTGTAACGAGTTATTTCGGCTGGGGGACGATGCGCAGGTACGGCTTGGGCGCCTTCCACCCGGCCGGATACTGCTTCTTCGCCTCGTCGTCGCTCACCGACCCGGCGATGATGACGTCCTGGCCCTGCTTCCAGTTGGCCGGGGTCGCCACCTTGTGCTTCGAGGTGAGCTGCATCGAGTCGAGCACGCGCAGGATCTCGTCGAAATTGCGACCCGTTGTCATCGGGTAGTAGAGGATCAGCTTGATCTTCTTGTCAGGCCCGATCATGAAAACCGTGCGAACCGTCAGGTTGTCGGACGCGGTGCGCTTGCCCGGGGTCGCCTCGGCCGGAAGCATGTCGTAGAGCTTGGAGATCTTCAGCTCCGGGTCGCCGATCATCGGGTAGTTCACCGCCGCGCCCTGGGTCTCCTCGATGTCCTTCGCCCAGCGCGAGTGGTCGTCCACCGGGTCCACCGACAGGCCGATGATCTTCGCGTTGCGCTTGTCGAATTCCGGCTTCATCCGCGCCATCGTGCCCAGCTCCGTGGTGCAGACCGGGGTGAAGTCCTTGGGATGGGAGAAAAGGATCGCCCAGCTGCTGCCGATCCACTGGTGGAAGTCGATCGGCCCCTGGGTGGTCTGGGCCTGGAAGTTCGGGGCTTCGTCGCCGATGCGCAGTGCCATGGGGTTCTCCGGGAGGTCTGTGGGGGCCGGAATCGTACCTCCGGAAAGTCCCTTTTCGCCACCTTGCTTTGGGAGTACAGTAGCCCGGCAAAATTAGTTTGGAGCCCAAACAAATGCTCGCGCGGGTACGGCAGCGGCTGACGGTCAACGGCGAGGAGGCGGACGTCTCCTTCGCCCCATACAAGACGCTCCTCGAGGTGTTGCGCGAGGACCTGCAGCTCACCGGCACCAAGCACGGCTGCGAGCTCGGCGAATGCGGCGCATGCACCGTGCTCCTCGACGGCGAGCCGGTGCTCTCGTGCCTGGTCCTCGGGCGCGAATGCGAGGGCCGCTCGGTGCAGACCATCGAGGGCCTCGCCCGCGGTCCCGAGCTCCATCCGCTGCAGGCGGCCTTCGCCGACTTCGGCGGCTCGCAGTGCGGCTACTGCACGCCCGGGGTCATCATGACTGCCGAGGCGCTGCTGAGGAAGAACCCGAGCCCCACGCGCGAGGAAATCAAGGTCGCGACCGCCGGCAACTTGTGCCGCTGCACCGGCTACCAGCAGATCGTGGACGCGATCGAAGACGCGGCGGCGCAGCTGCGCGCGGAGGCGAAGTGAAGAAGCGCCTCGACGTCGTCGGCAAGGCGCGCCGGCGCGTGGACGCGCGCGCCAAGGTCACCGGCCAGCTGCGCTTCGCCGACGACCTCTCCATGCCGCGCATGCTGCACGCGAAGCTCCTGCGCTCCCCGCACCCGCATGCCGAAATTGTTTCTGTAGATGTTTCCCGTGCTGCTTCTCTGCAGGGAGTTCATCTGGTCCTTACGGGCCAGGACTTCCCGGTGCCCTTCGGGATCATGCCGGTGTCCGTGGACGAGTTCCCGCTCGCCCGCGAGCGGGTGCGCTACGTCGGCGACCCGGTCGCCGCGGTGATCGCGACGGACGAGCAGACCGCCGTCGAGGCATTGGCGCTGATCGAGGTGAATTTCAAGATTTTGAGGCCCGTGGAGGACGCGATCGATGGGCTCCGGCATCCCGAGCCCCGCATCCACGATTACGGCGAGCAGGGCAACATCCACCGCAACCAGTCCTACGAATTCGGCGATGTCGAAGATTCATTGAGAAAAGCGGATTTTCTGTTTGAAGATCTATTTTTCTATGAAGGCAACACGCACCTGCCGATGGAGCAGCAGGCCTCGCTCGCCTTCCTCGACGGCGAGGGCAAGCTGCAGATCTGCTCGAGCACGCAGAATCCGCACTACCTGCACCGCCAGCTGGCGCGCGTGCTGCAGATCCCGGAGGCTCGCATCCGCGTCGTCGCGACGCCGAACGGCGGCGGCTTCGGCGGCAAGTGCGACCCGGGCGGGCACGAGTTCGTGGTTTCCAAGGCGGCGCTCCTGCTCGGGCGCCCGGTAAAGATCGGCCTAACGCGCGAGGAAGTGTTCTACGTGCACCGCGGACGCCACCCCGTGCTGATGAAGATGAAGACCGGCGTCACGAAGGACGGCAAGCTCACCGGCATGCACCTGCAGACGCTGCTCGACGGCGGCGGCTACGGCTCGCACGGCCCGGCGAGCACCTTCTACACCGGCGTGCTCACGCCGGTGACGTACCACTATCCGCGCTTCAAGTTCGAGGCCTGTCGCGTCTTCACCAGCAAGCCGGCCTGCGGACCCAAGCGCGGCCACGGCACGCCCCAGCCGCGCTTCGGCCAGGAAGTGCAGCTCGACAAGATCGCCGAGAAGCTCGGCATGGACCCGGCCGAGCTGCGGTTGAAGAACCTGACCAAGGCGGATTCACTGACCGCGAGCTGGTTGCACGTCGGCTCGACCGGCCTCGAGGCGTGCATCCGCAAGGTCACCGAGCTCTCGGGCTGGAAGGAAAAGCACCGCAAGCTGCCGCGCGGCCGTGGCGTCGGCATCGCCTGCAGCACCTACATGTGCGGCGCGGGCGTCGCGATCTACTGGAACAAGATGCCGCACTCCGGCGTGCAGATCCTGCTCGACCGCTCCGGCACCGTGATCGTCTACTGCGGCGCGACGGAGATCGGCCAGGGCTCCGACGACGTGCTCGCGGCGATCGTCGCCGAGACGCTCGGCGTCGACACGGGCGTCGTGCGCTGCGTCACCGGCGACACCGGCATCGCGCCGGTGGACCTCGGTTCGTACTCGAGCCGCGTGACGATCATGATGGGCAACGCCGCGCTGCAGGCGGCGGAGCGACTGCGGGCGAGCGTCGCGGCCGTCGTCTCCGAGACGCTGGGCACGCTGCCCGACCGCGTGGTGTTCTCGCAGGGTCGCGTGTTCGCCGCCGACAACCCCGGGCCGGGGATGACGTTCGTCGAGGCGGTGCACATGGCCGAAGCCGCGCTCGGCACGCTTTCGGCGGTCGGCTCGTACGCGCCGCCGAAGCCGCCGGGCAAGTACAAGGGCGCCGGCGTCGGCCCGTCGCCGGCCTACAGCTTCAGCGCCTGCGTGGTTGAAGTGGAAGTCGACGAGCGCACCGGCTGGATCCACGTGCCGAAGATCTGGATGGCCCACGACATCGGCCGCGCGGTCAACCCGACTCTCGCGCGCGGGCAGGTGATCGGCGGCGTCTACATGGGCCTCGGCGAGGCGCTGATGGAGGCGCAGTCGTTCCGCCGTTTGCCGGAGAAGCTCTCCGGCGCGCTCGTGCACCGCGCACCCTCGATGCTGGACTACAAGAGCCTGACTTCGCTGGACATGCCGGAGGTGGAAGTCGCGCTCATCGAGGATCCGGATCCGAACTGCCCGTACGGCGCCAAGGAAGTCGGGCAGGGGCCGCTGCTGCCGGTGATGCCGGCGGTCGCGAACGCGATCTTCGACGCGGTGGGCGTGCGCATCGACGAGATTCCCATTACTCCTGACAAGGTCCTGGCGGCCCTCGAGAGGAAAGCGAAAGGCGAGCCGGCGCGCGTCGGCCCCGAGGCGTTCCCCGCGGTTCCGTATCCCGAACCGACGTTCGTTCTGCCGCCCTGGGAAGAGGGCGACGGCAAGGAGACCAAGCGCAATGCTGCGGCTGCCGTGGTTTGACTACCGCGCGCCGCGCTCCCTCGGGGAGGCGGCCGCGATCCTGGCGGGCGAGGGCCCGCAGGCGATGCTCGTCGCCGGCGGCACCGACCTCCTGCCGAACATGAAGCGCCGCCACCAGACGCCGAAGGTGCTCGTCTCCCTGCGCAACGTTCCGGAGCTGAAGGTGCTCAATGGGGTGTTCGGAGCAGCCGTCACGTTGAGAGAGGTCGTTGAAAATCCCAACAGCCCTGCGGCACTCCGGCAGGCGGCGGCGCAGGTGGCGACGCCGCACCTGCGCAACATGGGGACGCTCGGCGGCAACCTCTGCCTCGACACGCGCTGCACCTACTACAACCAGACCGAGGAATGGCGCAAGGCGATCGACTACTGCCTGAAGAAGGACGGCAAGACGTGCTGGGTCGCCACCGCGAGCAAGCGCTGCGTCGCGGTCTCCTCCACGGATACGGCCCCCGCGCTCATCGCCTTGAATGCCTCGGTTTTTCTCGAGTCGGTTGCCGGAAAACGCGAAGTAAAGGCGGAGGACCTGTACCGCAATGACGGGATCGAGTACCTCTCCCGGCGGCCGGACGAGATCCTGACGGCGGTGCGCGTGCCGGACGGCTGGACTGCCAGCACGTACTGGAAGCTGCGGCGGCGCGGGTCGTTCGATTTTCCGATCCTCGGGGTCGCGGCAGCGGTGCGCATGAGCGGAGATGTGGTGGAGGAAGCCAGGATCGCGTTGGGCGCGGTGGCGTCGCGTCCGTTCCTCGTCGAGAAGGCCGGCGAGTTCCTGAAGGGGCAGAAGCTCACCGACGAGGTGATCGCCCAGGCCGCGCAACTGGTGGCCAACCGCGCGAAGCCGATGGACAATACCGACATGGACCTGTACTGGCGCAAGGAAGTCACCGACGACTTCGCGGCGTACGCGCTGCGCGAGCTGCGCGGCGACGACCTGCGCGAGGCGCGCCTGCGCACAGCTCGCCATGTGCCGTGAGGACGCTGCTCGCGGCGCTCCTTCTCGCCCTTAGCAGCACGACCCTCGCCCAGCCTTCGACCTATCCGGCGCGCCCGGTGCGGGTCATCGTGCCGTTCGCGCCGGGCGGCCCGTCGGACATCGTGGCGCGCCTCCTCGGCCAGCACCTTTCCGAGCGCCTGCGCCAGCAGTTCGTCGTCGACAACCGCACCGGCGCGGGCGGAAACGTCGGCGTCGCGGTCGCCGCAAAGTCGCCGCCGGACGGCCACACGCTGCTCGTCACCAGCACGTCGGTTGCGGTGAACGCCACGCTCACTCCGGATCCGGGCTACGACATGCGCGATCTCGCACCCGTCGTGAACGTCGCTTGGAGCCCGAACATGATGGTCACCGGCACGGCCGGCGCGAAAAGCCTGCGCGAGCTCATCGACGCCTCGCGTGCGAAGGGGCTCGTCTACGGCTCGCCGGGCACCGGGACCACGCCGCACCTGACGGCCGAGTATCTCTTCAAGAACCTCGCCGGCCTGAAGGTCACGCACGTGCCGTACAAGGGCGCCGGGCCGGCGGTGACCGCCGCCCTCGCCAACGAGGTCCCGGTGCTCAGCGTAGCGCTTCCGGCCACCGTGCCGCACCTGCGCTCGGGCAAGCTGCGCGGCCTCGCGGTGATGAGCGCGGAGCGCCTCGCCGCGATCCCCGAGGTTCCCACCGTCCAGGAGTCCGGCTTCCCGGGCTTCGAGGACTACACCTGGATCGGCGTCTTCGCCCCGGCCGGCACGCCGCCGATCGTCATCGCGCGCCTGAACGGCGAGGCCAACACCTTCCTCGGCCGCCCGGAAATCCGCGAGCGCCTCGAGGCCCTGGGCTTCGAGCCCGTCGGCGGCACCCCGGCGCGCTTCGCCGCCTACGTGCAGGAGGAAGTGGCGAAGTGGGCGAAGGTCGTCAAGGAAACCGGCGCCAAGGTCGAATAAATAGGGACAGACCCCATTTTTCTCATTGGAGCGCGCGGTCGAGCTCGGCGATCAGGTCGTCCGCCGACTCGATTCCGACGGAAAGCCGCACAAGTCCGTCGTCGATGCCGAGCTTCGCGCGGATCTCGGCCGGGATCGAAGCGTGCGTCATGATCGCCGGGTGCTCGATCAGGCTCTCCACGCCGCCGAGGCTTTCGGCGAGCGTGAAGAGCTCGCAGCGCTCGAGGAAGCGCTTCGCCGATGGCAGCCCGCCTTTCAGCACCGCCGTCACCATCCCGCCGTAGCGGCCGTTCATCTGCCGCTTGGCGAGCGCATGCTGCGGGTGGGAGGGCAGACCTGGATAGTAGGTTTTTTCAATCCTTTCGTTCCCCTCGAGGAAAGACGCCACGGCCATTGCGTTCGCACAGTGCCGTTCCATCCGGAGCGCCAGCGTCTTGATGCCGCGCAGCGTGAGGAAGGCGTCGAAGGGGCTCGGCACGGCGCCGAGCGCATTCTGCAGGAAGGCGAGCTTCTCGCGGTGCGTGTCGTCGCGCAGGATCGCCGCGCCGCCGATCACGTCGGAGTGGCCGTTGATGTACTTGGTGGTCGAGTGCACGACGATGTCGAAGCCGAGCTCGAGCGGGCGCTGCACGTAGGGTGAAGCGAAGGTGTTGTCGCACACGCTGATGAGGCCGCGCTTGCGCGCCACCGCGGCGACGGCCTCGAGGTCGACGAGCTGGAGGAGGGGATTGGTCGGGCTCTCGACCCACACCATGCGGGTGTTGGGCTTGATCGCTTTCTCGAGATTCTCGATCCTGGAAAGATCCGCGAATGCTGTCTCCAGGTCGGACGATCTTTTTCGGACCCGTTCGAACAGCCGGTAGCTTCCCCCGTACAGGTCGTGCATCGCCACGATGTGCGAGCCGGCGTCGAGGAGCTCCAGCACCGTAGCCATGGCCGCCATGCCGGAGGCGAAGGCGAACGCCGCCTTGCCGCCTTCCAGCTCCGCTAGGCAGGCCTCGAGCGCGTCGCGCGTGGGATTGCGCGTGCGCGCATAGTCGTAGCCCTTGTGCTCGCCGGGGCTCGACTGGGCGTACGTGGAGGTGGCGTAGATCGGCGTCATGACCGCGCCGGTGCGCGGCTCGGGCGCCTGGCCCGCGTGGATGACCTTCGATTCGAATTTCATGTCAGAGCTTCCTGCGCAGCCAGTTGAGGAGGTCGATGCGCGTGATGAGGCCGTGGAACTCCTTCTCGTCAGCGACCAGCGCCACGAGCCCGCGGTCGAAGATCTTCACCAGGGCGTCGATGGATTCGTCCGGCCGCACGGTGACGAGGCGGATCTCCATCGCCTCGCGTACCGGCTCGCGGAAGTGCCCGGGGTTGTCGAGGACTTCGAGCAGGATGTCCTCCTCGGTCACGAGGCCGACCACGCGGTCGCCTTCCATGACCGGGAGCTGGGAGATCGAATACAGCTTCATGCGCTGGTAGGCGGCGAGCACCGTCTCGTCGGGCCCGGCCGAGACGACCGCGTGCTCCCGGTGCCGGCGCGCGATCAGGTCGCGCAGGTCGCCGAAGTGCTCCTGCTCGAGCAGGCCCTGGTCGATCATCCAGTAGTCGTTGTAGACCTTGGAGAGGTACTTGTTGCCGCTGTCGCAGACGAACGAGACGACGCGCCTGGGCTCCGCCTGTTCGCGGCAGTAGCGCAGCGCCGCCGAGACGAGCGTCCCGGTGGACGTGCCGGCGAGGATGCCTTCGCGCTCGAGGAGCGCGCGGCAGGTCATGAACGCTTCCTTGTCGGGAATGCTGTACGCCGTCTTCACGCGCGACAGGTCGGACACCGGCGGGATGAAATCCTCGCCGATGCCCTCGACGAGCCAGCTCCCGACCTCCGTGGAAACGTTCTTCGTCTCGACGTACTCCTTCAGGATGGAACCGGCGGGGTCCGCGAGCACCATCTGCGTGGCGGGACTGACTTTCGCGAAGAACCGGGAAAGTCCGGTCAGGGTCCCGCCGGTGCCGACGCCGCATACGACCGCGTCCACCTTGTGCTCGAGCTGCGCCCAGATCTCCGGGCCGGTGGTCTTCTCGTGCGCGGCGGGGTTCGCGTCGTTGGCGAACTGGTTCATGAAGACGCCGCCTTCCTCGCGCGCGAGGCGCTCCGCGAGATCCTGGTAGTACTCCGGATGCCCCTTGCCGACATCCGAGCGCGTCAGCACCACTTCCGCGCCCATCGCGCGCAGGTGGAAGATCTTCTCCTGGCTCATCTTGTCCGGCACCACGATCTTCAGCCGGTAGCCCTTCTGCCCGGCGACCAGCGCCAGGCCCAGTCCCGTGTTGCCCGCCGTCGCCTCGACCAGCAGCGCGTTCTTCTCCAGGAGGCCCCGGCGCTCCGCCGCCTCGATCATCGACACCGCGATCCGGTCCTTGATCGAGCCGCCCGGATTCTGGCTCTCCAGCTTGAGGAAGAGGCGGCAAGGCCCGGTGTCGAGGTGCGTGACCTCCAGCATCGGGGTATTTCCGATAAGTTCCAGGATGCTTCGCACAGCCATCGGGCCATTCTCCCGCACGCATTGTTACGCTAGGCTTGCCGGCCCATGCTCCTGCAGCGCTTCACCAACATCCGCCGTGAGGAGGCGCTGCCGACGTTCGTGGCGGCCCTGTTCTTCTTCTGCGTGCTGACGGCCCTCATGGTCGTGCGGCCGGCGCGCGAGGCGCTCGGGATGCAGCGGGGGATCGAGGCGATCCGCTGGCTCTTCATCGGCACGGTGGTCGTGACGCTGCTCGTGAACCCGGTGTTCGGCTGGCTGGTCAGCCGCTTCCGGCGCCTGGTGTTCATCGCCGCGACGTACCTCTTCTTTGCCACGGGTCTCGTCGCCTTCTACCTGCTCCTCACGCTCGCGCCGGCGAGCGTCGGCCAGACGAGCGGGCAGGTGTTCTACGTCTGGTTCAGCGTCTTCAACCTCTTCGCCACGATGCTCTTCTGGGCGCTCATGGCGGACCGCTTCTCGCACGAGAAGTCGAAGCGCCTCTTCGGCGCGATCGCGGTCGGCGGCACGCTCGGCGCGATCTTCGGCCCGTGGCTCGCGAGCCAGCTCGCAAGGCCGCTCGGCACGCCGGCGATGCTGCTCCTTTCGGCGGCGTTCCTCGTGCTGGCCCTTCTCGCGGCAGGGTGGCTGACGCGGCTGGTGGCCGATGTGCCGCCGGCAGAGCGGGCAGCCGAACAGGCGGTGATCGGCGGCAGCGCGTGGGAGGGCTTCCGCGCGGTATTCCGCTCGCCGTACCTCCTCGCCATCTGCGCCTACGTCCTCGTCGTCGCGGTGATGGCGACGCTCATCTACTTCACCCGCCTGCAGATGGTCGCGGCTCTGGGTACCGACCTCGACCAGCGCACCGCCACCTTTGCGCGCATCGACCTCATCACGCAGGTCGCGACGCTCGTGCTGCAGGCGGTCGTGACCGGGCACCTGATGAAGCGCCTCGGCGTCGCCGTTGCGCTTGCGCTGTTGCCGGTTACGGCGGCGCTCGGCTTCGTCGGCCTGGCGATTTCCGGCACGCTGGCGGCGCTGATTGCGCTCGAGGCGACGTACCGAGCCGTGCAGCGCGGCATCATGCGCCCGGCGCGCGAGACGCTCTTCACCGTCGTGCCGCGCGAGGAGCGCTACAAGGGGAAGGCCTTCATCGATACGTTCGTCTACCGCGCAGGCGACGTGGTGGGCGCGCAGACCGAGGGCCTGC
>DASPMF010000072.1:0-14738 GCA_035627155.1 Burkholderiales bacterium | reverse complement strand
GCCGGCGGCGGCGTGACCATCGGCCCGATGCTCCTCGGCGCCGCGCGGGCGGTGCACATCGTCACGCCTTCGGCGACGGTGCGGCGCCTCGTCAACATGACCGCGCTCGCAGTGGCGGACGCCAACGCGCCGCGCGGGCAGGAGCAATCCCTCTTCTGATGAAGCCGCGCGCCGGCCTCGTCCTGACCGGAGGCGGTGCCCGCGCGGCCTACCAGGTGGGCGTCGTGAAGGCCGTGCGGGACATCCTCGGCGCCCCGACGGCGAACCCGTTTCCCATTCTCACCGGCACGTCGGCGGGCGCCATCAACGCGGCGACGCTCGCCGCCTTCGCCGACGACTTCCCGCGCGCCGTGGCGAACCTGCTCGAGGTCTGGGAAAACATGCGCTGCGAGCATGTATACCGAACCGACTTCTGGAGCATCCTGAAGAGCGGCGCCAAATGGCTTTCCGCCGTCATGCTGCTTTCGCGCCACAACCCGGTCTCGCTGCTCGACAACGCGCCCCTGCGCGACATGCTCGAGAAAAACCTCGACTTCTCCCGGATCCAGGCGCACATCGATTCGGGCGCGCTGTACGCCGCGTGCGTGACCGCCTCCGGATACACGTCGGGACAGAGCGTCTCCTTCTTCCAGGGCGGCAGCGGGCTGGAGGGCTGGGAACGCAACCAGCGCATCGGCGCCGCGGTGCCGCTCAGCGTCGACCTCCTGCTCGCATCGGCCGCGCTGCCGTTCATCTTCCCGGCGGTGAAGTACAACCGCGAGTACTTCGGCGACGGCTCGATGCGCCAGATCGCGCCGGTGAGCCCGGCCCTGCACCTGGGCGCGGACCGCGTGCTCATCGTCGGCACGGGACGGCAGGGAACCGAGCAGGCGCGCGCCCGCTCGAACGTCTATCCCTCGCTCGCGCAGATCGCGGGCCACGCCCTCAACAGCATCTTCCTGGACAGCCTGATGGTCGACATCGAACGCCTCGAGCGCATCAACCGGACCGTGCGCCTCATCCCGCGCGAGCGCCTGAGCGAGTCGCAGGTGCACCTGCGCCCGGTGGAGGTGCTGTTCATCGCCCCTTCGCAGCCGATCGAGCGCATCGCGGCGCGCTTCATCCACGAGCTGCCGCGCAGCGTGCGCTTCCTCCTGAGGCCGACCGGGGCGCTCAACCGCTCCGGATCGAACCTCGCCAGCTACCTCCTCTTCGAGCCGTCCTTCTGCCGCGCGCTCATCGACCTGGGCTACCAGGACACGGTGGAGCGGGAGCAGGACGTGCGCCGCTTCTTCAACCCATCGGAAACTTTCGCCCATGCCTGACGCGCCCCCGGGCCCCGCGCCCGACCCGTTCGAGATGTTCCGCCGCCTGTGGGGCCCCCTCGGGGTCCCGGTGCCGGGCATGGCGATGCCGACCCTCGACCCGGACGAGGTCGAAAAGCGAATCACCGATCTGCGCTCCATAGAAGCGTGGCTCAATATGAACCTCAACATGGTGAAGTTCTCGATCCAGGGCCTGGAGGTGCAGAAGGCCGCCCTGCAGGCCATGCGCGCAGCGTCCGAACCGAAAAAGCAACCCTAAGGAGAGGCAGCAATGGCAAAGGCAATCCGCTATCACAAGCAGGGTGGACCGGAAGTCCTGCAGCTCGACGACGTTCAGGTCGGCGAGCCCGGCGCCGGGCAGATCCGCATCCGCCACACCGCGATCGGCGTCAACTTCGTCGACACCTACCAGCGCTCGGGCCTTTATCCGATGCAGCTTCCCGGCACCGCGGGCAACGAGGCGGCGGGTGTCGTCGAGGCGGTCGGGCCGGACGTGAAGGACCTGAAGAAGGGCGACCGCGTCGCCTACACCGGGCTGCCGGGCTCCTACTGCGAGCAGCGCCTCGTGCCGGCCGACCGGATGGTGAAGATTCCCGAGGGCATCACGGACGAGCAGGCGGCCTCGATGATGCTGAAGGGCCTCACAGTGCACTACCTGATCTTCAGCACCTACGCGGTGAAGAAGGGCGAGACGGTACTGTGGCATGCAGCCGCCGGCGGCGTCGGCCTGATCGCCTGCCAGTGGCTGCGGGCGCTCGGCGTGACGACCATCGGCACCGCCGGATCCCCGGAGAAGATGGCGCTCGCCAAGGCGCACGGCGCCGAGCACGTCATCAACTACGGCACGGAGAACTTCGTCGAGCGCGTCGCCGCCATCACCGGCGGCAAGAAAGTCCCGGTGGTCTACGACTCGGTCGGCAAGACGACGTGGGACGGCTCGCTCGACTGCCTGCGCCCGCGCGGCCTGATGGTCTCGTTCGGCAACGCCTCGGGCGCGGTGCCGCCGGTCAACCTCGGCATCCTTTCCACCAAAGGCTCGCTCTACGTGACGCGGCCCACCCTGGCGACGCACATCGCGACGCGCGCGGACCTCGTGGAGCGCTCGAACGCGCTGTTCGAGGTGGTGAAGTCGGGGAAGGTGAAGATCGAGACCACGGGGCGCTACAAGCTCGCCGACGCGGCGCAGGCGCACCGCGATCTCGAGGGACGCAAGACGACCGGGTCGGTCGTCCTCGTTCCGTAGGGTTACTTGATGTTGAGGATCTTCATTGCCTTGGCGAGGGTGTCGACCGACTCCTGATGCTTGCCGGCCTTGTGGAGGGCCTCGCCGTCGGCGCGGGCCTTCTTCACCTCGGCCATCTGCTGGGCGCTGAGCTTCGGGTTCTTCGCGAGCGCGGCGTCGATCTTCTTCATGTCGGCCGGGCAGTGCATCGCGAAGGCGGTTGAGGCGGCGAAACCGAGGATGGCGGCAAGGGCGATTCGCTTCATGGGACTCCTCCTGTCATGACGCTGGACGTCGCCGGGCTCAAGGCGCGGCTCAGGGCCGCCAGCCCGCCGGCGTTCGCAGTATATGGCGACGACCGCGACGAGCGGGATACCGCCGCGGGGACGCCCACCCCGGCGGCGGTGCTGGTGCCGATCGTGCAGCGAGAGGAAGGCCTCACGGTGCTCTTCACACAACGCACCACGCACCTCAAGGCCCACGCCGGCCAGGTGAGCTTCCCCGGCGGGCGGGCGGAGCCGGGGGACGCGAGCCCGGAGTTCACCGCGTTGCGAGAGGCGGAGGAGGAAATCGGCCTCAAGGCGGACCGGGTCGAGATCATCGCGCGCCTGCCGGACTACCACACGCGCACCGGCTACCTGGTTTCCCCGATCGTGGCGGTGCTGACCCCGCCGCTCGAGCTGGTGCCGGACCCGCGCGAGGTCGCCGAGATCTTCGAGGTGCCGCTGGCGTTCCTGCTCGACCCGGCGAACCACCGGCGCCAGACGCGCGAATGGCAGGGGCGCACCGTGGGCTTCTACGAGATGCCCTACGGGGACCGCTACATCTGGGGCGCCACCGCCGGAATGATCGTCAACCTCTGCCGCGCGCTGAGCGACGTCCCGCAAGGCGGCTGAAGTTCCGCAGCGAGTGCAGGTGCGCGTGCACGAGGCCGGTGAAGCCGTGCGCCGCCAGGATCTTGTGGCTCGCCGGCTTGAGGTCCGCGAGCTTCGTCTCCGAGACGCGATAAAGGCCGGCGAGCGAGACTTCCGGGGCCGCGCCGCCGACGCTTTGCACGGTGAACGGCTCGAAGAGCTGCATGCGCTCCAGCGCCGCGCACAGGCGCGCGGTCCGGTCGAGGTCCGCCTCGTACTCGACGAGCAGGCGCTCCGACGCGCGCCACGCAGGCGTCGCAGCGCCCTGTGCGTCGAACAGCGGATCGCCCCCGGGGTCGACGCACGCGCTTGCGACGCACACCACGCGCTCGCCGCGCGGCTCGCCGTCGACATAGAGCTTGGAGATGCAGAAGGGATAGCGGCGCACGAAGGCGGGCACGTACGCGCCCGGGTCCCATTGTCCCGCCGCGTCGACGAAGAGGTTCTGCGCCGCCTCGAGGCCGAGCACCGCGACGGGCGCGAAGGTTCGCGCGTTGTCGAGCGACGCGAAGGCGATCGGATAGTCGCGACCCGCCGGCACGAACTCGGCGCAGGAGACGGCGATCGCGTTGAGCGCGCGGCAGAACGGCGGCGTCGCACCGCCAGGCAGGCGCACGCGATGCGTTTTCTGCAGGGGAACGATCTCGCCGTAGCCGTGGGGCGCGGTGATCTTCACTCGCGGCGCATTGTATAGAATCGTTCGCATGGGAGTCCTCGCCATCGTCGCCGCGCTGGTCCTCGAGCAATGGCGTCCGCTCGCGGAGCGCAAGGGTGTCGCCGCCGCGCTCGGCGGGTACGCCGCGTCGCTCGAGCAGGCGTTCAACGGCGGCGAGCGGCGCCACGGCCTGGTCGCCTGGCTGGTCGCCGTCGTGCCGGCGGTCGTCGGCGTGGCGATCCTGCACGCGGTCCTGTGGGCGGCGCACCCGCTGCTCGCGCTGCTCCTCAACGTCGCGGCGCTCTATCTCACGCTCGGCTTCCGCCAGTTCAGCCACCACTTCACGCAGATCCAGCTCGCCATCAAGTCGGGCGACGTCGACCGGGCGCGCACGGAGCTCGAGGCCTGGCGCGGCGCCTCGGGCGTGGTGCGAAGCCGCGAGGAAGTGATCCGCCTGGCGATCGAGCAGGCGCTCGTCGCCTCGCACCGCCACGTGTTCGGCGTGCTCCTCTGGTTCATCATCCTGCCCGGGCCGAGCGGAGCGGTGCTCTACCGCCTCGCGGCGTATTTCGCGCAGCGCTGGAAGCCGCTCGGCGCCTTCGGCGCGTTCGCGCAGAAGGCGTTCCATGTCCTCGAGTGGCCGGCGGTGCGCCTCACGGCCGCCTCGTTCGCCGTGGTGGGCGACTTCGAGGACGCGGTCTACTGCTGGCGCACCCAGGCGCGCAGCTGGGCGGATCCCGACGCCGGTGTGGTGCTCGCCGCGGGCGGCGGCGCGATGGGCGTTCGCCTCGGCATGCCGGTGCACGAGATGGACGGCGTGCATGCCCGTCCCGAGCTCGGCGTGGGCGACGTCGCCGAGGGCCCGTTCCTGGACAGCACGGTCGGCCTCGTGTGGCGCGCGCTCGTCGTCTGGGTGTTCGTCCTCGCCGTGGTCGGCGTGGCGCGGCTCCTCTAGGCCGGCGCCGGTTCTCGGTAGGCGCCGCAGCGCCAGCACTGCGTGAACTGCGCCTCGCAGGCCTCTCCGCATGTGGTGCAGCACCACGCCTCGCCGCGCACCGGCGGCCCGTGCAGGACCTGCTGCGCGCGCGTATGGTCCCCTTCCCGCAGGACCCACACCTCGACCTGGCATTCGCCGGGCGGAAGCTCGCCCATCGCGGACGAGAGCATCTCGTTGCGCACGACCGAGCGGATTCCCTCCGCCTCGAGCAGGTTGCGCGCGTGGTGCGCGGCCGCGAGGTTCCACGAGCTGTAGACGCGTTTCATGCGCTCCTCAGGCGCGCGATGCGCAGCGCTGCCGGCGGGTGGGAGTCGTAGAAGGCCGAATGCAGCGGATCCGGAGTCAGCGTGGCGGCGTTGTCCTGGTAGAGCTTCACCAGCGCCTTGACCAGGTCTTCGCGGCTCGCGTGGCGGCGCGCATACGCGTCGGCCTCGTACTCGCGCTTCCTCGAATAGAGGCTCGTCAGGGGCTGGAGGAAGAACAGGAACTCGGGCAGCACCAGGAAGAAGAGGATGAGCGCCGCCGCGTCGCCCGGGGTGCGCACGCCGAGGCCGGCGTAGAACCAGGGCTGGTCGATCAGCTGCCCGAGGACGAGGAGCAGCGCGAAGCTAAGGCCGATGGTGAGCGCCATGGCCTTCGCGATGTGGTGCAGCTTGTAGTGCCCCAGCTCGTGCGCGAGCACCGCCTCCACCTCGGGCGGCTGCAGGCGGTTGACGAGGGTGTCGAAGAGCACGATCCGCTTCGCCGCGCCGAAGCCGGTGAAGAAGGCGTTGCCGTGGCTGGAGCGCTTCGAGCCGTCCATGATGAACAGGCCGCTCGACTTGAACCCGGTGCGCGAGAGGAGCGACGCGACCCGCGCCCGCAGCTCCCCTTCCTCGAGCGGCGTGAACTTGTTGAAGAGCGGCATGATGAAGGCCGGGTACACGAGCATCATCAGCAGCGAGTAGCCGACCCAGACGATCCACGTGTAGAGCCACCAGTACTCGCCGGCGCGCGCCATCAGCCAGAGGACCGCGAGGAGGAGCGGCACGCCGAGCGCGAGTCCCACCAGCGTCTGCTTCGCCAGGTCGACGACGAAGAGGCGCAGCGTCATGCGGTTGAACCCGAAGCGCTCCTCCACGACGAAGGTGCGGTAGAGCGTGGTCGGCAGTCCCGCGACACCCTGGACGAGGAAGACGGTAAGGAGGAGCGCCGTGCCGTGCAGCAGGGAGCCGGCCTCGAGCAGCTGTGCCCAGAGGTCCGAGAGCGCCTGGAGCAGCCCGCCGAGGGTGAGGACGAGCGCGAGGGCCGCGCCGATGAGGACGTCCACCATGCCGACGCGCGACTTCGAAACGGTGTAGTCGGCCGCCTTCTGGTGCGCGCCCAGCGGGATCGCCTCGGCGAAGGTGGCGGGCACCGCGTCGCGGTTCGCGCGCACGTGGCGCATCTGCCGCGCCGAGAGCCAGAGGCGGATCGCGGTCGAGCCGAGCAGCGCGGCGAGGAAGGCCCAGGTCAGGAGGCTTGCGGGGTCCATGCGAGAATAGAAAGAATAAATCATGCCCGGCGATGCCAACAACCTGATCTGGATCGACATGGAGATGACCGGCCTGCAGCCCGATGCCGACCGGATCATCGAGCTCGCCATCGTGGTCACCGACGCGCAGCTCCAGGTGCTAGGGGAGAGCCCCGTCTGGGTGGTGCGCCAGCCGCGCGAGGTGCTGGACGCGATGGATTCCTGGAACCGCGGCACCCACGGCAAGTCGGGGCTGATCGACAAGGTGCTGGCCTCCACGCTGGGCGAGGCCGAGGTGGAGCAGGCTGCGATCGAGTTCCTGAAGCCCCTCGTGCCGGCCTCGAGCTCGCCGATGTGCGGCAACTCCATCTGCCAGGACCGGCGCTTCCTCGCGCGGTGGATGCCGCGGCTGGAAGCGTATTTCCACTACCGCAACCTCGACGTCTCCACGCTCAAGGAGCTGGTGAAGCGCTGGAAGCCCGAGGTGCTGAAGGGCTTCGCGAAGGAGGGCAAGCACGAGGCCCTCGCCGACATCTACGAGTCGGTCGAGGAGCTGAAGTACTACCGCAAGACCATCCTGACGATCTAGCCGTCCACTTCGACGATGCACTCGATCTCGACGGGGATGCCCATCGGGAGCGAGCCCATGCCGACCGCCGAGCGCGCGTGCTTGCCGCGCTCCCCGAGCACCTCGACGAAGAGGTCGGAGCAGCCGTTTATCACCTTCGGATGGTCCTCGAACTCCGGCACGGCGTTGACCATGCCGAGCACCTTGACCACCCGCCGCACCTTGTCGAGGCTGCCGAGCTCCGCGCGCATCACCGCGAGGAGGTCCATGCCGACCGTGCGCGCGTGCTGGTACGCCTGCTCCGGCGTGTACTCCCGGCCCACCTTGCCCTTCGGGCGCTTCCCGTCCACCGCCCGCGGTCCCTTGCCGGCGAGGAAGAGCAGGTTGCCGGCGCGCACCGCGTTGACATAGTTCGCCACCGGCTGGGAAACGGTGCCGAGGTCTATGCCCAGCTCCTTCAGGCGCTTCTCAGCGCTCACAGGGATACGACCTTGCCGGGATTCATGAGGTTCTCCGGATCGAAGAGCTTCTTGATGTCGCGCATGACGTCGAGGACGTCGTCGCCGAGCTCCTTCCTCAGCGAGCCCTGCTTGCCCATGCCGACGCCGTGCTCGCCCGTGCACGTGCCTTCCATGCGCAGCGCGCGCTCGACCAGGCGCGCGTTGAACTGCTTCGCGAGCTCGGTCTCTTCCGGCCGGGCTGGATCGACCAGGAACATGAGGTGGAAGTTGCCGTCCCCGACGTGGCCTAGGAGCGGCACCGGCGCGATGTAGCTCTTCACGTCCTCCATCGTCTCGTGCACGCACTCGGCGAGGCGCGAGATCGGCACGCACACGTCGGTGGAGACCGCCCGCGAGCCCGGGCGGATCTGCAGGCCGGCGAAATAGGCGTGGTGGCGCGCCTCCCAGAGCTGGGTGCGCTCCTCGGGCCTGGTCGCCCAGATGAAGTCCTTGCCGCCGTTCTCCCGCGCGATCTCCTGGACCATCTCGGCCTGCTCGGCGACGCTCGCCTTGGAGCCGTGGAACTCGAAGAACAGCGTCGGCGCCACGCGGTAGGCCGTCTTCTTGTACTTGTTGATCGCGTCCATCGTCTTCTCGCACAGGATTTCGCTGCGCGCGACCGGGATCCCGGCCTGGATGGTCTGGATCACGGTCTTCGTGCACCCGTCCACGCTGTCGAACGCGCAGACCGCCGCGGACATCGCCTCCTGCACCGCGTACAGCTTGACCGTCACCTCGGTGATGATGCCCAGCGTCCCTTCCGAGCCGACGAAGAGGCGGGTCAGGTCGTAGCCCGCGGCGGATTTCTTCGCGCGGCTCGAGGTCTGGAGGATGCGGCCGTCCGCGAGCACGACCTTCATGGACAGCACGTTCTCGCGCATGGTGCCGTAGCGCACCGCGTTCGTGCCCGAGGCGCGCGTGGCGGTCATTCCGCCGAGGGTCGCGTCCGCGCCCGGGTCGATCGGGAAGAAAAGGCCGGTGTGCTTGATGTGCTCGTTCAGCTGCTTGCGCGTGACGCCGGCCTGCACCACGGCGTCGAGGTCCTCCTCATGCACCGCGAGCACCTTGTTCATGCGCGAGAGATCGATCGTCACCCCGCCGTTCACGGCGAGGATGTGGCCCTCGAGCGAGGTGCCCACGCCGTACGGGATCATCGGCACGCGATGGCGGCGGCAGATGTTCACCACGTCGCGCACCTCTTCCGTGGTCTCGGGGAAGGCCACCGCATCGGGCAGCGCGTTCGGCAGGTAGGACTCGTCCTTGCCGTGGTGCTCGCGCACGGCGCTGGAAGTGGAAACGCGCTCGCCGAGGAGCGCCTTCAGCTCCGCGAGCACCGACTGGTCGAATTCCCGGGCCCTGTTCATGGACCTATCCTAGCTTGATCTCCCCGTCGAAGGGCACCTTGATGCCCAGCGACGGAATCTCCAGCGTGACCTTCACGGGGAAGGTTTCGTTGCCGGAGAGCTTGCCGCCCTGCAGGCCGCCCTGCACCGCCTGCTCGATCTCGCGCTGCGAGCTCACCCCGACCATCTTGAGGAACTTGCGGATGCTGAGGTTGAACGTTTCCTGGTCCATTCACTGTCCTCCTTTGAGGATTCTATTGGCCATCTGCTTGCCGAGCTCGACGCCCCACTGGTCGAAGCTGTTGATGTTCCACAGCACGCCCTGCGTGAAGACCTTGTGCTCGTAGAGGGCAATCACGCGGCCGAGGTTGCGGGCGTCGAGCGCCGGCACGTACAGGATGCTGGAAGGACGGTTTCCCGGATACCGCTTGTGCGGAAGAAGGCCGGGCTCGTCCGTTCCCGCCGCCAGGGCGTCGGCCTGGGCGATGCAGTTCGCCGAGAGCTTCTCGTCGAGGTTGAGGTTCAGGAAGTCGACCGGGACGGCCTGCGTGCCCTGGTGCAGGAGCTGGTGGAAGGAATGCTGGCTGACCGTCCCCTCGCTGCCCCACAGCACGGGGGCGGTCGCGTAGCTCACCTCGCGGCCTTCGCGGTCCACGCGCTTGCCGTTCGACTCCATCTCGAGCTGCTGCAGGTACGCCGGCAGCAGGCGCAGGCCGTTGGAGTACGGCAGCACCGCGTGCGTCGTGGCGCCGAGGAAGTTCGTGTTCCAGACGCCAAGCAGCGCGAGCAGCACCGGGAGGTTCTTCTCGAGCGGCGCCGCGGCGAAATGCGCGTCCATCTCCCGGCCGCCGAGCAGGAACTCCTCGAAGGCGGGATAGCCCATCGCGCAGGCGGCGGCGAGCCCGACGGCCGACCAGACGGAGAAGCGCCCGCCGACCCAGTCCCACATCGGCAGCACTTCGGTGGCGCCGAAGCGCCTCGCCGCCTCGACGTTGGACGAGACCGCGTAGAAGTGGCGGCCGCCCCAGGCCTTCGCCGCCGCGGCGTTCGCCATCGTCTCCTGGGTCGTGAACGTCTTCGAGACGACGATGAAGAGCGTGCTGGCGGGCTCGGCGCCTTCGAGCGCGCGACCCAGGTCGCGCGGGTCCACGTTCGCCGCGAAGCGCACGTCGAGCGAGCCGTCGGCCAGCGCGTCGGCCAGCAGGCGCGGGCCGAGGTCCGAGCCGCCGGTGCCGAGGTTGACCACGCGCTTGTACTGCGCGCGGATCGTTCCCGACAGGGCCTTCACTCGCGAGAGGGCTTCGCGCACTTCCTCCGGCGCGGCCGGGCCGGCGCGCAGCGCGGTGTGCCACGCCGGACGCATCTCGGTGTTGTTGATCGGCTCGCCCTTGAAGAGCGCGTCGCGCCACGCCGGCAGCCCGCGCTCCTCGGCCAGGCGCGCGAGCAGGCGGATGCTCATGGCGCCGACGCGCTGGCGCGAGTAGTCGAGCCGCAGGCCGGCGCCTTCGGCGAAGAACTGCGTACGGCGCGCGGCGTCCCCGGCGAAAAGCTCGCGCAGGTGCACCGTGCGCCAGTTCTCCGCGTGGTGCAGGAGATCGGCCCAGGCCTTGGTTTCGGCCGGGCTGCGCGTGTCGAGCGTCATCGGCGAGCCGGTTCCTTGAGACGGTAGAGCCGCAGCCGCTCCACGCGGTCGCCCGGCCGGCCGGCATCGGCCAGCCGGGCGGAGCCGCTCGGCGCGATTTCCTGCTGCGGCTGCGACTGCACCAGGATGTACGGACAGGCCCGGGGCGCGAGCGGATCGAACGTCTGCGTGCGGATTCCCGCATGGTAGTGGATCGCCGCGCGCTGCGGCACGCCGACATCGGCGGCGGCGACGCAGCGCGCATCGGCGGGCAAGCGGGCGCGTAGCGCCTGGGCGACGCCCCGGTAGCTCTTCTGGTAATCCGCCCAGGGCATCCACAGCATGGCGAAGGTGCCCCACAGCAAGGTCATGCCCGCCGCCCAGCGCGCGACGCTGCGAAGCGGCGAGGGCGCGGTGAGGAAGACCACCGCCATCCATGCGAGGGTGAGCAGGACCGCGATGGCGAGCGGCACCACCTCGAACTGGGGGACGAAGCCGGGCGCGAGGCGGCTGAAGTTGGCGGCCACGCGCGGCGGGGCGCCGGTCATCATCGCCACGTAGCCGAGCCAGATGAGGCCGGCGAAGAACGCGAACGTCACCACGCCGAACCAGTCGAGCGCAGAGGCCGCGCCGCGGCGCAGCGTCGGGATGCCCTGCGAAGCGAGCAGGCACAGCGGCGCGAGCACCGGAATGAAGTTGACGCTCTGGGGCGGGCCCCACACGGCGAGGCCGGCGACGTAGAGCAGGCTCGCCGCCCCGGGAACGAGGATGCGCGGGTCGGTCCACCTGCGGCGCAGCGACCACGCCGCCCACAGCGCCAGCGGCCAGGCGGGCCACGCGAACCAGCTGCCGTTGGCGAGCACGTAGCGCAGGTTGGAGCCGAGCTCCCCGCCGGCGCGCGTGGAGATGTTCCACCACGCCGCGAAGAGCTCGGGCGAGCGCCAGTAGAGCGCGACCGGCCACGAGGCGGCGAGCGCCGCCGCGACCGAGAAGCCGCAGAGGAGGAACGGGAGCGCCGACCGCTTGCGCCACTCCGGGCACACGGCGTGCGCGAGGAGCACCGCCAGCCCGAGCGCCGCGGGCGCCATCCATGTCGACGACAGGAACGCGAAGCCGAGCGCCGCGCCGAACAGCGCCCCGGCGGCGAGCGGCCGGCGAGACGCATCCGGAAGCGCCGCAAGCGCGCCGCACAGCGCGGCGAGCGAGGCGAGCTCCGGGACCGCCTCGTGCGCGTGCACCATGAGGCCGACCGAGCCAACGAGCAGGAGGAGCGCCCCGGCGCCGGTGACCGCGGTGCGCTCCTCGCCGAGGCTCCAGTCGCGCGCCGCGACGCGCATCAGCCACAACGCCCCGAGCATGAAGATGCCGCTCGCCAGGCGTGCGCCGGCATGGAAGGGCAGCAGCCCGCCGAGCAGCTTGCCGAGCGCCGCGGCGACCCAGTGGTAGAGCGGCGGATCCGCGAGCCACGCGAGCTCGCCGATGCGCGGGATGATCGCCTCGCCGGAGAGCGCCATCTGGAACGCCACGCCGATGCCGAGCGCATCGTGCGATTTCCACGGGTCGTGCCCGGCCAGGCCGGGCAGGACGAAAGCGAGCGAAAGCGCCGCGAGGGCGGCGCCCGACAGAGGTAGCTGAAAGCTGAAAGACCGGGGGGCGAGCTCCATGCCCCGGCGGATTACTTGGCGGTCTTCTTCGTGTAGCGGCGCTTGAACTTCTCGACGCGGCCGGCGGTGTCCACGATCTTCTGCTTGCCGGTGTAGAAGGAGTGCGACTCGGAGGAGACCTCGAGCTTCACGACCGGGTATTCCTTGCCGTCTTCCCACTTCATCATCTCGCGGCCCTTGGTGTCGACCGACGAGCGGGTGAGGAAGGCGTGGTTCGCGCTGGTGTCCAGGAAGATCACCGGCTTGTATTCGGGGTGCGTGCCCTGCTTCATAGTGGTCCCTGCGGGTTTCGGTGGCGCGAAAAGGCGCGAATTATACAGAAATCAGCGGGTTATTAGAACTTGAACGCCACGCTCGGCCCGCCCGGCGCGGCCTGCGGCGCCGCCGCGGCCGTCCCCTGGCGGACGTAGAGGTCCACCAGCAGCAGCCAGCGCCCGGCGTTCGGCACGTCGAAGCGCTCCACCCCGTGGAACGAGTTGTCCGTCTTGGCGAAGGCGAACAGGGCATTGGGCACGAAGGGCATGGTCGCCATCCGGTCGAAGATTTCAAACGAGTAGTGGGGACCGCCCGGGCAGCGGAAGTCCGGGTCCTTGGGCACGTAGATCGACGTCCCGTAGCGCGCGAGCCGCTCGTCGGCCGGCAGGTAGAAGAGCATGGTGATCAGCTTGCGCGGCGAGTCGCTGTGCGGCCCGAGCGCGTACTGCGTGCGGTCGTGGACGAGGATCGCCTCGTCGGTGATCTCGGCGTCGGGGATGCCCTGCAGGCGCGCCTGCACCACGGGCGCGAACTTCTGCAGCATCAGGTGGCCGACGCGGCCGCCGAGCATCCAGCGCCACAGGCCGGCCCAGAACGCCGGGGCCTCCTCGCCGAGGGTCATCACCGAGCGCTCGGGGTAGCCGCGCGTGCCGCGCGCCTCCTCGAGCGACTTCATGGCCTCTGGCCGTGGCAGGTTGCGCTGCATCTCGGCGTAGTAGTCGGCCGGGAAGACGTCGCGCACGAAGAAGTGCGGGAACGGGTAGTTGAGCACCGGCGCGTTGCCGATCTTGTAGAGGACGTCGAGCTCAGCGCGTGAAGACATATTCGGCCACTCCCTTGAAGGCGCCTTCCTTGCGCTCGGCGGCGGAGACCTGCGCGGCGTCCCAGCGAAAGCCCATCCCGCGCAGCTCCTCCAGCAGCCGCCGGTGCGGCTCGAGCGCCGGGTTCACCTCGACGATCATCGAGCGCAGGGCCCGGTCGCGCAGCGTGCCCGCCGCGCCCGCGACCACCCGGTGCTCGAAGCCGTCGACGTCGATCTTGAGGTGGGTGGGCTGCGGCAGCGCGCCCGCCGTCACGAGGTCGTCGAGGCGCGCGGCCACGCAACCCTGCGAGAACGCCGGCCGCGCCGGCTCGAGCTTGAAGTTCACCGGCTCGCCGAGCGAATGGCACGATCCGCCGGCGACGAATTCAGACAGGTGCAGCTCGGAATAGCCGGCCCGGTCCGAGAGCGCGAGGCAGAAGGCCTTCACCCGGCCGCCGAGGCCGTTCAGCGCGATGTTGCGGTTGAGCAGCGCGTAGTTCTGCGACTCGGGCTCGAAGGCGTAGACGCGCGCGCCGGCGATGCCGGCCGCCCAGATCGTGTACATGCCGACGTTCGCCCCCACGTCCGCCAGGACGTCGTCCGGCCCGAGCTGCGACATCCACTCGATCGTGACCGGCTCCTTGGTGAACAGCGACTCGGCGCGGGCGCGCGCGAGCTGGTTCGGCGTCGCGTAGACGACCGTCCTTCCCTGCCAGGAGACTTCGCAGCGCGGGTTGAGCTGCTCGTACTGCGCGAGGTCCACGGACCGCTCGGCGAGACTAGCCGCGGCGCATGGAGTCGAAGAATTCCGCGTTGGACTTCGTGGCGCGGAGCTTGTCGATGAGGAATTCCGCCGCCTCGAGCTCGTCCATCGGGAACAGCAGCTTTCGCAGCACCCACACCTTCTGCAGCAGCGGCGCCTCGATCAGCAGCTCCTCGCGGCGCGTGCCGGAGCGGTTCACGTTGATCGCCGGGTAGATGCGCTTCTCGTGCATGCGGCGGTCGACCAGGCGGCGGTCCAGGTGCAGCTCGGCGTTGCCGGTGCCCTTGAACTCTTCGAAGATGACCTCGTCCATCTTCGAGCCGGTGTCGATCAGCGCGGTCGCCAGGATCGTCAGCGAGCCGCCTTCCTCGATGTTGCGCGCGGCGCCGAAGAAGCGCTTGGGCTTCTGCAGCGCGTTGGCGTCCACGCCGCCGGTCAGGATCTTGCCGGAGTGCGGGACTTCCGTGTTGTAAGCACGCGCCAGGCGGGTGATCGAGTCCAGCAGGATCACCACGTCCTTCCCGAACTCCACGTACCGCCGGGCCTTCTCGATCACCATCTCCGCCACCTGCACGTGACGGCTCGACGGCTCGTCGAACGTCGAGCTGACCACCTCCGCCTTGGTGTTCCGCTCCATG
>DASPMF010000071.1:0-5084 GCA_035627155.1 Burkholderiales bacterium | reverse complement strand
AACCAGCCGCCGTCGGGCGCGAGGCCGAAGAAGAGGCTGGTGAAGAACACCAGCCCGCCGACGAGGTAGGCCCAGAACGCATACGCCGAGAGTCGCGGGAACGGCAGGTCGCGCGCCCCGAGCATGTTGGGCAGGAGGAGGATCCCCATCGCCTCCACCGCCGGCACGGCGAAGAGGAACATCATCATCGTGCCGTGCATCGTGAAGAGCTGGTTGTAGAGCACCGGCGAGACGAGCTCGTTCGCCGGCACCGCGAGCTGCGTGCGCATGAGGAGCGCGAGGATCCCGGCAAGGATGAAGAACAGGAACGCCGCGCCGACGTACAGCACGCCGATGTAGTTGTTGTTGATGACCGTGATGAAGCGCAGCCCCCGCGGCGCGTTCCACAGGCGCTTCAGCTCCTCGAGCTCTTCCGGCGGGCGCGGCGTCTCGTTCGGAAAAACGGGGTCTGACCCTATTTTTCTCATTTGAGCTCTTCGAGGTAGGACGCCAGCTCGCGCAGCTCCTCGCCGCTCAGCTGCCGGAACGACGGCATGAGGTTGCCCGGCTTGAGGTGCTGGCTCGAGGCGATCCAGCCGGCGAGGGAGCCGGCGTTCATCGGCAGCAGCGCCGCGCCGATCGTCTTCCGGCTGCCGACGTGCGTGAGGTCCGGCCCGCGCGTGCCCGCCGCCGGCGTGCCGCGCACCGTGTGACACGCGCCGCATTGCCGCACAAAGATCGGATTTGTCTTTCGAGGAGACGTTTTCTGATTGAGATGCCAGGCGTCGAAGGCCTGTTCTTCCTCCGCAACAACGAAGAAGGCCATGAAGGCGTGCGGGCCGCCGCAGTACTCGGCGCACTGGCCGCGATACTCGCCGGGGCGCGAGGCCAGCAGCCGCAGGCGGTTCGTCCGGCCGGGAATCATGTCCAGCTTGCCGGCGAGCGAAGGCACCCAGAAGCTGTGGATGACGTCCGCGGACTTCAGCTCCAGCAGCACCGGCCGGCCCGCCGGGATGCGGATCTCGTTCGCGGTCTCGAATTCCGGCGCGCCCTGCGCGTCCAGGTAGCGCACCCGCCACCACCACTGCTCGCCTACCACCTCGATCCGCAGGGCGCCCGGCTCGACCGGCGACTGCACCGCTTCGCCGCGCACCAGGCTGTACACCAGCAGCGCGCTCAGCGTGATGACCGGAAAGACGATTCCGCCGCCGACGATGAGCGCCTTCTGGCCTGCGGCGCCGAGCCGCGCGCGGCCGAAGACCGCGACGGCCGCGAACGCCATGACCGCGACGAAGATGACGGTGGCGCCGACGAAGAGCACCCAGGCTATCTCCGCGAGCGCCTCGCCTTCGGGACCGCCGGGGGAAAGCGCGGACTGGATTCCGTCAAGCCACGAACTCCACGCGCGCATCCGGGTCGGACATCGGCAGGCCCTCTTCATTCCCGATCGATGTCGAAACCCGCCAATCCCTCGCGCCGCCGCCTCATGCAGGCGGCGGGCGCCGGCCTGGCAGTCGCGATTCCGCTACGGCGTGTCGACGCGCAGCCTCCGGGGCCGCAAGCAACGCAGGATCGCTACGAGTTTTTCTCCGCCGCGGAGGCGGCGTTCATCGAGGCGGCCGTGGCACGCCTCATTCCCGCCGATGAGCTCGGCCCGGGCGCCGTGGAGGCCGGGGTGCCGTTCTTCATCGACCGCCAGCTCGCCGGCGCCTATGGCGCGGGCGCGCGGCTCTATCGCGCCGGGCCCTGGCGGCAAGGGACGCCCAGCCAGGGTTACCAGCTGCCGCATACGCCCGCGGAGCTCTTCCGCGCCGCGATCCGCGCCATCGAAGAGCGGCTGAAGGAGAAGAGCGGCTTCCGCAATCTCTCGCCGCACGACCAGGACGGCTTCCTCGACGCCCTGCAGAACGGGAAGGTGGACCTCGGCGCTGCCGGGACCAGCGAATTCTTCGATGTGCTGCTCGCGCTCACGATGGAGGGCTACCTGAGCGACCCGGCCTACGGCGGCAACCGCGGCATGGCGGCGTGGAGGATGATCGGTTTTCCCGGCGCCTACTCCAATTACTACGAGCTGGTCGGGCGCAACGCCGCCTTCGAGGCCGCGCCGTCAAGCCTCGCGGAAGGAAAGCACGGGCACGGCCGCTGATGGCGACGCGGCTCAGGGAAACGGACGCAGTGTTGCTCGGCGTCGGCCTGGTCGGCTCGATCGTCGGCCTCGAGCTGGTGCGCGCCGGCCTGAAAATCGTCGGCCTCGAGCGCGGCGAGCCGCGCCACACGGTCCCGGACTTCCAGGGCCCGCACATGCACGACGAGCTGCGCTACGCCGTCCGCAAGTCGCTGATGATGGACACGGCGAAGGAGACGTTCACCTTCCGCAACTACGCCGGCCAGACGGCCCTGCCGCTTCGCCGCATCGAGGGCTTCCTCCCCGGCACGGGTCTCGGCGGCTCCGCGGTGCACTGGAACGGGCAGACCTGGCGCTTCCAGGACACGGACTTCCGCATGCGCACGCTGACGGAGGAGCGCTACGGCAAAGGCTTTCTTCCGGAAGAGGCGACGGTGCAGGACTGGGGCGTGACCGCGGCGGACCTCGAGCCGCACTTCGACCGCTTCGAGCATCTCTTCGGCATCTGCGGCAAGGCCGGCAATCTGAACGGGAAGAAGATCGCCGGCGGCAACGTCTTCGAGGACCCGCGCTCGCGCGAGTATCCGAACCCGCCGATGAAGGAACCCTACGGCTGCACGCTGTTTCGCAAGGCGGCGAGCGAGCTCGGCTTCCATCCGTTCCCGTCGCCTTCGGCGAACATGAGCCGGCAGTACGTCAATCCGGAGGGCCTCGAGCTCAACACCTGCACGTTCTGCGGCTACTGCGAGCGCTTCGGCTGCGAGCATTACGCGAAGGCCTCGCCTCAGACCACGATCCTGCCCGTGCTGCTGAAGCACGAGCGCTTCGAGCTGCGCACCGGCTGCCAGGTGCTGCGCATCAACACGAAGGGCGGCGTCGCCACCGGCGTCACCTATGCCGACGCGAGCGGGCGCGAGTTCGAGCAGCCGGCGCGCCTGGTCATCGTCGGGCTCTACGCGCTGAACAACGTGCGCATGCTGCTGTTGTCGAGGATCGGGACGCCCTACGACCCGAGGACCGGGCGCGGCGTCGTCGGGAAGAACTACGCCTACCAGACGACGAGCAACGTGGACGTCTTCTTCGACGAGTCGGTCCACGTCAACCCGTTCATGCGCGCCGGCGCGAACGGCGTGGTCATCGCGGATTTCGTGAGCGACAACTTCGACCATTCGAAGCTCGGCTTCGCCGGCGGCGGCTACATCGGCGAGGTGATGAGCCATGGCCGGCCGATCGAGCACCAGCCGGCGCCGCCGGGCACGCCGAAGTGGGGCAGCGGCTGGAAGCGCGCGCTCGTGAAGCACTACAACCACACGGTGGCGCTCAACGTGCATGCGAGCTCCCTCGCGGTGCGTGCGAACCACCTCGACCTCGATCCGACCTACCGCGACGCGTGGGGCCAGCCGCTGCTTCGCATTACGTTCGAGTTCCCGGAGAACGACATCCGCATGTCGGCCTACCTCACGGAGCAGGCGCGGCGCATCGGCGAGGCGATGGGCGGCCGGCAGGTCGCGGCCTCGCCGAGGAAGCGGCCGTATACGACCACGAGGTACCAGTCCACGCACAACACCGGCGGGGCGATCATGGGCGCCGATCGCGCCACCAGCGTCGTGAACCCGTGGCTGCAGTCGTGGGACGTGCACAACGTCTTCGTGATCGGCGCCTCCGCGTTTCCGCAGAACGCGTCGTACAACCCCACCGGGCCCGTCGGCGCCCTCGCGTTTCGCGCGGCCGAGGCAATCGTCGGCCGCTACCTGAAGAAGCCCGGCCCGCTTGCTTGAGCTCGTCCTCCTGTGCGCCGGCTGCCACGGCATGGCGGGCGAAGGACGTCCTGAGGCCGGCTATCCGCGCCTGGCCGGGCAGCCCGAGGCCTACCTCGTGCGCCAGCTCGAGGCTTATGCCGACGGCCGGCGCAAAAGCGCCGTCATGGAGCCGCTCGCGCGCTCGCTCTCCGCGCAGGAACGCACCCGGCTCGCCCGCGAGTTCTCAGCAAGAACACCGCTTCATCGCCAAGCGCGTCCATTGACTTCGCCTCGTGGAGAAGCGCTCGCACGGGTGGGGGACGAGGCGTTGCGCGTGCAGGCGTGCCAGAACTGCCACGGGCCGCTCGGGCGCGGCCAGGCGCCGTACGGCCCGTCGCTCGCCGGCCTTTCGCAGGAATACCTGCGGGCCGAGCTGCACGCCTTCCGCAGTGGCGCGCGCGCCACGGATCCGAGCGGCCAGATGCCGGCGCTCGCGCGCCGGTTACCCGAGCAGGACGTGGCCGCCGTAGCGGCGTACTACGCCGGATTGCCGGTGCCGGTTCTGCAGCGCATCGAGCCGCTGGCGCGCCATGCGACCCAGCCGCCCACGCGCGCCGACGTAGGACGGGAGCCGTCGCAAGGCAAGGACGAGCAGGGGAGCGGCGCGACCACCGGCGGGGCGCAGGGCCCGGCCGGCGGAAGCACGCAGCGCTAGCGGAACTGGTACTGCGCGCCGATGGTCAGCGTGTCGACGTTTTCCTTCGCGCCCGGAAGCTTGATGCGGTAGCGGTCCCAGTCGGCGCGGATGGCCCAGTTCTGCGTGAGGCCGAACGACGCGCCGATGCCGAGGCGCGGGCCCCAGCCGTCTTCCTTGCCGGTGTTCAGGCCCGCCGCGGTGCCCTGCACTTCGGAGCGCGCGTACACGGTGCCGAGCTTGCCGAACACCGAATGGCGCCCGTCCGCGCCGAAGGGAATGCCCGCCATGAGCGTGAGGTCGAGCGCCTGCGAGTCGGTGTCGCCGCCGCCGCGCGCCCATTCGCCGAGGTTCACCCACGCCACCTCGGCGCCGATCGCGTTGTTGAAGCGCCCGCCGGCGAACACGCGATACGCCTGGTCCGTGTCGTCGCACGTGAACGCGCCGGGGCACGAGGCCTCGAACTCCGAGCGGCCGAAGCTCGCGCCGGCGTGGCCCCAGAAGCCGCGCTCGTGCGGCCACGCGATGCCGGTGCGTGCGCCCGTGG
>DASPMF010000070.1:0-26363 GCA_035627155.1 Burkholderiales bacterium | reverse complement strand
GGCGAACTGGTACTCGCCGAGCGTGTCCGGGACCGGCGTCACGGCGGCGAGGATCGTTGCCGGATCGGCGCCGAGCGCGACCGCCACCGGGAACGGATCCTTGGAACGCAGGCAGTGATCGCGGTAGTCGAGCGCGCCGCCGCGGTGGGCAAGCCAGCGCATGATCACCCGGTTCGGGCCGATCACCTGCTGCCGATAGATCCCGAGGTTCTGGCGCGGCTTGGACGGGCCACGCGTCACGGTGAGGCCCCAGGTTATGAGCGGCCCGGCGTCGTCCGGCCAGCACGTCTGCACTGGCAGGGTGGCGAGGTCGACCTTGGCGCCTTCGAGGACCGTTTCCTGGCACGGCGCGGAGCTGCGCTCCTTCGGCGCCATGTTGAGGACCTGCCTCAGGAGCGGAAATTTCTCCCACAGGTCCGCCAATCCCTTGGGAGGATCCGGCTCCTTGAGGTACGCGAGCAGCCGCCCGACGTCGCGCAGCGCGAGCGGATCCTCGACGCCCATCGCGAGCGCGATGCGCCGGACGCTTCCGAACAGGTTGCCGAGCACCGGGATGGCGTGCCCCGCCGGGCGCTCGAAAAGCACCGCCGGCCCCCCGGAGCGCAGGAGGCGATCACAGACTTCGGTCATCTCCAGCCGAGGCGAGACCTCGGCGCGCACGCGCCTGAGCTCGCCGCGGGCCTCGAGCTGCGCGATGAAATCGCGGAGGTCGGTGTACTTCACGGGCGCTTGAGCTGCATCAGCTTCTGCGAAGCCGCCTCGGCGAAATCGAACAACGCGCTGTCACGGCCGCGCGCGCCGTATTCGCGCTCGCCACCCGGAAACGTGAGCCCGAGCACGGTTCGTCCGATCCATCCAAGGGCGATGAGCGCCGCGCCGCCGAGCGCGCCGGCAATTGCAAGGATCGGCAGCGCCCCCGCGGCGGCGGCGACGATGCGAAAGAGCGTGTGCAGGGCCACCGCGACGCCGGAACCGGCCCCGGCGACGTCGGCAGCAGCGCCGTCCGAGACGGCGGCGAGCGGGGCGGAGATCGCATAGAGGACCGCCGAGACGAGGAGCGCGACGATGCCCCACGCAAGCCGGTTCGGATCGCGCTCGAAGGAGATCCGGATCGAGGCCATCGCGTAGAGAGGGAGCGTCTCCACCCCGCTCGGCCCGCGATGCACCAGGCAATTGGCATACAGGGTGAGCTGCGAGCCCCGCCGCAGGCCGCTGCGGAAGGCGTAGCTGGCGATCGCTGCGCCACCTTCGCTCATCCGCTGCCCAGGACGATTCCGGCAAAGATCACCGCGCCCACCCAGTTGTTGTGCCGGAAAGCCTTGAAGCAACCCTCGCGGCTGCGCTCCCGGATCAGCCGCCAGTGGTAGGCCATCATCACCCCAGCGCCGGCCAGGCCGGCGTAGAAAGGCCAGCGCAGCCCGGCGAAAAAGCCGACGGCGGCCAGGAGGCCCAGCATCGCCGCATAGCTCGCCATCACCGCGGGGACGTCCCAGCGGCCGAGCGTCAGGGCGGAGGAATGAAAGCCGAGCTTCGCATCGTCGTCGCGGTCGACCATGGCGTATTCCGTGTCATAGGCGAACGAATAGAAGACATTCGCCGCGAGAAGCAGCCAGCATTCCATCGGTAGCGCGCGCTGCACGGCGGCATAGGCCATCGGGATGCCGAAGCCGAAGGCGATCCCCAGGTACGCCTGGGGGAACGGGAAGAAGCGCTTCGAGAACGGGTAGGTCGCCGCGATGGCGAGCGCGACGAACGACAGCGCGATCGCCATGCCGTTGAGGAAAAGCACGAAGCAGAAGGCGAACAGCGCCAGCGCCGCTCCCACGAGCAGTGCCTCCCACGGCGCAATCTCGCCGGCGGCGAGCGGGCGCAAGCGGGTGCGCTCCACGTACGGATCGAAGCGCCGGTCCGCAAAGTCGTTGATCGCGCACCCGGCCGAGCGCATGAGGAAAGTGCCTGCCACGAAGATGATCACGATATCGGGCCGCGGCCGGCCCGACGAGGCGAGCCACACCGCCCAGAGCGTCGGCCATAGCAGCAGCAGCGCGCCAACGGGCTTGTCCAGCCGCACGAGCCGCTCGTAGGCGTTGATGCGGTGGAAGATCGCCGTCCGGTTCACCTGCCAAGCATACCGCTCAGGCATGGCCCAGCTCCTGGCGCGAGCTCAGCCAGCGCTTGACGTGCGCCCGGGCCGCCTTCGGATCCGAACGGATGAGGTCCGCGGCCGCTTCGCGCGCCGCCTCGACGAGGCCGGCGTCGGCGACGAGGTCGGCGAAGCGCAGGAGCGGCTCGCCGCTCTGGCGCTCGCCGAGGATCTCGCCCGGACCGCGCTGCTCTAGGTCGAGCCGGGCGACCTCGAATCCGTCGGCGTTCTCGTAGATCACCTTGAGGCGTCTGCGCGCCGTTTCGGAAATGTCCTTCTCGTAGAGCAGGACGCAGACGCTTTCCCGCGCCCCCCGGCCGACCCGCCCGCGCAGCTGGTGCAACTGCGCAAGGCCGAAGCGCTCGGCGCTTTCGATGACCATCAACGAGGCGTTCGGCACATCGACGCCGACCTCGATGACGGTGGTGCAGACGAGGAGCTGCGCCGCGCCCTGCTTGAAGCGCTCCATGGCCGAGGCTTTCTCCGCTGCGGGCAGCCTGCCGTGCAGCAACGCGACCTCGATGCCGCGCAGTTCCGCGCGCAGCTTCTCGAAGGTGTCCAGCGCGGCCTGAAGGTCGCCGTCCTTCGATTCCTCGATCACCGGGCAGACCCAGTAGGCCTGTTGCCCTTCGGCGCAGGCTTCGCGGATCCGGGCGAGCACTTCGCCGCGTCGCGCGGCCGAGACGAGCTTCGTCGCCACGGGCTTGCGGCCGGGCGGCAGCTCGTCGATCGTCGATACGTCGAGATCCGCGTAGTAGGTCATCGAGAGGGTGCGCGGAATCGGCGTTGCGCTCATCATGAGCTGGTGCGGCAGCACGTCGCTTTGCACCGCCTTGCGGCGCAGCGTCAGGCGCTGTTTCACACCGAACCGGTGCTGTTCATCCACGACGGCCAACGCAAGCCGGGAGAACTCGACGTTGTCCTGCACCAGCGCATGGGTGCCGATCGCCACGTGGGCATCGCCTTGCAGGATCGCCCGCAGCGCGGATTTCTTCTCGGCGCGGCCCAGCCCCCCGCGCAACCAGGCGATGCGCACGCCGAGCGGCTCCAGCCACTCGCGGAACTTGCGGTAGTGCTGCTCGGAGAGGATTTCGGTCGGCGCCATCACCGCGGCTTGCGCGCCGGTGTCCACGGCGGCGAGGCAGGCGAGCGCGGCGATGATCGTCTTGCCGCTGCCGACGTCGCCCTGCAGGAGGCGTTGCATGGGATGGGGATGCGCCAGGTCCCGCATCACCTCGTCCAGCACGCGCGATTGCGCGCCGGTCAGGCGAAACGGCAGGCCCTTCAGGAAGCGCGTCAGCAGCGGACCGTCCAGGCGCAGCGGCAGCGCCCTGCGGGCGCGCCGGCCGCTATACGCGAAGCGCATGGAAATCTGCTGCGCCAGAAGCTCGTCGAACTTCACGCGGCGCCAGGCGCCGTGGGTACGTTCCTCGAGGGCGAGCCGGTTTTCGTGCACGGCCGGCTGGTGGAGCGTGCGCACGCACTCGCCGAATTCGGGAAGATCGTAGCGCGCCCGCACGGCCTGAGGAAGCGTGTCGTCGAGCTGCGCCTCGTTCAACGCATCGAGGATGCGAGCGCGCAGCTCGTGCTGCGGCAGGCCGGCGGTGCTCGGGTAGATCGGCGTGAGCGTCTGCGGCAGCGGCTCGCCTTCCGCCACCAGCCGGTAGCGCGGATGCGACATTTCCGCGCCGAACCAACCGGAGCGCACTTCCCCGAACGCGCGCACGCGAAGCCCTTTCTCCGCGGCACGCTCGAAATGCTTGAGCTGGCTTCCGTAGAAGTTGAAGAACCGCAGCACCAGGCCGCGAGCGTGCACGATCAGCTGCCGGCGCGGGCGGTAGACGATTTCCGCGCGTTGCACGGGTGCCTCAACGAGGACCGGCCGGCCCGGGGGCGCAGCGGCCGGATCGGTCAGCGCAGTCTCGTCCTCGTAGCGCAGCGGCAGGTGCAGCACGAGGTCGAGCCCGGAGCGCAGGCCCATCCGGGCCAGCTTGCGCGCCAGCCCCTCGCCGTTCACCCGGCGTGCAGGATCGCGTCGATTTCCACCAGCGCGCCGCGCGGCAGCGCCGCGACGCCCACCGCGGCGCGCGCCGGATACGGCTCCTTCAGGTACTGCGCCATGATTTCGTTCACCCGCGCGAAGTGCGCCAAATCGGTGAGGTACACCGTCATCCTGACGGCGCTGGACAGGTCCAGAGCGGCGGCGTCCGCAACGGCGGCGAGGTTGCGGAACACCCGGTGCGTCTGCGCGTCGATGCCCTCGGCCATCTGCATGCTTACCGGGTCGAGGCCGATCTGGCCGGACAGGTAGACGGTATCGCCCGCGCGCACGGCCTGCGAATAGGTACCGATGGCGGCGGGGGCATCCTTCGTGTGGATGACGTTTTTCATCGGGAGTATCTTAGCCCATGGCCATCGAGAACCTGGAGAAGCTCCTCGGCACGCCCCGTGACGGCGCGCTCCTGCGCTATTCGCTCGGGCTCGAGTACGCGAAGGCCGGCGCGCCGGACCGGGCGATCGAGCAGCTGCAGGAGGCCGTGCGTCGCGATCCGAAGTACTCGGCCGCATGGAAAACACTCGGCAAGGTGCTGGGCGATGCCGGCCGGGACAGCGATGCGCTGCAAGCCTATCGCAGCGGCATCGAGGCCGCGCGCGCGCGAGGCGACAAGCAGGCGGAAAAGGAGATGACGGTGTTCGCCCGCCGCCTGGAGAAGAAGGCCGGCGGCTAGAGCAGCCGCAGCTTGGGCAGGACTTCCGCCAGCCCGCTCACGAACGCCTCCTTGCCGATGAGGGCATCAGCGCCCGCCGAGCGCGCCTGCGCGGCCGCTTCCAGCGTATGGAACAGTGAAAGCGCGATGACGGCCGGCGCATGCGCCACGGCCTTCACGCGCCGAACCATGTCGAGGCCTCTGCTCGGGGCCGCACCGAGGTCGAGCAGCAGCACGTCCGGTGTCACCGCTTCCACCAGGGCGAGCGCGTCGTGCGCGCTCGGCGCGGTCCCCGCAACCACGCAACCGGGGATCGTGGCGATGTAGGCCGCCGCGGCGGAAAGGAAAGCCGGGCTGTCGTCGGCGATGGCGATGCGGCGCGGCCGGTCTGGGCAGTCCATTGCGCGAGCGTAGGGCCCCCGACCGGCGGCGTGTATCGGGGCCTCCCCTAAGGGAAGCAGGGAAATCCCTTAGCTGTCCGGCGGCACGAGCCCGGTACGCAGGGCGTACCGCACCAGGCCTGCGACGTCCCGTATTCCCAGCCGTTCCATGATCTGCGCGCGGTGCGTCTCGACCGTCTTGACCGACAGATTGAGGTCGAAGGCGATTTCCTTCGTGCTCTTGCCGCCTGCGACGAGGCGCAGGACTTCGCGCTGGCGCGCGGTAAGGACGTCCGCCGCCGGCTCGCCGCCCACGCGCTGCACGTAGCCTTCCACGACCTGCCTGGAGACCGCCGGACTGAACCAGCTCTCGCCGCGCATGACGCTGCGCAATGCGAGCTCGAGTTCCCCGGTCGCGGCGTCCTTCAGGAGGTAACCGACCGCGCCGGCGCGAAGCGCCTGCAGGACATACTCCTCGCCGGCGTGCATGGAGAGGATCACGACGCGCACGCCCGGGCACCCGTCGCGAATGCGTGCCGCCGCCTCCAGGCCGGTCATTCCCTTCATCGCGATGTCCATCAGCACCACGTCCGGGCGCTCGCGCGCGGCGATCGACAGCGCTTCCTCTCCGCTCGAGGCTTCGCCGATGACCAGCACATTCGCCATGCCGGCGAGCAGCGAGCGCATGCCGGCGCGCACGAGCGCGTGGTCATCTGCGAGCACGACGCGGATCGGGGCCTTTTCTTCGGAGGAAGCGCTCAAGCGGTCTGGGTCTTGTTTTCGGCTGCGAGGGGGAATGTTGCCAGCATCGTCGTGCCTTGTCCCGGCCCGGTGCGCAGATCGAAAGTCCCGCCCGCAAGCGCGACCCGCTCCTCCATGCTGACCACGCCGAGGCTCCCCCCGGCGGCGGCCCGCCGGCGCGCAGCTTCCAGGTCGAAGCCGCGACCGTCATCGCGCACCTGGAGGGCAAGCCGCTCGCCGTCCATGGACAGGCGTACCCACAGGTTCGACGCGGCCGCGTGCCGCAGCACGTTGTTGATCGCCTCCTGCGCCACGCGGAAGCACGCCGTCTCGATCTCGGGCGGCAGCATCCGGGGCGCGTCGGCGGCGTCGAAATGCGGCAGGACGTTGCCCACGCTTGCCTGGCGATCCAGATGCGAACGCAGGGCAGCGATGAGGCCGAGGTCGTCCAGCTGCAACGGCCGCAGGCTGAGGGAGAGCTGGCGCACGCGCTCGAGCGCGTGCCGCGTCGTGGCGACGCATTCGTCGAGCTGGCCGGCGATGCGAGCGCCGGGCGCGCGGGCCAGCGACTCCAGCTGGATCTTCAGCGCTGTGAGCGCCTGGCCGATGTCGTCGTGCAGATCACGGGCGAGGCGCCGCCGCTCTTCCTCCTGCACCTCGAGCAGCCGGCGCGAAAGCGCGCGAAGGCGTTCCTGCGAGTACTCGAGCGCGCGGCTCGTCGCCAGATGCCGTTCCCGCTCCTGCCGCTCGCCCAAGGCACGGCGGACCGCCGGAGCGAGGCGAGCGAGCCCGTGCTTGAGGATGTAGTCCGTGGCGCCGGCACGCAGCGCCTCCACGGCGCGCTCTTCGCCCATCGCGCCGGAGACGAGGATGAACGGCACGAGCGAATCCGTGCGCCGCACGTATTCGAGCGCCTCGAGCCCCGTGTAGTCCGGAAGGGAATAGTCGGCGAGCACGAGGTCATAGCAGTGCGCGGCGAAGGCGCCCTGGAAGGCCGCCCGTCCGGCGGCAAGCGTGGGCAGGCAGGCGAGGCCGCCGTCGCGCAACGCGACCAGGGCCAGCTCGGCGTCAGCGGGCTCGTCCTCGAGAATCAGGGCACGCAGCGGCTCCACGGTCATGCCCCCATTGTGCCAAAAGCCCGTACCGTCAACGTTTTGCGGCAACGGCATGGCGCTTGCGAGCGGCTACGCCGCGATGGCGCAAACCGAGAAACAGACCGCCCGCGATGCAGGCCTGCGCTATGTCACCGATGCGCAGCGCGGCATCGCGCGACGCAGAAGCGGCCGCGCATTCCGGTACGTTGCGGCGGACGGATCCGCGGTCCGCGATGCCGGCACGCTGGCGCGCATTCGCAGCCTCGCCATTCCGCCCGCGTGGCGGGCGGTCTGGATCTGTGCGAGCGCGGACGGCCACATCCAGGCTACGGGGCGCGACGCGCGCGGACGCAAGCAGTACCGCTACCACCGGCGCTGGCGCGAGGCCCGCGACGAAACGAAGTACGACCGCGTCGGCGCGTTCGTGAAAGCGCTGCCGCGCATCCGCCGGCGCGTGCGCGCGGACCTCGCCCGACCCGGACTGCCGCGCGAGAAGATCCTCGCCGCGATCGTGCGCCTCCTGGAAACCACCTTCATGCGCGTCGGCAACGAGGCCTACGCGCGCGAGAACGACTCGTTCGGCTTGACGACGTTGCGCGAGCGCCAGGTGCGCATCAGCGGCGATCGGCTGCGCTTCCAGTTCCGCGGGAAGAGCGGCGTCCAGCACCGCATCGAGGTGAGCGATCCCTCGCTCGCGCGCATCGTGCGCCGCATGCAGGACCTGCCCGGAGAAGAGCTGTTCCAGTACGTCGATGAGGACGGAAAGCAGCGCCTGGTCGAATCGACAGACGTCAACGCGTATATCCGAGCGGCTGCGGGCAGCGACTTCACGAGCAAAGACTTCCGCACCTGGGCCGGAACCGTGCTCGCGTTGCGCGCGCTAATCGTCGGCGCTCCTTCCGAGAACGCCGCGCAGGCCAAGCGCAACATCGTGGAGGCGGTCGATCGGGTCTCGAAGCAGCTCGGCAATACCACGGCGGTCTGCCGCAAGTGCTACATCCATCCGGCGGTGCTCGAAAGCTACGAAAGCGGAAGGCTCGCCGGGCTGCGCGGGCGCAGCGCCCACGCGGCGCTGCTCGCCGTGCTCCGCAGCGCAAGGGCGCGGACCGCGGAGCGCGCTCGCCGGAGCGGGGCGAATGGCCGCTCGTTAGCCCCGCTGCTTGCACGCTCGCTCATTGCAAGGCGCCGCGCGGCCGGTGCGCGCCCGGCGGCAGCGCAGCCATGAACGCACGATGCTTTCTGGCGCTCGCGTTCGCCTCCTCGAATGCGCTTGCGCAGATGGGTGCGGCTACGTCACCTGCGACGCCGGGGACGAGCCTTGGCAGTGGCGCGCCCGCCATTCCGAAGCCACCGGCCGAATCCCGAACCGCCCAGCGCTGCGAGCAGCAGAAAGGCGAGGCACGAGAGGAGTGTCTGCGGGTACGCGACCCTTCGACACCGGCGACACGCGGCGCGCCGAGTAGCGGCATGGCGGGCGGCGCCTCGGGCGGCGGGTCCGGCAGTTCAGGACCGGGCACCGGAACGGCGCCCGGCATGACGACGCGCTAGGAATCTGGTGGAGTGGAAGGGGATCGAACCCTCGACCTTCGCATTGCGAACGCGACGCTCTCCCAGCTGAGCTACCACCCCAGAGAGGGGCCGCATTCTACCGTAAGATGGCCGGATGAAGATCGCCCCGCCGTACGGGTATACGGAAGTCGTTCCCTTCCACAAGACCAGCAAGGTGCGCCTGCCTCGCGCCGGCGAGGCGCCCGCGTTCGTGCGGCAGAGCAACGCCGTGCCGGTGAGCTACACCGAATTCCCGCTGGTGGTGCGCGACTATCCCCTCGTCTTCGCCTCCAGCGACCAGGGGAAGAGCTTTGCCGCGGTAGCCGTGCTGGGCATGGGCCCCGCCGAAAACCTCTTCGTGTCGGGGACGGCGTGGCAGGCGGGCGTCTACATCCCAGCGTATGTGAGGCGCTATCCCTTCTGCATGGCGCGCGTCGACAATCCCGGCGCCGCGCAATCCACGCATCTCATGTGCGTCGGAAAGGAGTACCTCGATGCCGACGGCGAGGCGATGTTCGATGCCGGTGGAACGCCGATCCTCCGCTGGCACGACATCGAGCGGCTGCTGTCCGAGTACGAGGCGGACCTCGGCCGCACGCGCGAGATGTGCTCCATCCTGGCCGACTATGGCGTGCTCGAGCCGTTCTCGATGCAGGCCACGCTGCCGAAGGACAAGGGCGGCGAAGCTATGCACCTCACGGGCATGCACCGCGTGAACGAGACGAGGCTGGAGAACCTGAACGCTGCGCAGCTCAAGAACCTGCTGCGCAAGGGAATCCTTGCGCGCATTTACATGCACCTGCTGTCGCTCGGCAACTTCTCCAGGCTGCTGGAGCGCAAGGCCGGCGGTTCGAAACTCCCGGCGACCTAGGCGCGGCGCTCAGCCTGCGGCCGCGGCGGCTTTCTTCTTCTGCTTGCGGTCGGCCATGATCTTCTCGTAGCACTCCGAGCACACCGCGCGCTTGTTTCGAACGCCTGGAAGCGTGCGGAACGTCGCCCGGGGCCTGGAATGCTGGCCGTGAAAGCAGTACTTCAGCGGGTTGAGATTAGCCATCTAGAGGCGAGCATACTACGTCTGTAGCATGTCTGGCGGCGCGGGACCGGCGGCCGGGGGACGGTTTCGGAGGCGTATGAAAGAAGCGGACATCGCCGTTCTGCGCGGCATGTACGAGCATGTTGCGCGGATGGAGGAGGCCCTGCGGCCCTCCGGCTTCTGGGTGCAGTTCAGCATGCACAACGACAGCATGCTGCTGCGCCATGGCATCGAGAACTTCAAGCGGACGGTCAACCAGAATTACTTCAACTGGGTCCCCTTGTCCGCGGGCGACAACCAATACCGGCGCGTCGCCGCCTACTACGCCGCGCATCAGGATGCAGAGGCCCTGAAGGTAGAACTGGAAGACTGGGCCCTGCTGCGCGTGGGCTTCCTCCAGGAAAACCCGTTCGCCGACCCGGGGGTACGAAACCGCTATGCCAAGTTCGTCGGCATGCTATGGCACCACGTGCGTCACAGCGAGCCGAACGGTATCCTCGAGCAGCTTTCCGAGCCGGAACTGGGCAACCCGATCCGCACCCGGCTGGCCGGACGGCTCATCTCCCAGGACCTCGCCAACTCGGTCAAGGAGCGCAACGCCCTTTTCCATGGCTGGAACCGCGGCGCCGCCGAGAAGCGGCTGCGCATCGGCGAGCTCGGCGCCGGCTACGGCCGCGTCGGGCACGTGCTGCTCGCCACCGGGGCGGCGCAATACGTGGTCGTCGACGTCCCGCCGGCGCTATTCGTATCGCAGTGGTACCTGAGCCGGCTTTTTCCCGAGCGGCGCGTCTTCCGCTTCCGCCGGTTCGAAAGCTTCGACAAGATCGCTGACGAAATCGCTGCCTGCGACATCGTGTTCCTGGCACCGGACCAGTTCGGCCTGCTGCCCGACCGCTACTTCGACGCTTTCCTCACCATCAGCTCGCTCGCCGAAATGACCTGGGCGCAGATCTCCCGGTACGTCGCGCTGATGGCATCGAAGACCAAGCACCGCGTGTATGTGAAGCAATGGCGGCGCTGGACGAACCCTGCCGACCAGATGACCGTCACCCAGGAGAACTACAACCTGCCCCGGGGCTGGCAGAAGGTCCTCGATCGCGTGGACAGCGTGCAGGACGAGTTCTTCGAGACGGTCTGGCAGGCCGGCTGACTGCTGGTGGGCCGGGTTGGATTCGAACCAACGACCAAGGGATTATGAGTCCCCTGCTCTGACCGGCTGAGCTACCGGCCCCCGACCTCTTATATCAGAACGCCTAGCCTTCCTGGTCGAGGAAGCTCTTGAGGCGCTCCGAGCGCGACGGATGCCGGAGCTTGCGCAAGGCCTTGGCCTCGATCTGGCGAATGCGCTCGCGGGTCACGTCGAACTGCTTGCCCACTTCCTCGAGGGTGTGATCGGTGGACATCTCGATGCCGAAGCGCATGCGCAACACCTTCGCCTCGCGCGGAGTGAGCGTGTCCAGCACTTCCTTCGTCACGTCGCGCAGGCTGGCGTAGGTCGCGGCGTCGGAGGGCGCGAGCGTGGACTGATCCTCGATGAAGTCGCCAAGGTGCGAGTCGTCGTCGTCGCCGATCGGCGTCTCCATGGAGATCGGCTCCTTGGAGATCTTGAGGATCTTGCGGATCTTCTCTTCGGGCATCTCCATGCGCTGCGCTAGCGTCGCCGGGTCCGGCTCCTGTCCGGTCTCCTGCAGGATCTGCCGGCTGATGCGGTTCATCTTGTTGATCGTCTCGATCATGTGCACCGGGATGCGGATGGTGCGCGCCTGGTCGGCGATCGAGCGCGTGATGGCCTGGCGGATCCACCAAGTGGCGTAGGTCGAGAACTTGTAGCCGCGGCGGTATTCGAACTTGTCCACCGCCTTCATCAGGCCGATGTTGCCCTCCTGGATGAGGTCGAGGAACTGCAGCCCGCGGTTGGTGTACTTCTTGGCGATGGAGATCACGAGGCGGAGGTTCGCCTCGGTCATCTCGCGCTTGGCGCGGCGCGCCTTGGCTTCCCCGGTGGACATCTGCTTGTTGATGTCCTTCAGGTCCTTGATCGGGATGCCGATCTTCTGCTGCACGCCCTGGATCTTGCCGAGCAGCTCGAGGATCGACGGCTCGAGCCGGCGCAGCTGGTCGGTCCATGGATGGTCGGAGTTGAGCTCGGTCCCGAGCCAGCGCTTCGAGCCTTCCGTGCCGGCGAAGATCTTGATGAAGTGCTGACGCGGCATCTGCGCCTTGTCCACGCTGATGTCGTGGATCGCGCGCTCGTAGCGGCGCACCTCGTCGACCAGGCTGCGGACGCTGTCCGAGAGCCGCTCGACCGTCCGCGCAGTAAAGCGGATCGTCATCAGCTCGCTCGAGATCTGGTCGCGCACGCGCAGGTAGTCCTTGTCCTTCGACCCCTTGCTCTCGAGCACCTTGAGCATCTTTTCGTAGAGACGCCGGATGCGGGCGAATTTCTCCAGCGCCTCGCCCTTCAGCTTGAGGAGGCTGGCCGTCTGGGCCGCGCTCTGCTCTTCCTCCGTTTCGGCCTCGTCCTCCTCGACGTCCGATTCGTCGTCCTCGCCGCTCGCAGCGGGCGGCTCCGCCCGCTTCGGGTCGAAGTCGTCCTTGGCGTTCGGGTCGATGAGGCCGTCGACGACCTCGTCGATCCGCATCTCGTCCTTTTCCACCTTCGCCGCGAGCTCCAGGATCTCCTGCACGGTCGTCGGGCACGCGCTGATCGCCTGGATCATGTGGCGCAGGCCTTCCTCGATCCGCTTCGCGATCTCGATCTCGCCTTCGCGGGTCAGCAGCTCGACGGAGCCCATCTCGCGCATGTACATCCGCACGGGGTCCGTGGTGCGGCCGAATTCCGAGTCCACGGTGGACAGCGCCGCCTCGGCCTGTTCTTCCACGTCCTCGTCCGGCTGCGCCACGGGCGCTGCGTCGGAGGCGATCAGAAGCGTTTCCTGGTCGGGCGCCTGATCGTAGACCTGGATGCCCATGTCACCGAACGTGGAGATAATCGCTTCGATCTGCTCCGCGTCGACCAGGTCGTCGGGCAGGTGGTCGTTGATCTCGGCGTAGGTGAGGAATCCGCGCTCCTTGCCGAGCTTGATCAGGTTCTTCAGCCGGGTGCGGCGGGTCTCGGCATCTTCCTTCGGCATCTCCGCCGGAATGAGCCACTCATCGCGCCTGCGCCGGCCGCCGGCGCGTCCGCCCTTGCCCTTCGACTTCACTTCATTGACCTTGGCCTCGAGGAGCTCGAGCGCCTGCTTCGCGCTCTTGATCGGCGTCTTGGCCGGCTTCGCCTGCTTCTCGGCGGGCGCCGGCGCCGCTTTCGCAGCGACCGGCTTTGCGGGCAGCGCCTTGCGGGGCGCCGCCTTGGCGGCCGCAGGCTTCGCGGCGCGAAGCGGCTTCTTGTGGACTTTGGCAGTGGAAGCGCGCGCCTTGACCTTCAGGCGCTTGGTGACGCTCGCCTTCTTCTTGGCGGCTCGGATTTTCTTCAGCTTCGGCTTTGACTTGCGCTTCTGGACCATCAATCCCCCGGTGCGGACGGCGACTCTGCTGCTTCTGGCGAAAAGCCGAATATTGTAGCAAAAGCTTGAACATTCAAGGGCTTTTGCGTATTCCGGGGACGACCGGATCAAGCAAAAATCCGGCCAGCGCTATCCGCGCACGGAGTTCTCGCGCGGCAACGCGCCTTGCAAGCGCTTATAGACCAGCAGCTTATCGTTGTAGGCGGCGAGCTCCTGCTTGGACCGCAAGCCCGTCTTGAGCAGATTGTCGAGCTCGGCCTTGCGCCGAATCTCATCCAGCTTGCCCAGAGCGCCCTGCATCTCCGCGCGCGCCTCTTCCTCGGTGAATCCGAGCTCGTCGCCATAGCGACTCGCCTGGAGGATCGGGTCCAGCAACGGGCTGCCCTCCAGCCGCTCGAGGATTCTCCGCACCGACGGGTCCTCGTCCAACTCGAACATCTCCCGGATGGCGAGCAACGCCTTGCTTTCGGGCTCGCCCGTGCGCAGCAACGACGGCTCCACGTGTACGACCAGCGGAAGATCGACCAGCAGGGAACACAGGACCTTCCATTCGAGCGAGTTGGTACTGGCCGTGTACGTCTTCGCCGGCGCTGGCCGCTTGAATCGTGGGCTTTCCGGCAGCTGCAAGAGCGAACGGATCTCTTCTTCCGCCATCCGCCCGAGTTCCGCAACCGCGTTCACGAGCTGGATTCGAAGGATCGGCGCCGTCACCTTCTGCAGGTGCTGCTTCGCCGCCGAAACGAACTGCGCCCGCCCTTCGGGCGTGTCGAGGTTGAACTGCGCGCGCAGCTCGCTCAACAGGAACTGGGAAAGGGTGTCGGCGCGCGCAACCAAGTCCTCGAACTTGTCCTTGCCGTGCTTGCGCACGAACGAATCCGGGTCCTCCCCCTCGGGCAGAAAGAGGAACTTGATCGGCTTGTTGTCCGGAGCAACCGGCAGCGTAGTCTCGAGCGCCCTCCAGGCCGCTTTCCGGCCGGCGGCATCGCCGTCGAAGGCGTAAACGATCTCGTCGGTAAGGCGAAGGAGCTTGGCGACATGGATGGGCGTCGTGGCGGTACCCAGCGTCGCGACCGCATACCCGACTCCGAACTGGGCCAGGGCCACGACGTCCATGTACCCTTCGACGACCAGTACGCGACCCGCAACTCGGATCGCGTCGCGCGCCTGGACCAGGCCGTAGACCTCACGGCCCTTCTCGAACAGCGGGGTCTCAGGCGAATTCAAGTACTTGGGTTCTCCCTCGCCCATCACGCGGCCGCCAAAACCGATCACCGCGCCGCGCGCGTTGAAGATGGGGAACATCACGCGGTCGCGGAACCGGTCGTAGCGCTTGCCCTCGTTCTCGATCACCAGTCCCGCTTCCACGAGCGCCTTGTCTTCGTACTGCGAAAAGGCGGACTTGAGGCCCTGCCAGCCGTCCGGTGCATAGCCGATCCGGAACCGGGCGGCAATTTCTCCGGTCAGGCCGCGGTTCTTCAGGTACTCGACGGCGCGAGGCGCTTTCTTCAGCTCGGCGCGATAGAAAGCCATCGCCTTCTCCATCACGCCGTAGAGGTCGGTTGCCCGTTCCTCGCGCGCAATCTCGTCCTGGGTCCTGGGCCGCTCGTCGGGGACCTGCATGCCGACGGACGCAGCGAGCTCCTTCACCGCGTCGATGTAACCCATGCCGCCGTAGGCCATCAGGAAGCCGATGGCGTTGCCGTGCTCGCCGCAACCGAAGCAGTGATAGAACTGCTTGGCCGGACTGACCGTGAAGGAAGGGGTCTTCTCGCCGTGGAAGGGGCACAGGCCGAGGTAGTTGGCGCCGCCCTTCTTCAGCTGGACGTAGCGCGAGACGACATCCACGATGTCGACCCGATTGAGCAGATCCTGCTTGAATGAATCCGGGATCACCCCCGGATTGTCATGCAGACAGCTTGGCTTTTACTAGGGCGGAGGCGGCGCCGATGTCGGAGCGGCCGGCAAGGCGCGGCTTGAGCGCCGCCATGACCTTGCCCATGTCCTTGATTCCGGAGGCGCCGCTTTCGGCGATGGCGGCCGCGATCGCGGCCTGCACCTCGGCTTCCGACATCTTCTGGGGGAGGTAGGCCTCCAGCACGGCAATCTCGGCCTTCTCCTTGTCGGCGAGATCCTGGCGCGAAGCCTTCTCGAACTGGGCGATGGACTCGCGCCGCTGCTTGATCATCTTCTCGAGGATGGCGAGGACTTCGGCGTCGCCCAGCTCGGCGCGCTCGTCCACTTCCTTCTGCTTCATCGCCGCGGTGAGCAGGCGCAACGTGGACAGGCGCGCAGCATCCTTGGCGCGCATCGCCGCCTTCACGTCGTCGTGGATTGTCTGCTTGAGGGTCAGTGCGGGTGAATCAGTACATCTTCTGCGGCAGCATCTGGCTGCGCAGGCGCTTGTGATGGCGCTTGACCGCTGCGGCAAGCTTGCGCTTCCTCTCCGCGGTCGGCTTTTCGTAATACTCGCGCGAGCGAAGCTCCGTCAGGAGCCCGGTCTTCTCGACCGTGCGCTTGAAGCGCCGCATCGCGACCTCGAACGGCTCGTTTTCCTTGACTCTTACGGTCGGCATCCAGCCCTCGCCTCAAAAAGGGGCTGAATTGTATCAGAATGAACCGCATGCTCACCCTCGGGATCGAGACCTCTTGCGATGAGACCGGGGTCGCGCTGTATGACGGTGGCGAGGCGCGCCTGCTCGGCCATCTCGTCCATTCCCAGGTCGCGATGCACGAGGCGTACGGCGGCGTCGTGCCCGAGCTCGCTTCACGCGACCACGTACGGCGGCTCGTGCCGCTCACCCGGGACCTGCTGCGCCGGTGCGGGCGCAGCGTGCAGGACGTGAGGGCCATCGGCTACACCGAAGGCCCGGGACTTGCGGGAGCGCTGCTTGTCGGCGCGTCGTTTGCGCACGCGCTCTCCGCCTCGCTTGCGGTGCCGGCCATCGGCGTCCACCACCTGGAAGGGCATCTCCTGTCGCCCCTCCTTGGCGAGCCCGCCCCCGCCTTCCCTTTCGTTGCTTTGCTCGTCTCGGGCGGCCATACCCAGCTGATGCGGGTTCAAGGCGTCGGCGACTATCGCCTTCTCGGGGAAACGCAGGACGACGCCGCCGGCGAGGCCTTTGACAAGACCGCCAAGCTGCTCGGCCTGGGCTATCCGGGCGGTCCTGCGGTTTCCGCGCTCGCCGAGCAGGGCGTTGCCGGTCGGTACCGCCTGCCGCGTCCCATGCTCGGAAGTGGTGACCTTGATTTCAGCTTCTCGGGCTTGAAGACGGCCGTCCTCACCCTCGTCAAGAGCGGCTCGCCGTCGCACGCGGATGTGGCGCGCGCGTTCGTGGAGGCGGTCGTGGATGTCCTCGTCGGCAAATGCATGCAGGCCCTGGACGCAACCGGATTGGAGCGGCTTGTCGTCGCGGGCGGCGTAGGCGCGAACCGCCAGCTGCGGGCGGCGCTCGACGCGCAGGCCGCGCGCCGCGGCGCAAGCGTGTTCTATCCGGCGCCGGAGCTGTGCACGGACAACGGCGCGATGATCGCCTTCGCGGCCTCGCTTCGCCTTGCGGGGGAGAAGAGCGCCTCCGGATTCACCGTCCGGCCGCGCTGGGAGCTCACGCCGTCTTCTTAGCGCCGAGCCTGGGCTCGGTCCCGGAGAGAAGGCGCGAGATGTTCTGCTTGTGCCGCCAGACGAGCAGGGCCGCCATGACGAGCACCGCGAGCGCGGGAAGGCCGGGACCGAGGACGAACAGCGCCGCAAGCGGCGCGAACACGGCGGCGATCAAGGCGGCAAGGGATGAATAGCGCAGGAAGGCGGCGATGATGAGCCACGTGGCGATCGTCCCGAGGCCCACGCGCCAGTCGAGCGCGAGCAGCACCCCCGCGGCGGTCGCCACGCCCTTTCCGCCGGCGAAGCGATAGAACACCGGAAAGAGGTGCCCGACGAAGGCGGCAAGGCCCGCCACGGCGGCGACCACAAGGTTGCCGGTAGCAATCCAGGCCAGCCAGACCGCGAGCCATCCCTTTCCGGCATCGCCGACGAGGGTAAGCACGGCGGCCGCCTTGCTGCCCGAGCGCAGCACGTTCGTGGCGCCGGGATTCCTGGAGCCGTAGCTGCGCGGATCGGGCAGCGCTAACACGCGGCTCACCACGATGGCGAAGGACAGGGACCCGAGGAGGTAACCCGCGATCGCGGCCACGGCAAGACTGAGCGTCAGGTCCACGCCGGGATTCTATAATCGGCGCGCCCCATGGACTCGATCTTCATCCGCGACCTGCGCGTGGACGCCCTCATCGGCTTTCACAAGCGCGAGCGCTACGCGCCGCAGACGCTCACCTTCGACGTCGAGATCGGCATCGCGAACGAAGCCGTGTTCGCCAGCGATCGCGTCGCGGATTGCATCGACTACGACAAGGTCGCCGCGCGAGTGCGCGAAATCGCCACCGGGCATCACTACAACCTCGTCGAGGCGCTCGCCGACCGGGTCGCGCGCGCGATCATCGCCGAGTTCCAGGCCGCCTCCGTCACCGTCTCCGTAGCCAAGCTCGGCGTGTTGCGCGGCGCCGGGCTGGTGGGCGTCAGGATCGAGCGCCGCGCGCCCTAGTCTTCGAGGGCCGCCTCGACGAGCTGCGGGGCCAGGACGCGCACCAGCTCGGCGGGATCGATCCGCACCAGCATGCCGCGCCGGCCGCCGTTGATGTAGATGCTCGGCAAGGCGGCGATGCTGCGCTCCATGAAGACCGGAAGCGGCTTGCGCGTGCCGAAGGGCGACGTTCCGCCCACCTGATAGCCGGAGTGGCGCTGCGCCACCTCGGGCTTGCACGGCTCGATGCGCTTCCTTCCGGCCTGGCGGGCCAGGTTCTTCGTCGAGACCTTGCGGTCGCCGTGCATGAGCACGATGAGCGGCTTCGCCTGCTCGTCCTGCATGACGAGCGTCTTGACGATCTCGTGCTCGGGCACGCCCAGCTCGCGCGCCGACACTTCCGTCCCGCCATGCTCGACGTACGCGTACTCATGCACGGTGAAGCGCACGCCGCGCGCCTTCAGGAACACGGTGGCCGGCGTGTCAGCCACGGGGATGGTGCCGCGCATGAAGCGCCTTGAGACGCTCGCGGGCGACGTGGGTATAGATCTGCGTGGTCGAGATGTCCGCGTGGCCCAGCAGCAGCTGGACAACCCGCAGGTCGGCGCCGTGGTTGATCAGGTGCGTCGCAAAAGCATGGCGCAGGACGTGCGGCGAGAGTTTCCGACCCGGAACCGCACGCGCGGCGTAGCGGCGGATCAGGTGCCAGAACGCCTGCCGCGTCATGCCGGCGCCGCGCGAGGTGAGGAACAGCGTATCGGATGATCCGTTTCGCGCCAGCTTGTAGCGCGCGATCCAGTCGACCGCCATCTCCCCCAATGGCACGAGCCGCTCCTTCGAGCCCTTGCCCATGACGCGCACCACGCCGGCGTCGAGGTTCACCTCGAACGTCTTCAGCGCCACGAGCTCGGAGACGCGCAACCCGGTCGCGTACAGCGTCTCGAGCATGGCGCGGTCGCGTAGCCCGAGCGGGGTCGACGGATCCGGGGCGGCGAGCAGCGCCTCGACGTCCGCTTCGGAAAGCGTCTTCGGGAAGCGCGGCGCCCGCTTCGGCGGATCGAGGTTCAGCGTCGGATCGGCCGGCATGCGCCGCTCGCGCACGCAGTACTGGAAGAAGCGCTTCAGCGTCGATACCCGGCGCGCGGCGCTCGACGCCCGTCCGCGCCGGGAGGCGAGGAAAGCGAAGAGATCCTGCTCGCCGAGCGCGGTCAGCGGCTTGTCGGAGAAGCGGGCGAGCTGCTCGAGGTCCGCGCGGTAGGCGGAGATGGTGTTTTTCGACAAGCCGTCCTCCAGCCACAGCGCGTCGGCGAACGCGTCGAGGAGCGCCGCGTTCGCTTCGCCCAGCGCGCCGACTCCTTCGCCGTTCAGGACGTCAGCTCGAAGGCGTCCGCGCCGATTTCGTGCAGGAGGAGCCAACGCTTGGCTTCCAGGAGATAGCCGCCGGTCGAGTGCGCAAAGCCGCCGAGCCCGTCGGCCGCGACGACGCGATGGCATGGGATCACGATGGGCAGGCGGTTGTCGCCGCACGCCTGCCCAACGGTGCGCGGGTTCGCCTCCGGGCCGAGCTGGCGGGCGAGCGCGCCGTAAGTCTGGGTCTTGCCGCGCGGAATGCGGCACAGCGCCTCCCAGAGCGCGACCTGGAACGGCGTGCCTTCCACGTGGAGCGGCAGGTCGAACCCCGCGTCCGGATCCTCGCGATAGCGTTCGAGCTGGCGCGCCGCCCGTTCGGCGAGCGGGTTCTTCGGCGCCACGGCCGGCGCGGCGGGCGGCAGGTAGCGGATCTCGACGATGCGCCCGTCGCGCGTCGCGACCGCGACGTTCATCTTCGGGAACGGGATGACTACGTCGAACACAGCTTCTCGATCTGCGCCAGCAGATCGTCGGGGACTTCGATGCCGTCGCGCGAAGCGCGCTCGGACGCAAACCGGCGCGCGCCCGGCAGGCGCACCTCCGGGTCGGCCTGCATCGCGGCGACCAGGGTGTTCACCCGCTCGAAGTAGCGGTCCATTCCGGCGAGCTGCGCCGGATCCACGGCGATGAAAGCCTGGCCGATGCGCGGGCGGTTGCCCTGCTCCGAGAAGAACGAGTCCGCCTCGCTGCCGATCGCCGCCCCGGTGAGCGAGGCGCAGATGAGCTCGAACATCAGCGCGAGCATCGCGCCCTTCACGCCGCCGATCGGGAACAGGCTGCCCTGCTCGATCGCTTCCTTAGGATCGGTCGTAGGCTTGCCGTGGCGGTCCAGCGCCCAGCCCTCGGGGATCTTCTCGCCGCGCTTCATCGCCAGCATGATCTTGCCGCGCACGACGGTGGTGAGCGCGAGGTCGATGACCAGGGGATCGGCGTCGCGGCGCGGGAAGATCGCCGCCACCGGATTGGTGCCGAAAAGGCCCTTCTTGCCGCCCCATGCGGGGATCGCTGCCGGCGAGTTGGTGAACGCGAAGCCCACCAGGCCGGCCTTGCCGACCGCCTCGAGATGGATGCCGAGGACGCCGGCGTGCGCGCTGTTCCGGATTCCGGCGAAGGCGATGCCGTTGCGCCGCGCGCGCTGGATCACCTCCTCGATCGCCCATTGCGCCGACACGTACGGCAGGCCGTCGCGATTGTCGATCAGGCACACCGCTGCGTGGTCAGCCACCATCTCCGGCTGTGCGGCGCCGTCGGTGCGGCCGTTGCGCAGCATGCCGCAGTAGAACGGCACGCGCGACATGCCGTGCGTGGGCAAGCCCTGCGTCTCCGCGCGAACGAGATGCGCGGCGGCCGCGTCGGCCATCTTAGAATGTGCGCCGGCCTTCTCGAGGGCCGTGCGCGCCAGCTGGTGCAGCGTCTGCGCGCTTTTCTTCATGAAAGGATTGTAACCATGGGCAAGATGATCGACCTGACCGCTTCGGACGGACACAAGCTCGCCGCCTACGTCGCCGAGCCGGCGGGAAGGCCGCGCGGCGCCATCGTCGTGATCCAGGAGATCTTCGGCGTCAACAGCCATATCAAGTCGGTCGCCGACGGCTATGCGGCGGACGGGTACCTCGCCATCGCGCCCGCGATGTTCGACCGCCTGCAGCGCGGCTACGACACCGGGTATTCCCAGCCCGAGGTCCAGGCCGGCATCGCCATGATGCAGAAGCTCGACTGGAAGCAGACGCTGCTCGACGTGGATGCGGCCGTTGCGGAAGCGAAGAAAGCGGGCAAGGTCGGCATCGTCGGCTACTGCTGGGGCGGCACCGTGGCGTGGGTCGCCGCGGCGCGTACGGCGGGGCTCGCTGCCTCCGTTCCCTATTACGGCGGCGGGATGCCGGGCTTCAAGGACGAGAAGCCGAAGATCCCGGTAATGTGCAATTTCGGGGAGAAGGACCAGAGCCCGACGCCTGAGCAGGCGAAGGAGATCCTGGCCAAGCACCCGGAGGTGCAGGGTCACTTCTATGCCGATGCCGGGCACGGCTTCAACTGCGACCAGCGCGGCTCCTACAACGCTGAAGCCTCCAGGCTAGCGCGGCAGCGGGCGCTGGAGTTCTTCCGCAAGCACGTCGGCTAGGCCGGGGGCAGCGCGCAGACCTGCTCATAGCGATAGCGCGCCTTGAGCAGGCTGTTGTACTCGAAGATGTCGAGCGTGCGCTCGTAGGCGGCTTGCGTGATCTCGACGTGCGGCGTCCAGCAGCCGAGCCTCTGGTAGGTCGCGATGCAGTCAGCCAGCACCTTCTCGTCGATCGCCGGGAAGTAGGGCTTCTGGGCGCGCGCGATTTCGACGGCTGAAGCCTCGTTCATGTAGCGCCGCGTCTTGCGATAGGCGCGCATGAAAGCGCGTGCCATGTCGCTGGCGAGCCATCCGTGGGTCGCCGCAAGGCTCGAGAAACCGCACGGCCCGATCTGCCTGCCGACTTCGGCGACCACGTGGCCGACGCCGTCGGCCTGCAGCTGCTGGGGATACGGGCCCTGCTGGTGGACGTACTGCCCTTGGCCGGCGCGGAATGCCTTATCGATCTCCGCCGGGCCGCCGGGGCAGACGAGCTTGATCTTCGCGAAGTCGACGCCGGCCCGGTGGCAGGCATACCGCAGCATGGCGCTCGGCTGGCCGCCCTTGAAGGTGACCAGCTCCGCGCCTTCGAGCTTTTTCCAGGAGAACGCGGGATCCGCCTGGCGCGCGGTCAGGAAGAACCCGTCCATTTCGTTCACCTGGGCGAAGTGCACCGCTTCCGGCGTCTTGCCTGCGTCGAGCGTGGCAAAGCCTTGGCTGAGCGCCGATTGCACGACGTGCGCGCTGCCGTCCTTCAGCGCCGCGAGCGCCGACACGCCCGGCGGCGAGACCGACCACTCCGGGTCGAGGCCCTCGGCGCGCAGGAACCCGCCCGACATCGTCGAGATGAGCGGCGAATAGAAGGCGGAGAACAACGTGAACTGGATGCGGATCTTCTCCATGGCGCCTCTAGATGCTGTCGGCAGTCGGCCCGAGCAGCGCGCGCCGGAAGCGGGCCTTGAGCAGCGCGCCTTCCCGCGGCGGCAGGACCAGCGGAATCTTCTCCGCGACGACCTTGACCGTGACGAAGTTCGGGCCCTGCGCCTCGTGGACGAGGCCGCGCGCCTTCTCCACGTCGTCCGCTCGCGTGGCGACCAGGCAATTCCTGAAAAGGGAAGCCTTTGCGATCCCCGCGAGGTCCACGCCGCTCGCGGTGTGCGTGGCCTGCATGCCGGTCTCGCCGTAGCGACCGTTGTCGATCACCGCGATCGTGAGGTTGGCCGGCTGCTGCACGCCGATGGTGGCGAGCGCGCCAAGGCCCATCAGCATCTCGCCGTCGCCGGTGATGACGAGGACGCGGCGCTTAGGCTGCGCGAGAGCCAGACCGAGGCCCATCATCGCGGCCTGCCCCATGGCGCCCCACATCGGGAAGCTGAGCTCATGGTCGCCCGCGGCGGTGATGTCCCAGGCGGTGGAGCCGAGCCCCGCGACCACCAGCAGGTCCTTGCGATCCTTCAGCAGCGTGCTGACGACGTCCCGGCGGTGGAGGGTCGCGTTCATTTTTCGCTCATTTTTCCGTCTGGTCCTGGAAGCTCTTGATGCCGATGACGCGCTGGGCGATCAGCACCGCCACGGACGCGTAGCTGTTGTAGGCAAGCCGCAAGGCGGCATTGACCGTGGGCACGACCTCCGCCGCGCTCGCGGCCTCGTGGACGATGGTGCCCATCGCCTCGAGCACCGAGCGCGTCGCCTGCCCCATCGGCACCTGCCACGGATTGAACTCGCCCTCGTGGCCGCGCATGGTGACGAGCGAGACGAGCGGGAAGCGGCATTCCTTGTTCATGCCGATCACGTTCACCACGTTGCCCACGCCGCTCGACTGCATCAGCAGCACCGCCTTCTCGCCGCCCAGCCAGGCGCCGGCCGCCAGGCCGATGCCCTCTTCCTCCGTGCTCAGGACGATGGTTTTCATGGACTTGTCCGCCAGGCACAGCTCGATGAGCCGCTTGTGCCCGCCGTCGGGCACGAAACCGACGATGCGGATTCCGGCGGCCTTCAGCTCGGCGTGCAGGCCGGCGGGCCAGTCGGGACTAGGCAGGCTTGACACGAGACCTCCACAGGAACTGGCTTGCGACGACGATGGCGACGATCGAGTAGCCGACGATGTTGGCCGTCGTGCCGGGGTAGACCAGCACGATGCCGGCGACGAGCAGCAGGGCGCGCTCGACCAGGCTCATCTTCCAGATCAGCCAGCCCTGGAATGCGCCGGCGAGCGCAAGGATGCCGACGGCGGCGGTGAAGGTGAGATAGGCGATCGACAGCCAGTTGGCGGTGGCCAGCGTCTTGAAGGAGCCCGTGAGCAGCAGCCCCGTGCCCGCCGGATCGAGGACGAAGATGAACGGCACGAGGAACGCGGGCAGGCAGTACTTCCAGCATTCGAGCGTCGTCTTGTACGGCCCGCCGCCGGTGATCGCCGAGGCGGCGAAGGGCGACAGCGCGGTCGGCGGCGACACTTCCGAGAGCACGGCGTAGTAGAAGATGAACATGTGCGCCGCGAACTCGGGGACCTTGAGCGCGATGAGCGCCGGCGCGGCGATCACCGCGCAGATGATGTAGCTCGCGGTGACCGGCACGGCAAGGCCCACGATCCACACGATGAGCGCGGTATAGATGGCGGTCAGGAGGAGCGAGCCGCCGGCGTAGGCGAGCACGATCGAGCTGAACTTGAGTCCCAGGCCGGTGAGCGTCACGACGCCGACGATGAGCCCGGCGCCGGCGCAGGTCGCCGCGACGTTCAGCACCGCGATGGATCCCCCCTTCAGCGCCTGGATGAGCCCCGACCCGAGCAATCCTTGCACGATCGGCGCGCGCCCGGAGACGGCATCATAGGGAATGAGGGAGGTGTCGCGGCGAAGAAGGCTCGTGCCGGCGGCGACGACCGTCGCCCAGAAAACCGACAGCTCGGGCGAGAAGCCCATCAGCATGAAACCGATGATCGAGACCAGCGAAAGGAAGTGGTACCAGTACTTCTTCGTCAGCGACCAGGCCGACTCGATCTGGTCGAAGGCCACGTCCTTCATGGCGAACTTGCGGGCGTCGATCTCCACCATGATGAACAGCGTGAGGTAGAACAGGCCGGTCGGGATGACCGCCATCAGCAGCACGTCGAGGTAGGAGATCTTGAGGAACTCGGCGATGAGGAAGGCGGCCGCGCCGAGCACCGGAGGCGAGATGATCGCCCCGAGCCCGCCCGCGGACAGCAATCCGCCGGCCGCATTGCGGCTGTATCCGACCTTCTTCAGCATCGGCCACGCGACCGCGCCTAGCGTCACCGTCGTCGCGACGCCGGACCCGGAAGGTCCGCCGAGGAGGAAGGACGCCAGGGTCACCGTGCGCCCGGCGCCGGTCGGCTTGCCGCCCATCACCGCGAACGAGAAGTCGATGAAGAACTTGCCCGCGCCGGAATACTGCAGGACCGCGCCGAAGATGGTGAACAGGATGATGAGCGAGGACGACACGGCGACGGCCGTGCCGTAGATGCCCTCCAGCGTCATGTACATGTGGCCGACCAGGCGCGGGATCTCGTAGCCCTTGTGCGTCCAGGGAGCAGGCAGGTACGCGCCGAACAGCGCGTAAAGCAGGAAGCAGGTCGTGACGATCGGCATCACCCAGCCCGTGGTGCGGCGCATCGCCTCCAGGATGAGCAGCGCGAGGCCCACGCCGAACACGATGTCCCAGTCGTCCGGGACGATCGAGCGGTCGAAGAAGTCGTCGCCGCCCATGATGAGGTAGACCGCGCTCGCCACGCCGGCGGCCGCGAGCAGCCAGTCCCACCACATCACGCGGTGGCGGAAGCGCTTGGCGACGGGAAACACGAGGAAGGTAAGGAGCAGCACGAACGCGACGTGCGTCGAGCGCAGGTGCTCGGGCCGCACGATCGCATAGGCCGTGTACAGGTGGAACAGCGACATCACGACCGCCACCACGGCGACGAAGCCGGCCATCCAGCCGGTCAGCTTGTTGTGGACGCCCTCCTCGCGCTCGATCATCTCCTCGGCGCGCTTGAGGGCCTCCTCGCTCACCTCCGCGGAAGGCTGGTGCAGCCGGGCGGCCTCGCTCATTTCTCCCCCTCTCAACTAAAAAGCCCCGCCAGCATGCTGGTCGGGGCTTTTGTGCCGCTCGGGCGCGCTACTGGATCTTGATGCCCTTCTCCGCGTAGTACTTGACCGCGCCCGGGTGCCACGGCAGCGCCGAGGCGGACGCCTTCTGGTTCTCGAGCTTGAAGTTCTCCGCTTCCTTGTGGACGCGCACCAGCTCGTCCTTCTTCTCGAAGATGGTCTTCACGATGTTGTAGGCGGTCTTGTCGTCCATGGACTGGTGGGCGACGAGGATGTTCATCACCGTGGCCTGCTTGTTGTCCGCCTCCATGCCCTTGTACACGTCCTTGCCGATGGTGTCCTCGACGTAGAGGTTGCCGTACTTCTTGTTCATGGCCGCAACGGCATCCGCGTGGTCGATCATCTTGATCTTCATGTTCGGCGTGTTGGCCAGGTCGGTGACCGCCGCCGTCGGCAGGCCGCCGACCCAGAAGAACGCGTCGATCTTGCGGTCCTTCAGCGCCGCCACGGATTCCGCGACGCCAAGGCGCTCGCGCTTCATGTCCTTGTCCTTGTCGAGGCCCGAGGCTTCGATGACGCGGAACGCCATCACTTCGGTGGCGCTGCCGCCGGAGCCGGTGGACACGCGCTTGCCCTTGAGGTCGGACATCTTGGTGATGCCGGTGCCCTCGACGGTCACGACGTGCATGCGGTTCGGGTAGAGGATCATCAGCGTGCGCACCGGAACCGGCTTGCCCGTGAACTTGTCCTGGCCCTTCAGCGCGTCGAGCGCCGCGTCGTTCATGCTGAGCGCGATGTACGGCTTGCCGGTGCCGATCAGCTGCAGGTTCGCGACCGAGCCGCCGGTCACTTCCGCGGTGGCCTGCATGCCCTGGACGTACTTCGAGAGCACTGCCGCCATGCCGCCGCCCATCGGGTAATAGACCCCGCCGGTGCCGCCGGTGGCGATGGAGATGTTCTGGGCGTGCGCGCCGAATGCGAAGGCCGCAATGAAAATGCCGATGAAGCGAGTCAGAAACCTCATGTCCTTCCTCCTCGAAGTGTGCCGGGATTCTACCGTAGGCCCAATCGGC